>CACJOS010000007.1 GCA_902595115.1 uncultured Pelagibacteraceae bacterium
AGGCATTGGACATTATTTAACACTTGGTGCTATAATTTTTCTGATTGGGATTGTAGGTATTTTTCTTAACAGAAAAAATGTTATTGTGATTTTAATGAGTATTGAACTTATACTATTGGCAGTTAATATTAACTTGGTTTCATTTTCTATATATATGAATGATATTAGTGGTCAAATATTCACATTATTTATTCTTACAGTTGCAGCAGCTGAGGCTGCAATTGGATTAGCAATTATAGTTGTATATTATAGAAACTCAGGAACTATTCGAGTAGAGGAAATAGAGAAACTGAAAGGCTAAAATGGAATATGCTATTTTATTTTTACCCTTAACAGCATCTATTATATCTGGATTTTTTAATAAAATTATTGGAGAAAAACTTTGTAATTATATTACATGTCTTTTTACAACGTTAGGCGCAATTCTTTCGATAATCATATTTTATAATGTAATTTTTCATGGCTATGAAAATAATTTACTGATTGCAAAATGGATAAACTCAGGAAATTTAGATGTAAATTGGTCCATTAAAATAGACGCATTGTCATCAGTTATGTTAGTGGTTGTAAATTTGATATCATCTTTGGTTCATATTTATTCCATAGGATATATGTCCCATGATCCCCATAAACCAAGATTTATGGCTTATCTATCATTATTTACATTTGCAATGTTAACATTAGTTACTTCTGATAATTTCTTACAACTATTCTTTGGCTGGGAGGGTGTAGGCCTTTGTTCATATTTTTTAATTGGTTTTTGGTTTAAAAAAAATTCTGCAAATTCAGCAGCTATAAAGGCTTTTTTAGTCAATAGAGTTGGTGATTTTGGCTTTGCTTTAGGAATATTTTTAATATTTTACCTATTTGGAACTGTAAATTACGATGAGGTTTTCCAACAGATTTATTTGTATAAAGATAATGAGTTAATTTTTTTAGGTTTAAATGTAAATAGTATAGATCTAGTTTGTATTTTACTTTTTATAGGTGCAATGGGTAAATCTGCACAATTTTTTTTACATACTTGGCTTCCCGATGCAATGGAAGGTCCAACTCCAGTCTCTGCTTTAATTCATGCTGCTACTATGGTAACTGCTGGGGTTTTCTTGGTCGTAAGGTGTTCCCCGATATATGAATACTCTTCCTTGGCATTGTCATTAGTTACAATTATTGGCATGACAACAGCAATTTTTGCTGCAAGTGTGGCATTAGTTCAGGATGATATAAAAAAAATCATTGCATATTCAACATGCAGTCAGCTTGGTTATATGTTTTTCGCAGCAGGTGTAGGCGCTTACAATGTTGCTATGTTTCATTTGTTTACTCATGCATTTTTTAAAGCTTTACTATTTTTAGGAGCAGGATCAAATGAGGTAGGTCTAATAGTAACACATTTTTTTTTATCAGTGCTTTTAACTGTTGCAAAGGCATTACCTGCATAGATAGGTCTTAAAAAAGTATCTTCAGAAATTACTTTGATAATGTCACTTACTTGAGAAGTATCTAACAATGCAGCAATTCTAGGCATTAAATTTTTTCCAAATGTATTTGCTGAACAAACAATGTGCGAGTAATTTTCTGCGTGCTTGAGTATTGCTGGTGTATAATTTTCTGCGATATAATTTTCGTAAATATCATTATCTACATGTATTACTTTTTTAACATTAGGAACTTCTGATAATGATTTTGCAACTGGATCGGCATTTTTGCCTATTACCAATACGTGTAAATCATCGTTTATTTGAGATGCAGCAGTTATAGCATTAAGAGTAAATGGCTTTACTTCTTTATTGTTATGCTCTGCTATTAATAAAACTGACATTATATTACTTTAGCCTCATTTTTTAATTTTTGAACCAACTCTTCAACACTAGAAACTTTAATTCCAGCTTTTCTTTTAGGTGGTTCTTCAACTTTAATTTGCTCGATTCTAGGTTTTATATCAATGCCTAATTCTGAAGCATCTATTTGCTCAAGTGGTTTCTTCTTTGCCTTCATTATATTGGGTAAAGATGCGTATCTAGGCTCGTTTAGTCTTAAATCACATGTAACAATAGAAGGTATTTTAACTTCTATTGTCTCAAGACCTTCATCAACTTCTCTTGTTACCTCTAATACGTTTTCTTTTACATCGATTTTAGAAGCGAATGTTGCTTGAGGCCAATTTAAAATTGCAGCTAACATTTGACCTGTTTGATTACAATCATCATCAATAGCCTGTTTGCCCATAAAAACTAAATCTGGTTTTTCTTTTTCAACAATTTTTTGTAAAATTTTTGCAACTGCTAATGGTTCAATAGTGCCAGACGCTTTTACTAATATTCCTCTATCGGCACCAACCGCCAATGCTTTCCTAACTGTCTCTTGGGCTTTTTCTTCTCCAACCGTTACTGCAACTATTTCCTTCGCTTTACCAGACTCTTTTATTTTTACTGCCTCTTCAACAGCATTATCATCTGGTGGATTTGTTGACATTTTGACATTATCTGTAACAACGCCAGATCCATCTTCTTTAACTCTGATTTGAACGTTGTAATCAATAACTCTTTTAACTGCTACTAGTATTTTCATTAGGCTCTTAGTAATTTATTTTCTGAATCGTAGGGACTATCTTCTAAAATTGTTGCTTCATGCATTTTGCCGAGTATATCAATTTTAAGTTTTTGTCCAACATTTGCCAAATTAGGTTTTACCATACCAAGTGCAATTGATTTTCCTAATCTAAAACCATAATCTCCACCTGTGGCTCTTCCAACAACAGATCCGTTTTCATAAATCGGATTATTTCCTAATACATCGGCATCGGTGACGTTATGTA
Source organism: uncultured Pelagibacteraceae bacterium (assembly GCA_902595115.1). Classification (GTDB taxonomy): domain Bacteria; phylum Pseudomonadota; class Alphaproteobacteria; order Pelagibacterales; family Pelagibacteraceae; genus Pelagibacter. Next base: position 2,819 of record CACJOS010000007.1, read on the forward strand.
CTTCCAAGGTTACCAACTTATTATTAAATCCTTTTTCTCTCCATTTATTCAGTGCATCTAATCCAATGAAGCTTCCTTTATTTGGATGAATGAATCTATCTAATCCACTTTCATACGGAGCATACTCAATTGACAATTCTGTACCTACAAGTTTGTAAGATTTTTCAACTCTTAAACTGTTCATCGCTCTTATTCCAAAAGGTTTTAAACCTAAATCTTTTCCTGCCTCCATTAACTTGTCAAATATATGGTTTTGATATTCAATTGGGTGATGGAGTTCCCAGCCTAGCTCACCAACAAAATTTACTCTCATAGCATTTACAGGTGCATAACCAACATCTACATTTTTCGCACTCAACCACTTAAAATTCTCATTAGAAAAATCATCTTTAGAAACTCTTTGCATTAGCTCTCTTGATTTTGGACCTGCAACTACTAACACTCCTGTATTATTAGTTAAATTTTCAAATATCACACTTCCATCTTTAGGCATCCATTTATGGATCCAGTCATGATCAAGTCTTTGATAAGCCCCAGCAGAAACTAAATAGAAGCTATCTTCGGCTTCTCTTAAGATTGTAAATTCTGAATGCACGCCGCCTTTTGTGTTTAAAGCATGACATAAATTTACTCTACCTACTTTTTTTGGAAGTTTATTTGCAACTAAATTATCTAAAAATTCTTCTGCTTTTGGACCTTTTATTCTACATTTTGCAAATGCTGTCATGTCTAAAAGTCCGACATTTTCTCTAACGTTCTTACATTCTTTTTCAACTGCTTTAAACCATTTTGATCTTCTAAAGGACCAGTCGTCTTTTTGTTCCATACCATCAGTTGCAAAAAAATTAGGTCTTTCCCACCCAAATTTTTGACCAAATACAGCTCCTAATTTTTTCATTCTGTCATAACACGGTGCTGTTCTTAATGGTCTTGCTGCTTCTCTTTCTTCATCAGGGTAATGAATTATGAATACATTTCTATAAGCTTCTTCATTCTTTTCTTTTAAATAGGACTTAGAGCAATAATCTCCATATCTTCTAGGTTCAACACCAAGCATATCAATTGTAGGTTCGCCATCTACAATCCATTCTGCTAATTGCCAACCAGCTCCCCCAGCCGCAGTTATTCCAAAACTATGACCTTCGTTAATCCAAAAGTTTTTAAGTCCCCATGCAGGTCCAACAATTGGATTCCCATCTGGAGTATAACAAATTGCTCCATTATAAACTTTCTTCACTCCTACCTCTCCAAAAGCAGGAACTCTATGAATTGCACCTTCAATATGTGGAGCTAATCTGTCTAAATCTTCTTGAAATAATTCGTATTCAGAATCTTTTGATGGTCCATCAACATAACAACATGGAGCACCATCTTCATAAGGTCCAAGTATAAGACCACCAGCTTCCTCCCTCATGTACCATCTGCTATCACTATCTCTTAATACTCCCATTTCAGGTAAACCTTCTTTTTTTCTTTTTTGAATTTCAGGATGAGGCTCTGTAACAATATATTGATGTTCAACTGGTATGACTGGTATTTCTAATCCAACCATTTTTCCTGTTTGTCTTGCAAAATTTCCTGAGCATGACATAACATGTTCACATTCAATACTCCCTTTATCAGTTTCAACGACCCAGCCATTTTTTGTTTGTTTAATTCCAACTACGTTTGTATTTCTGTAAATCTCTGCTCCTCTATTTCTTGCTCCAGTAGCTAAAGCTTGAGTAAGATCAGCAGGTTGAATGTATCCATCTTCTGGGTGTTGAATTGCTCCAACCAAATCACTTGTATTACATAAAGGCCAAATTTCTTTTACTTGATCTGGTGTTAAAAATTTTACATCTACGCCTATTGTTTGTGCAACACCAGCATACTGATGGTATTCATCCATTCTATCTTTTGTACTTGCAAGTCTAATATTTGAAACAACACTAAAGCCAACATTTTTACCTGTCTCTTCTTCAAGAGTTTTATAAAGATCAACAGCGTATTTGTGTAATTGGCCAACCGAGTAACTCATATTAAAGAGTGGCAGTAAACCTGCGGCATGCCATGTTGAACCAGAGGTAAGCTCTTTTCTTTCAACTAATACAACGTCAGACCAGCCTTTTTTTGCCAAATGATATAAAGCACTTACACCAACTACTCCACCTCCGACAATAATTACTTTAGCTTTTGATTTCATAAAACCGATTACTACTAGATTTTTGGTTTGAACGAAACAAAATTTTAGTAGTCATCATCCTCATCTCTCCATCCTTTTATATACATCAAATATGCGGCCACAGTTACACTTATACATCCTACTATCATGCCTAAGTTGAGGCCAAATTGCTTACCAAAGAAATACCAACCAAGTTGAGTAGAACCTATTGTTGGCACACATAAAATTAACATTAAAATTGGAATTCTTTCATAAAAAGGTTTTTTCTTCATTTAAATTGACGATCCTAGTGGCATTGGTTGTGAGACACCACTTGTTAACCAACAGTTTTTAAGTGGACCAGATTTATCATATTTTTTAACTACCCATTCAAATTGATAATATTTTTTCTTATCATCCAAAACTGTAACTCTATAGGTTGCGCTGTTTTCTGAAGCAGAGACAATATCTATTTTATTTTCGAGATGATTTATTAACATTTGATACATATCACTTTTTAGCATTGACTTAAATTTCTCAAGTGGACCTGTATATTTTTTATTATTTGGGTGTGCAAACTCCCATGTTTGCTCAATACCAAAATCTTCGTACGGCTCATTATTATTTTTTAACCCATTTAATTGTATCTCTACGACTTCTAACGGTTTAATTGAGTTTTTTGGTTTGATCAACTCAGCATTGCAAATAGACTGAAAACAAAAACTTAAAAAAATTAATATTACAAGTTTATTTTTATATAAATACATTCTCACGTAAACAATATAACATGTGAAAAATAAATTAACTTTACAATAAGGACGCAAATGAAAATTGGTTTTATAGGCCTAGGAAACGTTGGTGGGAAACTTGCAGGCAGTCTACTGAGAAACAACTTCAAATTGACTGTTTATGATCTTGACCCAAAAACAATGGACAATTTAAGTTCAAAAGGAGCAAGTATTTCAAAAAATCCAAAAGAACTTACTCAAGACTCTGATCTAATTATTACATGCTTACCCTCGCCTAAAATATGTAGAGAAGTAATGGAGTCTAAAGACGGCGTAATTAATGGATTGTCAAAGAATAAGATATGGCTCGAAATGAGTACAACGGATGAAAACGAGGTAAAAAGAATTGGAAAGTTAGTTAAACAAAAAAAAGCATTTGCTCTTGATGGACCTGTAAGTGGTGGGTGCCATAGAGCTGATACAGGAAATATAGCAATATTCGTAGGCGGAGAAAGATCTGCATTTGAAAAAATTTTTTCTGCTCTTTCGGCGATGGGTGAAAAAATTCTTCATACTGGAGAATTGGGCTCTGCTTCTGTTTTGAAAGTTATAACAAATTACTTAGCATCAGTTCATTTAGTTGCGTTAGGCGAAGCTTGGACTGTTGCAAAAAAATCTAATTTGGATTTAGAAAAAACTTTTAAGGGAATTGCTATTTCCTCTGGAAATTCATTTGTGCACGAAACAGAAAGCCAAGTAATATTAAATGGTTCTTATAATATAAATTTTACAATGGATTTAGTTTTAAAAGATACTTCCTTATTTGATAATTTAGCAAAAAAACTTAATTCATCTTTAGAGCTATCACCAATGATTGTAAATATTTTTCAGGAAGGTTTGAAAAGCTATGGTCCTCGTGCCTGGTCTTCAATGATAGTTAAAAGAATGGAGGATAAAAATAAAATAGAATTTAGAGCAAAAGGTTTTCCAACTGAGATTATAGATAAAGAGCCTGAAAAGAAAGGTTATGAGATTTAACAGACAAGTTCATAATATTATTCATAGAGGGCTCGCAAATAAAACTTTCAAAGAAAATTCAATTAAAGCCTTCAAGTTTTGCTTTAAAAAAAATTATGGAATTGAAACTGATTTACATACAACTTTAGATAATAAAATTGTTTGTTATCATGATTTTAGCCTAAAACGATTTAAGAGTAAAAAGTTAATAAAAAATTTAAAATATAAAGACATAAATAAAATAGCATCAAAATATAAAATGCATATTCCAACTTTGAATGAGGTAATCAAAATTTCGAAAAAAAATTACTTAATGCTAGAAATTAAATCAAAATTTACAAAAAAAAATTTTTTAAGTCTTATTCCCATTATAAAGAGATTAAAACATTATAGCATAACTTCTTTTAATGAAAAAAATATTTCAAATTTAAATAAAATTAAAAAAAATTTAAATTTAGGGCTAGTTTTTTCTTCGACCACTTCAATAAAGTTAATTTTACAAAAAAGTAAATTAAAGTACCTTAGATTATTAGTTTTAGAAAAAAAATTTCTTACAAATAAAAAACTTATAAAAATAAAAAAACCTATTTATTTTTACACACTAAAAGATAAAAAAGTTAGAACAAAATTTTTAGGAAAAAATCTTATTATTGAAAATTTATAATTATTGTGAAAGATAGCTAAGTCTTCCTATTATTTCATCACGATCCATATAGTAACCTTGTAGGTGTCTATGTCCTGAGTTAGGATCGAATGCTGTTCTGCCGTGCAAAACTCTTCTGTTATTGAAAGAGTATATATCACCTGGATTTAGTCTGAACTTAATAACAAATCTATCATCATGTAACAGATTACCAAATCTATGATGCGCGAAATAAACTTGGTCCATTACATCTGGATGACAATCTAATGCATCCATGGTTGCAACACTAAATCTAATATCATTATAATCACCATCTTTAGTTAAACTTATTGCGGGTGCATAAAAACTTCTGTGAGCTTGCTGGGTATAATCTTTATCTCTAAATTTTAACGGTACATTTACCAAAGTATCAAAAATATCCTTTTCATTATTTTTTAAGTAATCTGCAACAGCAAAACCATCAACTGCTGAAGAATCTCCTCCATTAGCAGAATTTATAAGACAATGTAAAAACTGGTAGCCTGGTGGATTTTCAAACCAAGGTAAATCCATATGATTTTTCAATGCGTGGGCTGTGTAAGCTGAGTTATTTGGTTTAGGTATATTTATAACTTCAAAAGGTGTTTTAAAAAAAGTTTCTCTTGTGTGACTAATTCTATTTAAAACTTCAAAAGCTGACTTTTCTTTTGTTGGTGCGTTATTTACTAAAGCTATTCCTTTATAGTGAAGTAGTTTTAACCACTTTATTAAACCTTCCTCTGAAGACATGATTTCATCGCAATCAATACTTATAGACTTAATGTTTTTTTCAATCGATTTATCCCAAAGTTGGTATGGAGAAATGTATTTTTGTTTATTTTTGATTGTGTAACAGTTTTTTCTTAACCAATTAATATCGTAAAAACTTGTATGATTTCCCTCGCTCCAAACTATTTCTAGTTTACCCTCATCATTTACTTTATATTCTGTTGGATTTAAATTTTTAGAAACGTTTAATATATCAAACATTCTATGCCTAGAATCTTTGTCGTGAGCCGTTGGACAATTATCTCTTAACCATAAATAATTAAATTTACTTTCTTCTCCATCGCTCCAAAGAATTCTTAGGTAAGTTCCATTTTTTTCAAGTTTTGAAATACTAAACATGGGTAAAATTTATTATACTTATTTACATTTTCAATGCAATTTATAGTTGATAAATTATTGTTTTTTTTAATAATATCAAAAATAAAATTTGTTACTTTGCAACAAACTTGGACAACTGTTAAAACTTTATAAAAAATGAGTAAAATTGAAATTAATAACGTTTATAAAATATTTGGTCCCTCGCCAAAGAAGATTCTACCGATGGTGCAAGAAGGTGCTACTAAAGAAGAAGTTTTAGAAAAAACAGGACATACAGTAGGTTTAGATAATGTGTCACTTAAGATTGATGAAGGTGAAACATTTGTATGTATGGGCTTATCTGGTTCAGGTAAATCTACTTTAATTAGACATATTAATCGTTTAATCGACCCAACATCAGGTGTGGTTTCTGTAGAAGGTACTGATGTGATGAGTTTAGACAAAAATAAATTAATAGATTTTAGAAGACATAAAATGAGCATGGTTTTTCAAAGATTTGGGCTATTTCCACATAAAACTGTTTTAGAAAATGTGGGTTACGGACTTGAGGTTCAGGGTAAAAAACCTGAGGATAAAAATAAAGTTGCTATGGAAAAAATAGAAGCTGTTGGTTTAAGTGGCTTTGAAAATCAATACCCAAACCAACTATCTGGAGGTATGCAACAAAGAGTTGGTTTAGCAAGAGCGCTTGCTACTGACACTGACATATTATTAATGGATGAAGCTTTTTCAGCACTTGACCCTTTAATAAGAAGTGACATGCAAAAACAGTTGCTTGATTTACAAGGCGAATTAAAAAAAACGATAGTTTTTATTACACATGATTTAGATGAATCTTTAAAATTAGGTGATCATATTGGAATTTTAAATGGAGGAAGATTAGTTCAAGTCGGAACCCCAATAGAAATAATAATGAAACCTGCAGATGATTATGTTTCAGCATTTGTTAAAGATGTAAATAGAGCAAAAGTTATAAAGGCCAAAATAATAATGAAATCAGTAAATGAGGTTGATAATATTGACAAATCAAATCTTGTTAAAATAAATGAAGATCAATTTATAGAGGAATTCCTACCACAAGTGGTTTGTTCAAATGCAAATTGTGAGGTTGTAGATAAAAGTGGAAATACCAAAGGTTATTTAACCCAAAAAGAGTTATCTAAAGCACTTGCCAAAGAGCATTTAAAAGAAGCAGTTAAAACTAATTAATTATAATTGATTTATTAAGTCTGGAGCGATTTTTTTTGATTTTCCGAAAAATTTAAGTGCTTTTATAGTTTCTAAATTCGATTTATCACCATCTACCACTACAAATCCAATCATTCCCATACTTTTATGAGGTGTGCACCAATAAGCATAAATACCTGGCACTGTAAATTTATACTCAGCATCTTTGTTCATTTTAGATTTGAATTTTTCTACACCAGCAGGAAACCCACCTTTTATAAATTCTACGTTATGACCTTTGGTTGTTGCTTTCCAAAAAACTGTATCACCTGAATTTACTTTTACAATTTTTTGTGAGTAAACCATACTCTCTTTTCCTAGTTTGTTAAGCATTTCAATTGTTACATCTGCTGCATTCAACAAAGTTGGTAATAAAGTAATTGATATGGTTACTAATGATCTTTTGATTATAGATTTTAAATTCATAGAGGTTATTTAATATTAAAAGTTATCTTATCAACTCTAATATTGGAGCAAGTTGCCACAGGATATAGTTTTAAAAGTTTTTATTTATGCTTTACTAGTTTTAACTTTTCTCTAGTTTCGGCAGGCGTCATTACTGAAGCTCCTAAGTCCTCAACAATTCTTCTTGCCTTTTCAACTAGTTGAGCATTTGTAGCTAGCTTTCCTTTTGAAATATATAAATTGTCCTCAAGCCCTACTCTTGGGTTTCCACCCATTACTACTGTTTGAGCAACATAAGGCATTTCATTTTTAGAAATTGCAAAACCACTCCATACTGCCTCTTTCGGCATAATATCTTTCATTGCTTGCATTGCTAAAGGTGTAGCGGGTGCACCCCAAGGAATACCCAAACACATTTGGAACATTGGGGGATCACTGAGTAATCCCTCTTGATATAACTGAGCTCCAAACCACATATTTCCTAAATCAAAAGCTTCTATCTCTGGTTTAACTTTTATTTCTTGAAGTCTTTTTGCTGCTTTTCTTAAATCTCTTGGGGTATTGATTGTAATAACAGATCCATCTCCAAAATTTAAAGTCCCACAATCAAGAGTACAAATCTCAGGTAAGAACTGTTCAGCATTTTCAATTCTTTCCATTACATTCGCCATATCAGTTAATGGACCAAATTGAAGTGGACTATTTTCTCCTATATCTAAATCACCACCCATTCCAGTCGTAAGATTTAGAACTACGTCTGTGTCTGATGATCTGATTCTATCGACAACTTCTTTGTATAACTCTAATCTCCTACTTGGTGTTCCATCTTCCTCTCTAACATGTATATGTGCAATCGCTGCGCCGGCTTTTGCTGCTTCGATTGCAGATTTTGCTATTTGCTCTGGTGTTTTGGGTAAATCAGGATGTTTTTTAGCAGTATCACCAGATCCAGTAACTGCACACGATATAAATACTTTATTGTTCATAATTTATTAATGGTATAGTTTATTATAATTAATATGGAAATAACAGAATTAAAAAAAGATTTAGCAGCTACCTTTAGATGGACTGCTAGATTGAATATGAATGAGGGAGTTGCAAATCACTTTAGCGCATGTGTGCCTGGTTCAACTGATGAATTTTTAGTTAATAAATCAGGTGTTCATTTTAGCCAAATGAAAGTAAGCGATTTAATTTTGGTTACCAAAGAAAATATCGAGGAATTAAAAAAAAAACCCGACCTTGTGGATGCTACTGCAATAAATATTCATGGGACAATTCACCAAAAAGTACCTCATGCAAAATGTATATTTCATGTTCATTCAAAATACGCGACAGCTCTTTCTGCTTTGAAAAACCCTACTCTTCCTCCAATAGATCAAAATACGATGAGGTTTTATAACCGAGTATCTATATATAATGAGTATGGTGGTATGGGTTTTGAGGAAGAGTCGCTAAAAATGGCTGCTGCATTGGGTAATAAACAAAATCTGTTAATGTCAAATCATGGAATTTTAACTACTGGTGAAACTGTTTCGGATGGATTTGATGCATTATATTACTTTGAAAAATCTGCAGAAACATATTTAACAGCTTTAGCAACTGGAAAAGAATTAAATGTAGCATCACACGAAGTGGCAGAAAAAACAGCACAAGAGTGGTCAAACTATCCTTCTGATATGGGTAGAGCACATTTAGATCAAATCAGATTAATTTTAGATAAAGAAGAACCTGATTATCAAAATTAAAAAAATAAATTATGAAAGATAAAAAAAAATTTTATATAAATGGACAATGGGTCAATCCAATTAAAGCAAAAGATTTTGATGTAATTAATCCCTCTACTGAAGAAGTTTGCGCAATAATTTCTCTAGGCAGCTCTGAAGATACTAATCTTGCTGTAAAATCTGCAAAATCATCTTTTGAAACTTGGAAAGAAACTTCAAAGCAAGAAAGAATAAAACTTTTAGAAAAATTATTAGAAATCTATAAATCTAGATGGGATGAAATGACTGATGCCATATCAACTGAGCTTGGTTGTCCAAAAGATTGGTGTTCAGCCAATCAAACTGCATCTGGTGCGGGTCATATTGAAGATTTTATAAAAAGATTAAAAGAATTTAATTTTGAACCTGGTTTTGACAAAGGATCTGTTAATCACATTGTATATGAACCAATTGGTGTATGTGGTTTAATTACCCCTTGGAACTGGCCAATTAATCAAATAGCTCTTAAAGTTGTGCCAGCACTTGCAACTGGTTGTACAATGGTTTTGAAACCTTCAGAGATAGCTCCTTTATCAGCAATGCTTTTCGCAGAAATGATTCATGATGCAAAATTTCCTGCGGGTGTATTTAATTTAGTAAATGGAGATGGACCAGGCGTTGGTACAGATTTGTCGGGACATCCTGATGTTGATATGGTTTCCTTTACTGGATCGACAAGAGCAGGAAAGTTAATCACAAAAAATGCAGCTGATACAATAAAAAGAGTTTGTTTAGAGCTTGGAGGTAAAGGTGGAAATATTGTATTTGCCGATGCTTATCCTGATGCGGTTAGAGACGGAATACGAAATGTCATGAGTAACTCTGGTCAATCATGTGATGCACCAACAAGAATGTTAGTAGAAAAATCAATATACAAACGAGCAGTAGAAGAAGCTGCAGATGAAGCTAATAAAATTAAAGTAGATCTTGCATCAAAAGCTGGCGAACATATAGGTCCGGTTATATCTAAAACGCAATACGATAAAATTCAAAGTTTAATCAAGAGTGGAATTGAAGAAGGAGCGACCTTAGTAGCTGGTGGACCTGAGAAACCTGAAGATTTCAAAAAAGGATATTTTATAAAGCCAACAGTGTTCACAGATGTAAATAATGATATGAGAATTGCTAAAGAGGAAATTTTTGGTCCAGTTTTATCTATAATTCCCTTTGAGAATGAAGAAGAGGCAATAAAAATTACAAATGACACTGAATATGGTCTTGGAAACTATTTGCAAACTGAGGACAAAGAAAAGGCAAAAAGAGTTTCAAAAAAATTAAGATCTGGAATTGTGTACGTAAATCACAAACCTGCGGACTCTGGCACTCCATTTGGTGGTTATAGACAGTCTGGAAACGGACGTGAAGGAGGTACCTGGGGTTTACATGAATATTTGGAAGTGAAAACTATCACTGAATGGAAAAATTAAGATGATTGGGTATGTAATGGTAGGTACAAATAATCTAGATAAAGCCATTAATTTTTATGATGAAGTTTTACAAATTATAAATTTAAAAAGAAAAGATACTGATGAATTTTGTGCTGGATATACGCAAAAAGATGGCGATGGTGCTATAGAATTTTATGTCACAAAACCAGCAAATGGTAAAACTGCTACTTTCGGAAATGGAACACAAGTTTCTTTTATTGTTTCATCAAGAGAGATAGTTGATAAATTTCATGAGATCGGTTTAAAAGCAGGCGGTAGCAGCGAAGGAAGCGGCGGAGAAAGACCAGAAGGATCTGGTGTATATTATTCATATATTCGCGATTTAGATGGAAATAAAATCTGCGCTTTTACAAATAACAAATAAATTAAATGTCTTATTCATCAATTGAAAAGCGATTAGCTGAAGGAAAAATAATAATTCTTGATGGGGGAATAGGAGGAGAATTGCAAAAAGTTGGTGCAAAAATGGATAAAGGACTGTGGTGTGGGAGATGTTCTTTAGATAGTCCAGATGAACTTTTAAAAGTGCACGAAAATTATATTAAAGCTGGTGCTGATGTAATAACCGCAAATACTTATGCTTCAACCCCTATATCAATGAAAAAATATGGTTATGAAGATCTGATTCAAGAATGCAATATTAAAAGTATCAAAATTGCAAAAGAGGCCGTGTCAGGTAAAAATGTTTTAGTTGCTGGATCTGTCTCCACTTACGGTTATTTTATTAAAGATGGTGTTGCTAAAATGAAACCAAGTTTTGATGAACACTTAAAAATTTTGTCAGATACAGGAGTAGATTTAATTATTCTTGAAGCTATGTCGTCACAAGCTGACATTGTTGAAACTTTAATTGAATGTTCAAGTAATTTAAAATTACCAACTTGGTTATCAATATCTTGTGTATTTGATAAAAATAAAAATATTCATCTTGGATATGATGATGATGTTTCTCATAAAGATCCTCAAGTTTATGAGGAGCTTGAAGACTCATTACATAGATTTAAAAAATTCCATTCAGGACCAATACTTGTTGCACACTCAAACATGAGTGTAACTGAAGAAGCCGTCAGAATACTAAAAAATAATCATAATAATACAGTTGGCGCTTATCCAAACAGAGGACACTTTGTTAAACCAGAATGGAAGTTTACTGATGATATTAAGCCAAGTGATTATGTTAAAAGTGCAAAAAAATGGATTGATAGTGGGGCACAAATTATTGGTGGTTGTTGTGGTATTGGTGTTGAAGAGATAAAAGCAATTTCAATTCTAAAAAATTAATATAAAATAAAAATATGAAGACATTTATTGGTGGTATTGGTTGCTTTTGGGATGAAACTAAGTACGAGGGTATCGAGGGAGTAATTTCTACTGAGTGCGGTTATTGCGGCGGAGACGAACCAAACGTCACTTATAAAGCAGTATGTGGTGGAGATACTGGTCATATTGAAGTTGTTAAAGTAGAGTATGATGAAAAAGTTAAATCATATGAAGATATGGTGAGACTTTTTTTTAAATTACACGACTCTACTCAAGTAAACCGTCAAGGTACGTATGTGGGAATTCAATATAGATCTGAAATTTTTTATAATAATGATGAAGAAAAAAAAATTGCGGAAAAAGTTTTAGAGGAAATGAATAATAAACTTGGTGGTAAAGTTTCTACCAAAGTTTCAAAAGAGAAAAATTATTGTAAGGCTGAAGGTTATCATCAAAAATATGAACAAAAAAAATCTTTGAAATTTGATTAACTTTATTTAATTTGACTAAAATAATATCATATAAGAATCCTGAATTAGCAACGGTCAAAGATAATAAAGCTGTATGGAATCTCCCTAAAACTAGAAGACAAGGTTATAGAAATCTTCACAAAATAAATAGATATGGATTATTTTTAAGATCAGATTTGGTTTTAAAATTAAAAAAAAAATACAAAAATACAATCTATAAAAAACCACTGGTAAAAAAAATGACTAAACAAAAGTCTTTTTGCTCTTTAATAGTTGGAAATAAACAAAATATTTATTTTGAAAAATACGCCAAAGATTTTCCAAAAAATCAACCTCAAACGATAATGTCTATAACAAAAATGTTTATTAATCTTTTCGTGGGAGAACTATTGAATAATAAGTCAATAAATCTTGATAAAAAAGTATCTTACTACCTTCCAAAAATTGGGAGTGGCTATGCCAATGCTAAAGTGCAAGACGTATTAAATATGAATGTGATAAATGCCTACACAGAAGATTACACTAAGGCATACTCTTCATCTTTTTTACATGAGCCTGTTGGTGGATGGAGACTACCAAAAAGTGGTGATACGCATTTAAGTCAGGAAAGTTATTTAAATACTATCAAATCAAAAAAAAATAAAAATTTAGAAAACAAAAGTAATTTAGCTTTTTATAAATCTGCAAATACCGATGTTATAGGATTAATAGTTGAAAAGATCAGCGGTAAATCATTAAGACATTGGATGTTAAGAGCAGTTGAGGCAGCTGGGTTTGAAGATGGGCTTTATATTGCATCTGACAGATATGGTATGCCTTGGATGTCAGGGGGAGGATGTTTGATAACAAGAGATTTTTTAAGAATGGGTCTTTTATTTGCAAGAAAAGGTAAAGGGGTAGGAAATAGGAAGATTGGCTCAAGCTCTTTTTTAAACCGAACTTTAAAGAATGTTGGTCCAAAATATATGAATTTATCAAATAATAAATATTTATATTATTCTAACTCTACTATGGTATCTGGAAATATGATCGGCCATTCAGGTTATGGTGGTCAATTTTTAGCTATAAATTTAAAAACTGGAAACGTTGCTGCATTTTTTTCTGTTTTAGAAACTAAATCTGCAACAAAAGAAAATTACAAAGTAGATATGATTAATATGTTAATTGATTTAGTGGATACCAAATACTAAGCGGTAATTTTTTTATCCTCTTTAGGAGCAAGAACAACTGCTAAAATTCCACCTAAAATAATCATTGAACTTCCAACTATTTCTCTCCATCCAAAAGGTTCATCGGTTAAAATACTGGAGCTTACAACTCCAACGACTATTTCTGTTAGAAAAAGAATTGAGCATAGTCCAGCACCTAGTTTGCTTGGTGCCCAAAGAATAACAATTCCTGTAGGAATGAAATAAAATAATGACAAAATAATTAAGAACATTGCCATTGGAATAAAAGACTCTATTGGCGGTGTTTCGCCCAAATAATCAACTAATAAAAAACCAGCCACAATATTAAATAATGTTCCATAGAAGAAAAATGAAAATATAATTGGAAATACTCCATCAGTCTTTACAACCTCTAGTCTTATCATTCCTCCTGCAAAAATTGCTCCTCCAGCTAGAGCTATCCAATCCCCGGCATTTTGAGGTAAAGGTATAATTGCATCTTTACTAAAAACTATCCATAAGCCAGCTAGAGCTAGTGAAAGTGTAACGGCTCTTTGCCAACCAGGTCTTCTTTTTAAAAATAAGATTTCAAAAATAGTAGTCCAAATAGGAGTCATGTAAAAAAGTATTAAAGCTCTTATTACATCTGTTAATAGAAAACTTAGTGCATAACAAATAAAACCACCGCCAACCAATAATCCTGTTAATGGAAGCTCGAAGCCACTTCCTTTTTTTTTATAAACTCTCCAGAGAGCGATTGGTAACAGCAATAACACTCCAATTACCATCTGGGCAATTGTACCCCATCCGCCAGTTAATCCTCCAGCTTCTAGTGTGCGTTGAGGTAGCCAATAAATTCCCCAAGCTCCAGCGGAAAATGCTAAAGCAAGTGCAATTTTAAAATGGTGAGGGTGTCTTTGCATTAATTATTATATTTCCGGTTTTATTTTTGAATAATTGAACATCTGTTCGTATTTTCTTGCAAATGCAAGTACTTTTAAATCGTCGTTCTTTTTTCCTATTATTTGCATACCCATTGGTAGTTTATTTTTATTAAAACCAACTGGAACTGTTATAGTTGGTAATTCTAAAAGGCTTGATAATATAAAAACTTCAATCCATCGATGATAAGTATCTAAATTAAAATCATTTATTTTTTCTGGATAATTTAATTCTTTTTTAAACGGAAATACTTGTGCTGATGGCAAAGCTAAAAAATCATAATCTTTAAATATCTGATTTATATCATTTATAGACTTTTTTCTTTTTTCTAATGCAATATCAATGTCATTATCTTTAATATCTTTTCCCCTATTGTACTCCCAAATTGCCTGAAAAGTCATTTCATTAATATCTTTAATACTCATACTTCCAATATCCATAAATATACTTCTTGATCTGAATGTTAACCACGAGTTCCATAATTCATCAGTATTAATACCTGATTTCAAAAAATCTATTTTTATATTTTGCTTATTTAACTCACTTAATTTTTTTTCGCAAATTTCTAATATTTCATTTTCAAATTTATAATTACCATTTATATCGGATAACCATCCTATTTTTATATTTTTAATTTCTGAATCTTTTATTTCAAAATTTTGAAAATTAGATTTTAATTCTAAAGAATATGGATCCAAATTATTTTTACCAGTTACGCTATCTAAAATAATTGTCATATCGTCTGGTGTTCTAGATAAAAAACCAGGAGTAGTTAAAATAGGAATATTTTTTTGGTTGTCTGATCTAGCAGAAGCAATAACTCCTGGGGTTGGTCTAAAACCGTATATATTAGAATATGCAGCGGGATTCCTACATGAACCCATTTGATCTGTACCATCAGCAAAGGGAACTAATTGAGCAGCAACAGCAGAACTTGCGCCTCCGCTTGAACCACCAGACGACTTACTTAAGTCATAAACATTTGAAGTTGGACCAAAAAGTCTATTAATTGTATGTCCTCCAACTCCGAGTTCAGCTGTATTAGTTTTTCCAATTATTATTGCGCCGTTTTCAATTAGTTTATCCACAAAAAAAGAATTTTTTTTTGGAAAATAATCTTTGTAACCTTTAAAACCGTATGTTGTTTGAATTCCAACGACATCACTTAAATCTTTAACAGCTAACGGTAAACCAAACAAAGATTTATTTTTATTCTCTTGATTATCTTTTTTTTTAGCCTCTTCTAAAATTTTCTCAGTCTCTTTTAAAAGAATAATTGCATTTAATTTTGGATTATACTTTTCAATCCTTGCTAAATAGAATTCTACTACTTCTTTTACTGATATCTGTTTTGTCTGAATTAATTTAATAATTTCAGATACTTTTTTGTTTTCTAGCATCTGCCCTAGCGAGCTTTTTTAATGCTTTTTAAAGTTAATTGTTCAACCTCTTCTAAAGTTGCTTTTTTAGGATTTTGACCATAGGCCTGATCGAGCATAGATTTTTTTGCAATTCTTTTGGATGAATCCTCAGGTACACCAATTTCATTTAATCCTCTTGGAATATTAAGTTCATCTAACATTTTATTTAAATTTTCTTGAAAACCTTTAACGGAATGGTCATCAAATTGCATTGCTTCTGACATTCGCTGAACTTTTTCCTCTAAACCAGGTAAATTATATTCCATTACTGTTGGAAGAATTATTGCATTTGTAAGTCCATGATGGGTATTATATTCTGCGCCAACCATATGAGAGATGGCATGTACTAAACCTAAGCCTTTTAAAAAAGCTACTCCTCCTAAATAAGACCCTACAATCATTCCTCCCCTTGCAACTAAATTATCTGGTTCATTTACTGCCAGTTTAAGGGACTTAGAAATTAAATTTAAACTTTCTAAAGCTGAACCATCACACAACGGATGAAACATAGGAACACTGTAACCCTCAATAGCATGTATCATTGCATCAATACCGGTCCAAGCTGTTAGGTTTGCTGGTAACTTTAAAGTTAATTCTGGATCGACTAATGCTAAGCAGGGTCTAGCTTCTGGATGCCATATACAAAATTTCATACCTTTTTTTGTGTCAGTAACCATTGCAGTTATTTCTGTCTCTGCACCTGTACCAGCAGTTGTTGGTATAGTTATGAGTTTTGGAAAAGGGTTTTTACCTTTTAGATCTCTTGGAACTTTATCTAAAAATTCAAAATCCCACAAAGGTATTCCGCTATTAACAGTTAAGCATATAGCTTTTCCTCCATCCATAGCGCTACCACCTCCTATTGCGATTATAGAATCATGATTACCGTCTTTGAATGCTTTACAGCCACCATCAATTTCATCATCTCTAGGGTTAGGAGATATATTAGAGTAAATATTTGATTTAATTTTTGTATCAGAAAGCAGATTTTGTAATTCACTTATAAAGGGTAGTTTAGTGCTTCCACTATCTATTACGATTAAAGGATTTTGAATATTGAAATCTTTGCAGAATTTTCCAATTTCTTTAAATCTTCCTGGTCCATAAGCTGTAAATGTTGGAAAGGTCCAATCTTGTTTGCCTAATAAATCATCTTTATTGAGTTTAAAATTTTGCATATTTATTTAAAAATTTATACTAACTTACAAAAATAAATGAAAATCGCAAAAGAAAAAGTGGATCTTAGGAAAACTTTAATCGCAATACTTACAATGCTATTAGGTGTAGTTTGCGTAGATTTGTATTTAGTAGTAATTAGATTTATAGGAAATGACTATTCAGTGTTTAAATTAGCTGTTTTTAGAAATTTTTTTGCCGTAATACCATTGCTTGTTCTGCTTTTCTTTTCAGGAGAATACAACTCTCTTTTTAAGAATGTAAATAAGAAATTTTTATCTCTCTGTTGTTTTAGAGGATTAAGTTTTCTTGCAATGAATATATTTATTTTTATCTCGGTAATTAATGTTGAGTTTGCAACAGCAATGACTTTAACTTTTTCATCTCCATTTTTTATAGTAATACTTTCGATTATATTTTTACAAGATAAAGTAGGTATATATCGATGGTCTGCAATTATAATTGGATTTTTAGGTGTGGTATTAATTTTAAGGCCAACGAGCGATATATTTAATTATTATTCTATATATTCAATACTAACAGCATTCGCTTGGGGAGTAACGGTTATAATACTTAAGTTCATTCCTTCAAACTTCTCAACGTCCAAAATACAATTTTATACGTTGATGTTTAATGTGATAGGTGCATTTTTTTTATTTGTTATTTTATCAAACGATTTTACGGTTAATAATCTTAGAGATTTACTATTAATGGTTTTGACAGGAATACTTGGTGGGACAGCAGCAATATTATTTGTATACGCATATAGACTAATTTCATTAAGTAAGCTCGCCTCCTTTGAATATTTTGGTATCCCTTCCTCATTTTTATTAGGTTGGATTTTTTTTAATGAGGCTCCATGGCAACAATTATTTCCAGGTGTTTTATTAATAGTTTCTGCTGGTTTCATAATTATATGGAGAGATTCTCAAAAAATTAAAACAGTTAAAGCTAATAAGAAATTTTATTAGTTTATGTTTTTGATTTCATTGACCTCATTACTATAGAACGGTCTATCTCTCCTAGAAGTTCTCCAGTCTCTGAGCATATTACTGGGTAAATTTTATCTGACTCAACTAATTTATCAATTAAAGTCTCAATTTTTGAATTATCTAAAATGCAGTCCGACTTATTTTTAAATAATTCTTTTGATTGATTACAACAATCTTTTCTCATTACTTTACCTGCACTTAAAACTTTATATTTTGGAACATCCTCGCAAAAGTCTTTGACATATTGATCTTTAGGATTAGCAACAATTTCTTCAGGTGTTCCGACCTGAGAAACTTCACCATCTTTCATAATTGCGATGTGATCTCCCATCTTAATAGCCTCTAAAAAATCATGAGTAATAAAAACCATAGTTCGCTGGAGTTTTTCTTGAATTTTTAAAAGTTCGTCTTGCATCTCTCTTCTTATTAGTGGGTCTAAAGCTGAGAATGGTTCATCAAAAATTAAAATTTCAGGATCAACTGCAAGTGCTCTTGCTAATCCAACTCTTTGTTGCATACCTCCTGATAATTCTCTGGGATAGTTGTTTTGCCAGCCATCTAATCCAACCATTTTTAAAACTTCCATGGATTTTTCTAATCTTGTTTCTTTTTTTGTACCTCTAACTTCTAATCCGTATCCAATATTTTCTACAACTGTTCTATGTGGAAAAAGTCCAAAATGCTGGAAGACCATGCTCATTTTATTTCTTCTTAATTCTAATAAATCTCTTGAACTCATTTTAGTCACATCAACATCATCCATTTTTACGGTACCTGATGTGGGTTCAATTAATCTTGAAATGCATCTTACCAATGTTGATTTTCCACTACCGGAAAGACCCATCACCACAAAAGTTTCTCCTTTTTGAATTGAAAAACTTACATCTTTTACAGCTACAACATGCCCTGTTTTTTCTTGTACTTCTTTAATAGAAAGACTTTTATCTAAATTCTTTATAATTCTTTTTTCATCTGGTCCAAACAACTTCCAAATGTTTGAGCAGGTGATTTTTTGGTGTTTATTCATGCTTAAAATTATAATTTATAGTCAAAATAGACAATATTTTGCTTTAAAAGTAAAATTAATTATTCTAATTTTATAAATATGTCTACCAGCACTGAAATTATAAAAAAATCAAGCCAATCAAAAAATATCATAACTTATTTAATAGTTGGCTTAGTATTTTTAGTTGCTTTATGGCTTTCTACTCAAAATGAAGGCCCATCAAAGTTTCCAAAGTATGTAACAGATCAATTTACTTTTACTGCATGGGTAAATGAGGGAGAAGATTTTTTAAAAAAAAACTACAGATGGATGACCAAAATTGTAGCTGGATACATTAAGGCTTGTTATTATTTTGTTGAAGATTTTTTACTTGATTCTCCATGGTTATTAATCGCTGCTATAATATTTTTACCATGTTTGATTGCGGGTGGTTTAAGACTTGGTCTCTACTCATTGTTTGTAGTTTATTTTTGGGGTGCAACAGGTATGTGGGAACCTTCCCTTCAAACTGTTGCTTTAATGGGTTTATCAGTTTTACTTTGTGTATTTTTTGGATTTATTCTTGGAGTGTTATGTTCTCAAAGTGACCGGTTTGAAAATTTTATGAAACCAGTTTTAGATACCATGCAGGTGATGCCCGCTTTTGTATATTTATTTCCTGCTTTATTTTTTTTTGGTATCGGTGGTGCACCAGCAATTCTTGCAACTATGATTTATGGAATGCCTCCAATTATAAGATTAACAAATTCAGGTATACGACAAGTTCCTGCTCAAACTATAGAAAGTGCAACTGCATTCGGCTCAAATAAATTACAGCTTTTATTTAAAATTAAAATTCCTTTATCATTGCCTAGTATCATGATGGGTATCAATCAGGTAATTATGATGGCTCTGGCCCTCGTTGTTCTTGCGTGTTTCATTGGAGCTGAAGGTATTGGTGGACAGGTTTGGCAGGCTATTAGAAGGCTCGATGTTGGATGGGCTATGGAAGGTGGGCTTTGTATTTTGTTTATGGCAATTATGTTTGATAGGTTCAGTATGTCGTTCAGCAAAACTGAAGAAAGAATTCCAGATGATGTGCAGAAATTTTATTTTTTACCACAAAGTTGGGCTAAATATTCTCTAGCAAGAATTATAGAGCAACCTATAAAAATTTCTCACGATATAATTAAATATGTCTGTTTATTTGTTACTAGTTTAATCGCCTATTTTTTTCAGTTTTTAATTTCAATATTTAATAAAAGAACTGCAAATGATATTAAAGAATTTGTTAGTAAACGATATTATATAATACCGTCATTTATAGTTTTTTTTCTAATTAGTTTAATCGATACATATTTAATTAGCTTTGGTTCTTTTCCTGAAGAATGGAAACTATCTATAAGACAACCAATTACAAATGCTGTGGAAAGTTTAACTGTAAATCCAGGTTTTATTGCTTTTACAAAAAGTTTGAGAGCTTTTGTTTATCTTAATTTATTGCGTCCTTTAGATGTTTTCTTAACTCATATACCTTGGTGGTACACTATGGCTGTGTTTGTTGCTTTGGGTTATATAACTGTTGGAGTAAGATTTGCAATCATTACTGCTATATTATTGCTTTTTATCGGTGCTTGTGGAATCTGGTCTCAATCAATGATTACTTTATCATCTGTTTTAGTGTCAGTTGCTTTATGTTTTGTAGTTGGAGTTCCTTTAGGAATAATAGCATCATATAGTGAAAGATTTAGGAATATACAAAACGTTGTACTAGATGCAATGCAAACTCTTCCTTATTTCTGTTATCTAATACCAGTTCTGATGTTTTTTGGTGGTGGAATTGTTTCTGCAGTTTTAGCTACGGTTATTTACTCGATACCACCTATAGTAAGATTAACTTGTTTGGGTTTAACACAAGTATCAGGAACTTATTCAGAAGTATCAAGATCGTTTGGTGGAACGTTAATTCAAACTTTAAAGAAAATAAAGTTTCCTTTAGCGGTTCCAAGTTTAGTCATAGGTTTTAACCAAACAGTAATAATGGCCTTTGCAATGCAAATAGTTACACCATTAATTGGTGGTAAGGGTCTTGGGTTAGAGGTATTTAATGGATTAGCCAGATCTGATACTGGCAGAGGTCTAGCAGCGGGAATCGGTATTGTTCTCCTAGCAATAATAATAGACAGAATTACTCTGGCTTGGACAAGAAAACAAAGAGAAGCATTGGGCCTTTAAGTTCACTCTATATTGCAAGTAATTAGTGCGTTTTTTAGAGGGGTTTACATTTATGTAACTTTTGAACTAAAATAAGCTTTTAATTAATTCATTGGAGGGAAAATAATGAAATTATCAAAAACAATATCGGCACTATTTTTATCATTGGTGCTATTAGTGGGTAGTTTAGGGCAAGCTAATGCTAAAAGACTACACGCAGCTATTGCTGACTGGACTGGTGGTATTATCACTTGCGAAGTTGCTGTAGCGATTCTTGAAAGAGAATATGGATATAAAATTAAGCAAACGGTATTTCCATCAGGAACTGGTTTATGGGAAGCAATTGCAGCAGGCGAACTTGATTTTGCTTGTGAAAGTTGGCCAAGTTATGCTGAAGCAGACTCTGTGATGTTAAATGAAGATCTAATTTACGAGGGTAAAGTCGTAGGATCTTACAGCGGAGACGGAAGTGTAGATTTACTTGGAACAGCAGGAATAATTGGTATGTCAGACTACTGGATACCAAAATATGCAGCTGATGAACTAGGTATTAAAACTTGGAAAGACCTAAATAAACACAAAGCAAAATTTGCAACTATTGAAACTGGAAGCAAAGGTAGACTTATTGGTTGTCCGGTAGCTGGTTGGAATTGTCATGACCAAAAAAGACTTGATCTTTTAGGAATTGATTTCCAAGCTGATGAACTTGGTACAGAAGCAGCAGCTATTGCTGAAGCAAAAGCAGCTTATATGAGAAAAGAACCTTTCTTATTATACCTATGGTCACCACATTGGTTTTTTGGTGAGTATGAGATGGTAGGAGTTCAACTTCCAGATCACAAAGTTTGCGACCCAGATACGTTTACTGAAGCAAACAACTGGAAAGACTGTGGAACAAAAGGTTGGCCAGCAACTGGTTGGGCTAAGGATTATACAATGAATTATGGTAATCCAGCTACTTTTGCAAAAGCTGAACATGCTGATGCTAAAAAATTCTTCGAAAACATGTCTTTACAAAATATTGATCAAGCTAAAATGTTAGTTGAAGTTGATATTAAGAAAAGACCTGTAAAAGAAGTTGTTAAAGAGTGGTTAGACAACAATCCAGATAAATGGAAGCCTTGGCTAAAATAATACTTTTTAAATAATTAAAATCAAAGGCCCTTTTTTACAAAAGGGCCTTTTTTTATTATGGCAAATCAAACTTTAAAAAATAAAAAAATCATAATATCAGCTGGAGCATCTGGAATTGGGTTAGCCACAGTTAAAGTTTGCTTAGATAGAGGTGCAACAGTATTTGTAAGTGATATAAATGAAAAATATATCAATAAATTAAAAAAAAATTCAAAAATAAATAAAAAACTCTTTGTTTTTAATTGCGATGCTTCAGACGAGTACCAAGTAAATGAATTATTTGAAAAAATAAAGAAAAAGACATCCAAAATTGATTGCCTGATTAATAACGTTGGTATAGCAGGTCCAACTGCAACATTAGAAAATATATCAACAGACGATTGGGAAAATACAATGAGAGTAAATGTATTTAGTCATTATTATTTCACTAGACTAGCAATACCAATGTTAAAAAAAAATAAGGGTGGATCAATTATAAATATTTCATCAGGCGCTGGAATAATGGGCTTCCCTTTAAGATCACCTTATGCTGCAAGTAAATGGGCAATTGTAGGAATGACAAAAACATTGTCAATGGAACTTGGTAAATTTAAAATACGTGTGAATGCGTTATGCCCAGGAACAATAAAAGGTGATAGAATGATTAGGGTTGCAAAAGATAAAGCAAAACTTTTAAAAATTTCAAAAAAATCTATTGAAAAAGAATTTATATCAATGGCATCCATGAATTGTTGGATTTATGAGAGTGATATTGGGAAAATGTGTGGCTTTTTGATTTCTGATGATGCAGCAAGAGTATCTGGACAAGTAATCGGTGTCGATGGAGATGCTATTAGATTACATTAGATCTGTAATTAATTTTGAGGTAATAATTATTAAATGGCAATAAAAATTTCGACAGCAAAAATTAAAAAAGAGTGGACTGACTATAATGGTCATATGAATGTGGCTTATTACATTTTAATTTTTGATCAAAATGCAGCAGAAACATTAATGACAAAGCTTGATATGGGTGAAAAATCTGCATTAGAAACTAATAAAAGTACAATGGTAGTTGAGTCACATATTACTTACAACCAAGAATTGATTGAAGGGGATGAAGTTGAATTAAACCTTATACACTTTGACCACGATAAAAAAAGAATACAGTACAAGTTTGAAATGGTGCATAAAGAAAAAAAATATTTAGCATCAACAATTGAAGTTTTAGCCCTTTATGTTGATTTAAAAGAGAGAAAAGTTGCTGAATTTGAAAAAGAAAAAGTAGACCTTATGGCAAAATTCATCAGTGAAAATAAACATTCCTTCAAAAGCGAAAATCTAATATTCTCAAATAAACTAAAAAAATAGTTTCATTCTTTTCAAATTAAAAAGATAAGTTTTTTGGTATAGGCACAGAACATGGAAGTAAATAATAATACAAAAGGTATTTTTTTTATAATGACTGGCATGGCCTTTTTTTCCATTCAGGACTCACTTATTAAATTTATTTTCGAAGATATTGCGTTATTTGAATTATACCTTGGTAGAACACTAATCCAAGCGACTATACTTTTGGCATTTGTAATAATAACAAAAAAACATATTACTTTAAAAACACACTACCCTTTTTTAACTCTTTTAAGAGTAATTTGTTTCTTTTTTGGATTTAGTTTTTTTTATATATCTTTAACTTTTATGACGCTTGCTATGACGAGCGCACTATTCTTCTCCTGTCCTTTTTTTATGTCAATGTTTGCTAAATTTTTTCTTAAAGAGCAAATTGGTATAAGAAGATGGTCTGCGATTGTAGTGGGATTTATTGGTGTAATAATAGTTTTAGACCCAAACTGGGAAGACTTTGATTATTTTAAGTTAGCACCAGTTGCTTGTGCTATTTGTTACTCATGTTCGATGACAATAACAAAATATACATCTGACAAAGACAGTATTTATACTCAGATGACTTGGCTTTATATTTTTGCAACCTTTGCAGGTTTGATGATATTTTTAATAACTGGGGATGGAAAATTTAATACTTTTACAGATCCAACAATGCAATTTATTGTAAGAGAGTGGTTTACTAATCCTTCAGCTTCATGGCCATACGTTCTTGTTATGGGGATTGTTGCATCTATATCATTCTTTTGTGTTTTCTCAGCTTACAGTATTGCATCTCCATCAATTGTATCATTGTTTGAATACTCATATATTGTTTGGGCAATGTTAGCTGGTTATATTCTTTTCGAAACTATTCCAGTGCCTAGAACTTTTTTAGGTGCAGCAATCATTATTGCAGCTGGGTTATATATTTACTTTAGAGAAAAAGTAAGAGGTCAGATGATAGCAACAGATACACCAAACAGATAATGAAACAAAACTATATACCAACTATAAATATTTCATCATTGGTTAACAAAGATCTGGGTTCCAAAGAATCGCTGAAGATCATTAAAAAGATTGAGAAAGCTTGTGTTGAGGTAGGTTTTTTTCAAGTCATTGGTCACGGTATTGATCATAAAAAAATTAAAAAAATTGTAAAAATTGGAGAAAAATTTTTTAAACTTAACAAAAAAGAAAAAATTAAACTTTCTCCAAATAAATGGAATAAAAAAAATAAAAACTTTTATAGAGGCTACTTTCCAAGTGACGTAAATGGGAAAGAAGGTTTGGACATTGGAGACTTAAGAGTATCAGAAAATTTTTCACAGAAAATTAAAAATCAATACATAGAATGTTTAGATTTAGAAAAATGTTTTCAAAAAAACTCAATAAGTCATTTATCTAGCTATTATGATGATATTTATTTATTAAGCGAACTACTTTTCAAAAGTATTATCAAACTATACAAAAAAGATCCTTTGTTATCCGGTAAAGCTTTTTCAAGATTTAAAACACTGAGTACTTTGAGATTTAATTTTTACCCAATTCAAAGTAAACCTGTGGAAATCTCTAAACAAGACGGTATTGCATTGGGTTGTGAAACACATGTGGACAGCGGGATATTTACAGTTTTATATCAAGATAAAGTAGGAGGACTACAAGTTCAAAATAGAAAAAACAAGAAATGGTATAATGTGCCTTTTAATAAAAATGCTCTAGTTGTTAATACTGGAAGAGCATTAGAATATCTAAGTAAAGGAAAGTTTAAGGCTACAAATCATAGAGTTCTTTGGAACAAATCAGAAAGAATTTCAGTACCTTTCTTTTTTGAGCCCTCTTACGATTTTAAAATGTCTCAATCATTTTTAAATGGAATAAATTCAAGAAAACAATCTATTTCTTATGAAAGTTTTATAAATAAATCTCTTCGGAAATTTGTCGAGTACGCAAGATAGAATAGTTATAAACTTCTTACAGTTTTTCTAACATCTTCTAAAAATTTTTTCCTCTTTTGATCAGAAACAAAAGGAACTGCAAAATACCTTTTATATATTACATTAGTTATCCCACATATATTAAATACACCTCGTCTTAATCTTTTAGTTGGCATATTTAAAAAAAAAGTTCTAATTGCAAATTGAGGTGATCCATAAGTACAAAATACTACAGCTCTTTTTCCTTTTAAATTTCCAACTGGATAACCATAATTACCAATAATTTTTTTAAATCTAAATGCCCAAGGCGGAGATAAAACTTTGTCTATCCACCCCTCAACAATTGCTGGCATTCTAAAATTCCAAATAGGTGCAATCAAAACAATTATATTTGATTTTTCAATTCGCTTTTGGTGATCTAGGACTGTTTCATCTGGTTTTTCACCTGCAAATACTGGGTCGAATTTTTCTTTATATAGATCTACACAATCTACAGAAAATCCTTTTTGTTTTGCTTCTTCTAAAAAAGTTTCTCTAATCGCAGCATTAAATGAATTATCATTATAATGTCCATATACTAAAAAAATATTTTTCATTGCCAAATATTATCTAATTTCCTTTGTCTTCCACATCCCTCTTTATATAACAAATAATTTAAAAATTTCTCTTTATAATAATCTTGATGATGTTCCTCTGCTTTATAAAATATTTCAAATTTCCTAATATATGTAACTACTTTTTGATTAAATTTTTTCTCAATTTCTTGAATATCATCCTCTATAAGTTTTTTTTCGTCATTATTTGTATAGAACGCAACAGACCTATAACTGTATCCTTTATCACAAAACTGACCTGCCTTATCGAAAGGATCGATATTTTTCCAAAAAATATTTGCTAGATTTTCAAAATTTATTTTTGATTTATTATAAACAACTTCAACAACCTCGAAATGTCCTGTGTCACCATATGTAACTTCTTTATAAGTAGGATTTTTTGAGATTCCACCTGAGTATCCTGATACTACTTCAATCACACCTTCTGTCTTTTCAAAAACCTCTTCCATGCACCAAAAACATCCACCTGCAAAATAAGCTTTTGATATTTCAGATTTAACAACATTTGTTGCATAAAAAAAAATAAAACTTATCAATAAAAACTTTTTCACTAATTTTTCAGTGCTGGAAAAACAGGATTAGACTTTTGGAAAATCTTTTGATATTCCTGCTTAATACATCTATTAGATATAAATTCCATATTAGAACTTTCAGCAATTGCTTTTGCTTCGTCACTATGAATTCCATATTGCAACCATAAAACTTTTGATCCGATTTCTTTAGCTTGTTGTGCAATGCCTGGTGTTTCTTTTGAAGGTCTGAATACGTCAACAATATCAATTTTTTCTGGAACATTTTTTAAGTCAGCTAATACTTTTTCATTATTGACTATTTCACCTTCTGCAAAAGGATTGATTGGATACACTTTGTAACCAAAATCTTGCATATATTTCATCACTACATTTGCAGGTTTTCTTTTTAAATTTTTTGGATCTTCCCCTTTTTTTTCTGAACTAATACCTATCATTGCGATTGTTTTTGACTTTTCTAAAATATTTTTAATCTGATCGTCGGTCATTATCTATTTTTCCATTTAGGTTTTCTTTTTTCTAAAAATGCCTGAATACCTTCTTTAGCATCAATTGACATCATATTAAGTGTCATCATTTTTGCAGTGAAATCATAAGCTTTTTTTAATGGCATCTCTAACTGCTTATAGAAAGCTTGTTTTCCAATTTTAATTGTTAAATTTGATTTTGAAGAAATTGTTTTAGCAATTTTCATAACTTCTTTGTTTAAATTCTTTTTTGAAAAATGATCATTTATTAAACCAACTTCTTTAGCGTAGTTTGCTTTAATTGGTTCTCCAGTGAGAAGCATTTTCATCATCCTTTTTCTTGTAACTTTTCTACTTACTGCAACCATAGGTGTGCTACAAAACAATCCAATATTAACACCTGGCGTTGCAAATATTGCATCATTAGTACTATAAGCTAAGTCGCAACTTGCAACTAATTGACATCCAGCCGCATAAGCTGCACCATGAACCTTGGCAATTACAGGTTTACGTCCTTCTACAATTTGGATCATGAGCTTTGAACAAAGATTAAATAACTTTAAATATTTTGATCTTTTTTTAAGTCCTCTTACTTCTTTAAGATTATGACCTGCACTAAATCCTTTACCGGCTCCTTCTAAGATAATTACTCTTGTAGAATTATCTTTATCCATTTTCTGAAAGGTTTTTAAAAGTAGGTTTAGAGTTGCAAAAGTTAGTGAATTATATGACTTTGGATCATTAATTTTTATATTCTTAATTCCATTTCCTAAGTTTTTTACTAATACAGTCATGATATTTAAGTACAATCATTTCCTTAATTTGTCTTCATATTTCTTTCTAAGCTTTTGAAGATTAACTAGATATTCATCTCGGATGCTGGAGATCATTGCCACAGACTTACCTTTTGCTTGTAATTTTGTGCCACTAATAACTCTACTAGATAATTTTTTTGATAGTTTCGGAGCTTTTAATTTTGTCCATGGTAATTTTAATGCTGGTCCAAATTGTTCTAGCATATGTTTCATTCCGAGTTTACCACCTGCTAAGTGAAAAGTTAAAAATGTTCCCATCAAAGACCATCTAAGTCCTGGTCCGTCCTCTATAGCTCTATCTAAATCTTTTGTAGTTGCATAACCTTCATTAATAATATGCAAACCTTCTCTCCATAACGCTTCTTGTAATCTATCTGCTAAATATCCAGGTAATTCCTTTTTAACAATAATTGGATTCATAGAAATAGATTTATAAAATTTATTTGCTTTATTTAAAAATTTCGTTTTAGTTTTTTTACCAGCAACAACTTCAACTCCAGGACATAAGTAAACTGGGTTAAATGGATGTCCGATCATGGTTCTTGCTGGATTTCTACATTTTGAATAAATTTTTGTAGGAAGTAGGCCAGAAGAACTAGATGAAATAATTGCATTATTTTTTGCGTACTTTCCAATAAGATTCATTAATTTAGTTTTAATTTTGTAATTTTCTGTAGCATTTTCCTGAATAAAGTCTGCATCTTTAAGTGCTGCTTCTAAGGAAGTTACATATTGAAAATTTTTAAGATTAATTTTTTTTTTATTAAATAGTTTTTTAACAAATGGTGAGGCTCTTCTTATCTCTTCAATTATTTTTTTTTTTAATTTTGGATCCTTGTCATAGGCAATGACCTTAAAATTATGAGCCAAACATCTAATAATCCAACCAGTACCTATAACTCCAGTACCTATTACGGCAATCTTTTTAATCATTTAATCTGTTAAACCATCTGATCGAGCAACATTTCTCTCTAAATGTATAGGTAGAACTTTTCCATAAATTGCTTTTGAGTGCTCTGGTGTATTTACTCTCCAAGGATCAAGAACATAAGCAGGAATACACATATATCTAGATTTGTTTCCTTCTACTTTAGTTACTCTATGTAATGTGAATCTTCCTTTGAATATTTGCAAATCTCCCGGCTCTAATTTTAATTGTCTAACTCTTGATCTGTCTCCGTTTAAAACTTTTTTTACTTCATCAAAATTTTCATTACCAGGTTTTCTTATATTTGGGCAGTATTCAAATATTCCACCTTTCTCAGGTTTTTGGATCATTAAACTTAATGTAAATTCACAACTATCAAAATGCCAAGGCAAAATTCCTTCTGGCTCCATGACATTATAAGCATGACAAGCTAAAGGATCTGCCCATCTAAATATTGGTGAAACTCCTAAACATAATGAAACAAATTTTAAAAGTTCTTCAGTTTCGTACAAAAATTTCATTTCAGAACCTTTTAAAAAACAATCTGAATTCAAATATCCGTTAAATCTTTTCATGAAGGTTCTTTTAGGATGATCTTTTGGTAACTCTGGATCATCTTTAGCGTATAAATAAGGATTAATTTTTTCTTTAGACATATAAACTTCATCGAGTTGCTTTTCTAATTCTGTATTCATTATTGCTAGTGATTTTGGCAGGATAAAATTTGGAATTGTTGAACAACTATCTTCGTCTAATTCTTTTTTACATTTTTCAACTAATTTTTTTATTATTGGTGAGTTTAAGTCGTGAATTGGATATTTTTCTAAATCTACAATTGATTTAAGTCTTTCGTTCACTTTAAATCTCCATCTTCTCGCATTTTAGCTCTAATTTTTGTTGCTGATATCTTTTGAATTTCCTCAGGTAAAACCACTTCTTCTATTTTATACCCTACTCCTCTGCCGTAACAAATATTAGTTATATTTGGCACTAATATTACTTTAAATCTTCCTTCAAATTCAGGATTTAATCTTTCCTCTATTTTTTTCTTTACTGTTTCAAAATCAAATGGGTTATCATCTACACCTTGCACATCTCTAATTTGAATACAAACTTGTCCTGTTTTTTTAATTATTTCTTTGAATAAAGCATAGTGGCCGTCGTGAAATGGTTGCCACCTTCCCAGCATTTGCGCGGTTGGTTTTTTGTTATCCCACTTATAACTCATCGGTACTCCTCAATGTTCAGTTTAATCTTAATTATTGAAATTAAAAGACTTTATTTAGTTCAATATAAGCTTCTCTTGCATCGCCTATATTTGTTAAATCATCGTTCAAATTAAATATTAAATCAAATCCTTTTATATCTTTTTTAACCTCAAGTTTTGACATTAAATTTTCTGAACCATTTAATGTAAAAGCATATTCGGTGTCTTTACTTGGTAAATAACCCACTGCTATATATAGATTGTCTGTATGTCCGTAATCAATTGCTTGGTCTCTTTCATATATTATAAAAATACTATAATTTTCAGGAAAAACGATATCTATGCCTAATTCACCGCTAATGTTATGTAAAGCTCCCACGTGCAATGTATCTGAAAAAGTTTCTGATCCTCCTTTATATTTATATTTAAAATCAGATGATCGATCTATATCGGCCCGGTATTCGATTTTTCCATGGCGTTTTATGGTATACTTATCATTTGATATATCTTCGACCGCTGCAAGAGAAGCCCTGAGATTTTTGGTTCTGACATGCTGTTTCTCAACACTAATTCCACCAACACCAACTTCTGTATAGTCATCAAGTAAAGTGTGACCGATATCAAGTCGTCCAGATGGGATTAATGTAAATTTATCTCCCTTTATTTCATCTTTAATTTTTATTGTTCCAAATATTTGGTCACCTCTTCGATTAGCAGTCAATGCATTACCATCTAATACCGTCAGTATATCGGAGTGAAATCTGCCAACACCAATTATGGTATCAACAAATTTTTCATTATCCTTCATTGGAGATGTTCTATAATACGTAAGGTTATAACTATCAGCATCTACTTTGCTACCCATATTGCCAACATCAACATTATTTCTTCCAACACTAAATGCTAAACCTCTTAAGGCTTTATTATCTATAAATCTATCAGCTCCAACTGTTATTCTGTTGGTGTTAATTTCTTTAGTGGAGGAAATACTAGTATCTCCTACCCGGCCAATAGCGATACTTCCCTCGCTCCAATAAAATATATCTCTATTCTTATCTTTATCCTTTTTTTTCTTTTTTGCAGCAGAGGTTCGAGCAACCTCGGTTAAAGAAGCAAGTCTTTGATTGTTAAAATTAAAATCAATATTTAAATTAGTTAAATTTTGTTTATCTTTATTTCTTCTAATCCACTTCAATCTATTTAAAGCGGTATCGGTTGATTGATCAATCGTTCTTTTTGCAATTTCTATTTGAGCCATTGCTATTCCTGTTCTGTCTTTATTTTCTGTTATCGGTGGACATTTGCCAGCAAAAAGATTGAACGGACAAGGCAAGTGATGCTCTTTCACCTGATCGTGATCTGTACCTACAATAAACATTTTTAACCCGGATGGACTAAAGGCTATACCGTTAGGGTTACTACTTCTATTCACACCACCATCAAAAGAAGCTGTCGAAATGTTAAAACCCTCAGATAAAGTATATTGATTAACATCATTACCTAGTGTTCCTATCAAAAACATCCTTGTACCATCCTGATTGAAAGCCATTCCATACGGTTCCTTCTCACCTGCACCTGTATCATTTAGAGCCTCCAAATCAGCAGATCTAATAAAATTAGCTCCACCCGAAAAATCAAAACTTATATTCAATGAATATTGATGCACACTTTCACTTGAACCTCCTTTAGCTCTACCATCAGTAACATACATCATTGTTCCATCATTATTAAAAGCTAGACCAAATAAATTTTGAAGAATTTTCGCTGAAACATCAATAGAATTTCCAGTATGGGTTGCTGATGACACATCGAAATTTATAGAAAGCGAATATTCATATACTTTATCAGTTTGTCTTCCACCAATAAACATTTTTGATCCATCATTGTTAAACTTAAGACTCATTGGATTTGTATCTTCGGTGGCGACTGAAAAGCTATCAATAAAAACAGCTGTCGATACGTTAAATGCTGTTGATAGAGTATATTCATTTACATCTCGACCAGCTTCTCCGACAACAAACATTTTTTTTCCATCATTACTAAATGCAACATCTCTGGGAAGACCTTCTTCACTTGAAACATTAAATGTTCGTATTTCATAATTAGAAGTAGAGAGAGTGTCGCCGCTTGCTATAAAATTAGCATAAGCGTTTTGAACAAAAATATTAGATATTGGTAATAATATAAAAAATACAAATAGGATTTTTTTTATTAAAGACATCAGAGTTTTTTATATGAATTATAATTTAATGCATTATTTAATATACTCAAAAATGCTGAAATTTTATTTAATTTACATTCGAAATTTTTAAATAAAGCCCATAATCTGGGTCGTCTTTTAAAAAATCATAATGACTATCCAGATTAATTTTGAAACCATTTAACTCTTTGTTATGTGAAAGTTTTGCTGATGTATCTTGAATGGACATGGCATAAGAAGACCTTTGAGAACCTCTGTAATCTAAAGCAATATTAAAACTATCATTCTTACTATTTTTAGCCTGATCCCTAGTGTACTTAGTCATTAAAGTTAAACCAGTCTCCGACACAAAATCAAATCCAATACCACCTATAAAATTGTGAGTAGAGTTTTCTATACCTTTCAAAGTAAATTCCTCACCATTAGAAATGTAAGAAAATGTCTGTTTTGAAGCAGGACTCATATCGGCGTAATATTCAAAATCAAAATACGGAATAAATGATCCAACTTCAAAATCGTAAGTATTATCTAAACTTGTTCCTACAGAAGATGTAAAATTTCCAATATATTGATCTTCATATTCTAGATTTAATCCCTCAGATCCTGTTTCTTTATATGCACCTAAATGTGTTATTCCATAATTAATTTTTAATTTAGGAGTAAAATTTAATCGATTTTTTGAAAAAGTATCTCTCAAGCTAAAGGATCCATATAATTGTTCGCCGTATCTGTCACCATTTGTTGATTGAGATCCGCTGTTATTTATTAAATTTGAATTTATAAAACTCATGCCTAATAAATGATCTGTAAATCTTTCTTCACCTTTTGGCTTTGTTTCATAAAAAGTTAAACTAAAAGAATTCATATCTAAAGCACTTCCAAGGTCACCAACATCAACATCATCAGTACCAAATCTTAAAGCAATACCTCTCATAATATTATCCTGACCTTTTTTATCTGCTCCAAGAGTAATGGCGGAAGTGTTAATACTTTTTGATGAAGATTGACTAGTGTCACCCGTGCTTCCAATGCTGATAGTTCCTTCGCTCCAAAAAGACCAGCTTGAATTTTGATAATCCGACCCACTATTACCATCATTGGAAAAATAAATTGGAATTAAAGTATCTGTTAAGGAATTCAAAATTGCATTATTAAACTGAATCTTAATGTTTTGATTAGTTAAATTAACTCTTCCGCTATTTCGTCTTAACCATTCCATACGGTTGATAACTGGGAATGTTGTGTGCTGTATAATTTTTTTTGTTGTCTCTGATTGTGTTTCAATAGAAGCTACATCATCTTTGTTTGCTGTTGGATCGATGCAACTGATGACACCAAAACCACAAGTTAAATCATATTCATTAACATCTCTATTAGCAGCATTATTTTTGAAATCTAAAATAAATAATTTAAGACCATCAGCACTAAATGCAATTCCTGAAGGTTCTTCAATTTGGCCAGAGAGGTCGTAACCACTCGACTCAAGTGTTACATTAGATAAATCAAAAGGTGTGCTTAGTGTGAATTCTTTAATTTTTTGTGTGCCTGTTCCTGTAACGTACATTTTAGTTCCATCAGAGCTAAATGCAAATCCTTGTGGAGTCCCATTTATTTGTCTTAAAGTTTTGCTGCTCGTTCCAGTATATTCTTTTTGAAGAACTGCGTTTGAGAGATCAAAGGGACTACCCAATGAATATTGTTTAATAGAGTCATTACCTGTCGCATCATAAATAAAAAGTTTTGTTCCATTCGTATTAAATGCGATAGCTACAAAATCCAAACCATCCCCATTAAAATATACATTCTGATGTGTACTGGTTGAAACATCATAGGCAGTTGATAAATTATACTCATTTATTTCTTGATCATCTGTTCCAGCAAGAAACAATTTTGTACCATCAGAATTAAATTTTATATCTTTTGCATCTATTTGTTCTGATACATGAAGATATTCATTAGAATTTTTGGTAGCAGTTGAAATATCGAAAGCTGTAGATAAATCAAATTCGAAAATTTTATTTTGACTCATTCCAACAACAAACATTTTAGTTCCATCTGGTTTAAATGTTATTCCATGTGCGAGTTTTTGCGTAATACCTTTGCTGTCAACAAATCCACTTACAGCTGCAAAAGTAATTGAACTTTGCAAAATAAGAATAACTAAAATAATTATTTTTAATTTGAAAATTTTATTCATAAAAATTAGATATGTTTTTAATCTATTTTTTTAAATCTTTACATATCTTAGGTGCCCAATTCTTGGCATCCTGAGAGGTTACATGGAAGTCAAATTTGTCAGGTTTTACAAACATTTTATTTGTATCATCGAATCTACCCTCTTTTATAGTATCCACCCAAACAACATAATCAGCTGGAAATAAGCTTCTTGCTTCAGGCGTTGGGCAAATGAAATCAGCTACAACATAATTTCCTTCTGCTTTTAGTTTAATAGCAAGATCTGCCATTCTCTTTGCTTGTCTTGTTCTTCCCTCTTCAGAAAAATCCCAATCATTTGCAGCTTTTCTTACTTCATCCGCATTTAATCTTTTTGCATTTATCATTGGTGCAAGTTCATTTGCTAAAGTTGTTTTACCTGCACCAGGCAATCCCATAACTAAAATAATTTTCATTAAATTTTTTCTAAAGGATGATAAGACATTAGCTCAAGTCCATTTTGTCCAACTAAGTATTGTTGTTCTAATTTAACTCCTTCTTTGCCACCTACTTTACCTATGTAGCTTTCAACAGTTAAAGTCATATTTTGTTCAAAACTTCCACCTTGTTCTCCACCATCTGTTGGATATTTAATTTGTGGCCACTCATCACAAAGACCGATACCGTGAACCATACATGAGTAACGATTACCATAATATTCCTCAGGTAATAACCATGACTTTTCAATAAATTCTTTAAAAGTCATTCCAGGTTTAATTAATCTTGCATTATGATCTATTTGTTCTACTGCCATTGAATATAATTTTTTTTGTTCATCATTGAATTTATGTCCCACGACATAAGATCTTGAAATGTCTGCACAATATCCATATGGACCAACCATATCGGTATCAAAAGCAACAATTTCTCCAGTTTGCATTACTTTGTTACTACTCTCTTGCATCCACGGATTTGTTCTTTCACCCGAGGATAATATTCTACACTCAATCCATTCACCTCCATGCTCGATATTTGTTTTGTGGAGAATAGACCAAAGTTCATCCTCAGTCATACCAGGTTTTAAATCATTTCGCATTTTTGCAACACCAATCTCTGCAACTTCTATCGCGGCTTTCATGCATTTTAATTCCTCAGGAGATTTGATTACTCTTGCTTGCTCTAGTATTAATTTTGCATCAACAACTTCAATACCTTGTTTATTAAGTTCAGATACAGCTGGACCATTTAATACATCAATTGCAATTTTTTTAGTTTTAAAATATTTATTTGATAAGTCTTTAATTTCATTAATCCATTTTTTGAGTTGAGCATTTGCTTGATCTCCATTACTAAAATAATCCCAGGTGATTGCTGGTCTAATTTCATCGATTAAATTTAAGTGCTTTGATAAAATTTCACAATTAAAGTACTCATATAAAATTGTTGGTCCATTAACAGGCACAAAACAATATCTTGTTAGATTGTGCATATTGTAAACACTCATATTTACTGTGTCTAAGGCGTATCTAACATTGACTGGATCAAAGAGTATGCATGCCTCGAGATTATTTTTTTCTAATTCTTTTCTAACTCTATCAAGTCTATATGATCTTAATTTTTCAAAATTTATCTCATCCTCTTTTAATCTTTTTTTTGTTAAAAATTTTGGTGATGTTTTAATTTCCGGTGCAATTTTTCTACTAAATTTCATTTTAAATTAAATTTTGTGCTACCCATTTATGAAAATGATGAGTTGGATTATCCATTACAGGTGAAAAGTTTCCTCCATTATATGATGGAGAGTTTCTGCCAGTTTGCATACCCTGTATTATATCAACATCTTCTTTTTGAATGTCTTCCCATTGTTTATGATTTTGTTTTCGTAATGATTTAAATTTATTAGCTTGAGCTGCTTGTTCACCAACATAATATAACTCCATATGTTCAAGAGTAAACTCATAACTAATTGGTTCAATCCAATAAGCATAGTAATGATCTTTATGAATTCCAAGCATAACATTTGGAAACAATGCAACATACTCTGCGATATTTTCTTTATCCTTTGGCCAGTTTGGAAAACTTGGAAGTTTTTCTTTTCCTTTAAATTGAGGATTATAAACAACCGTCCCTTGACCAGCAAAGCGATTAGGTAAACCTTGAATATGATAATGGTCCTCTATTTTTGAGTAGGAATTTAATCCTGGATGCACCCATGGTAAATGATAACTTTCACAATAGTTTTCAATTGCAAATTTCCAATTGCATTTTGCATTTAATTTGAAATATCCAAAATCATTTGAATGATGAATTAATTCTCTGTCTTTTATTGACCAAAATTTTTCCCATCTATCGCTTAAGGGTTTTATATATTCTTCAAAAGACATTTCATTTTGATTAATGTTTATCATTATTAAATCTAACCAAATATAAGATCTGATTTCTTTTAGATTACTTTTTGATTTATCAAAACCTTCTACAGAATGTTTATTCATACCACCAATGTGAGGTGTTGCTATTAGTTCTCCATCGAGACTATATGACCAAGAATGATATGGGCATCGAATAAGGCTATTAATTTTTCCACTTTTAGAAACCAGTTTCACTCCTCTATGACTACAAACATTGTGGAAAACTTTAACTTCATTCTGTTTATTTCTTAAAATTAAAATAGGCATTCCAAGAATATCTATTGGTTTTACATCTCCAATTTCAGGTATGGAGCTTGCAACTCCTGCTACAATCCACTTATCTTCAAATAATTTTTTTCTCTCTATTAAAGTATAATCTTTGCTCGTGTAGCATTCGTTTGGTAATCCATGAGCTTTTTCAATAGAGTTATTTACAACATCTAGTTTTTTTTTGTCTATAATATTATAAATTTCAGACATAACTTATTTTATCACTTCATATAACCCAAGCCAAGCATTTACATCTTTGCTTGCAATATAGTCAGATTTAAAAAATTCGATTTCTTTCCATTTATTTTCATTGTTTAATTGTTCAATTTTTTTATCAAAGCCATACTCTTCGTGTATTCCTTCGTTTATTGTAAAACATATATGTCCTTTATTTTTAGTAATTCTTATAAATTCGTCTAAAGCAGGAGGTTTAACGTGTCCAAATGTAAAAGTCCCAACACACATCACAGCATCGAAGGAATCGTTTTCTTCTTCAATAGGTTTATTTAAATCTACTTGATCAAGTTTTTTGTAAAGTTGGTCAGGTACCAAATCTAAGAGTTTTTTTGAAAGATCTGCACCATAAAAATTATGATACCCAAATTTTTTTAATTCAACACCAACTAATCCTGTGCCACATCCAGCATCATAAATTTTAGCATCCTTGTTTTTTTGATATTTAATAAATGTTTCAGTAGTTTCTTTTGGACCAGTATAGTTCCAATCAAGCATGTCTTTATCATATTTATTTTCTTGTCCCCAATCGTCATAATACTTCATTACCTCATCGGTTTTTTTTAATTTATAAATTGGTATTTTGTTTCCTACGTCTTTTTGTGCCATCAGCTTCTCATTTTTTGTCCTGTTGGATCATAAAGCGGTGATTTTATTACTGAAGAGTTAAACAAATCTCCATTTATTTCCACTTGAATTCCTTTTTCCGAATTTATTTCTCGGCTATCAAGATATGAAAACGCAACACTTTTATTTGTAAAATGTGCAAAACCTCCTGAAGTTACGTATCCAATAGCTTTTCCATTTTTTAATACCGCTTCGTTATTTGTAACGTCAATATCATTTGTTTCTACAATTAATGGTGTAAGTTTATTTTTGCTTTCATCTTTTTTTGCAAAATTTTTTCCTACAAAATCTTTGTCCCAGTCAATGAATACATCCAATCCTGTCTCTTTTGCAGTAAAGTCTGGTCTATAATCAAGTGTCCAAGCACCCCAATTTTTTTCAAGACGCATAGACATTAAAGCTCTTAAACCAAAGGGTTGAATATTAAATTCTTTACCAGCTTCCATTAATTCTTCGTACAATTTAATTTGATAATGTGGCGCTGTATAAATTTCATATCCCAGCTCACCAGTAAAAGATAATCGATTTACAATTGCTGGTACTCCACCAACAAACATTTTCCTAGAGTCTCTAAATTTAAAATTTTTATTTGATACATCTTCTCTTACAATTTTTTGAAAAACCTCTCTGGATTTAGGTCCTGATATTGCTAAACCATGAAAATCATCTGATCGATTTTTATAATTTACTTTAAATTTATTTAAATGACTTTCAAACCACCTTCTATGCATTTCTTGAGCTGCTCCAGATCCAAAAACCATAAATTTATTTTCATCAATACATGACACGGTAAGGTCACCATAAAGTTTTCCTCTGTAAGTAAGCATTGGGGTAAGAGAAATTCTTCCTGGTTTAGGAATTTTACCAGCCATAATATAGTTTAAAAAATTTCTAGCATCAGGTCCTTCAAATTCGTGTTTTGAAAAATTTGCAAGTTCCATCACACCTACATTTTCTCTAACATTTATAACTTCTTTTGATACGTAATTATGAGATCTTGATCTTTTTATAGTTGGCTCTTCAAAGGCATCTTCTTTATTTTTTGCAAACCATAAAACGCTCTCTAAACCAAATCCATCACCCATAACTGCTCCTTGATTTACAAAACGATCGTATAATGCAGTTGTTTTTTGTTTTCTTCCCTTGGGTAAAGTTTCATTTGGAAATGTCATTATAAATCGTCTTTCATAATTTTCTGATGATTTAATAGTTCCATACTGTGGAGTAGCATATTCACCAAACCTTGCTACATCCATTGCCCAAACATCAATTGAAGGTTCCCCATCTATAATCCATTCAGCGATACATTTTCCAACACCGCCGCCCTGACAAAAACCAGCCATAACACCAACTGCAACCCAATAATTTTTCATACCAGGAACTGGACCAATAAGTGGACTGCCATCAGGACCGAAAGTAAAAGGTCCATTAACAATATTTTTTATTCCAGCTTTTTCTAATGCTGGCATTCTTTCAAATCCTATTGCTAACCTGTCTTGAATATTATCTAGCTTTGGTTCTAACAATTCATGTCCAAAGTTCATTGGAGTTCCATTTATTTTCCATGGAGTTGACTTAGGCTCATAAGTGCCAAGCAACATTCCTTTAGCTTCCTGTCTAAAATAAATATTTCCTTCAAAGTCTGTACCAATTGGTAATCTTTGATCCCCCATCGCTTCAATTTCTGGAATACTTTCAGTTATTAAATAATGATGCTCCATTGGTTGAACTGGAAGATCTACTCCAGAAAGATTTCCTACTTCTCTAGCCCATAAACCGCCTGCATTTATAATTATTTCTGCATTAATATTTCCTTTATCAGTAAATACATCCCAAGATCCATCAGGTTTTTGTTTAGTATCTTTAACAACTGTGTGAGTATAATATTTTCCACCATGAACCTTAGCAGCTTTTGCAAATGCATATGTCACTCCTGAAGGGTCAACTTCACCATCAATAGGATCCCACAAAGCTAACAAATACCTTTTAGGATCAATTAAAGGATGTTTTTTCTTTACTTCATCAAGAGAAATAAATTCTTGGTCTAGACCCATATATCTTGCTTTTGATCTTTCCCTCTTTAAATATTCAGCCCAAACCTCATTAGATGCTAAATAAAAACCTCCACTTGGTTTAAAACCAACAGAATGACCAGACTCTTTTTCTATCTCTTTGTAAAGACCAATTGTATAGGCCATCATTCTAGAAATATTTGGATCAGATGAAATTACGTGAACATTGCCAGCAGCATGCCAAGAAGAACCAGAAGTAAGTTCATTTCTCTCAAGTAAAATACAATCTTTTAAACCAAATTTAGATAAATGATAAAGAATTGAACAACCTACTACACCACCACCGATAATGACTACTTTTGCATGATTTTCCATTTTAATATTTTATTTCTTTGTTTACTTTCTTCAATGTCTTGTCTGTCCCATGGTGAAAATGCTTACTCATATCTGGCATATACTTCATAGCAATCGGTTTTTTTCCAACTGCAACTGCCATCTCTCTAACATGATGAGCTTCTGCTCCACAACATATACCAATTAAATTAATTTTTTTCTCAAGGCATTCTTTGGCGAATTCTGCCATTTCAAATCTGTTACAAAATAAATTATCTAAAGCTACGGGAAACGCATTTCCTCCTGGGATACAATCACATCCGTGATCAGTTTGATTTAAAAATCCAGGCTCTTCCTCCGTTGTTCTATATGGAACAGGTAAACCTGCGACATGGCATGAAACTTTTTTTCTAACTTCTTTTAAAAGTTTCATTGTCATTTTAGGACCTCTATAACAATTTAAACCAACAACATCTGCACCAAGATCTTCTATTATTTTACACGCATCTTCAGCTGTGTAACCGTCTCTTGTTAAATCTCCTCTAGGTATCGCATAATTAGCTACAGCTATTAAACCTTCATCCTTAATTGCTTTTAATGCTATCTTCATTTCATCTACCCAATTGATTGTTTCCGCAACAATAAAATCAACACCTGCTTCTTTTGCCCAAAGCACTTGTTCCTCATACATCTTTTGACATTCTTTAAATGAGTTTTTATCCTTTGGATCAAAAATATTTGTATTTGCAACATCTCCACAAACCATCAAATCCAAATCTTTAAATTCATTTGCAGCATCTTTTGCGATTTTAAGTGCATTTTTTTGCATTTGTTCAAGCAGATGTTCTTTTCCAATAATTCTTAATTTTTCTCTATGTCCGTAATAAGTGAAAGCTTGAACAATATCAGAACCAGCTCTTATAAATTCTCTGTGTAACTGACTCACTACATCAGGATGCTCTAGCACTACCTCAGGTACAAATGGGCCGGCAGATAAATATCCTCTTCTTTCCATTGCAAATAAATACCCTTCTGCAAATATGACAGGACCTTCATCTAATCTTGATAATAAGTTTTTTTTCATTTTCCTCCTTTAAAAGTTAATTTATTTTTAATTTGAGGAAGGTTTTTAATAACTGTCTCTTATAATTGATTGTTGAAAAACAGTTTTGCAATTAAAATTAAATTTAAAACCAAAAATATTTTTGTATGAGACAAATTTCATAATTTTAAAAATATCAAAATATAAAATCTAAGTAAAAGCAATTTTTAATTACAACTTATAGTTGTTACTGGTTTGCTTTTTTTCTTATATATGTTCTAATTACTTTTTAAATTTAAAAAACGGAGATAATAAATGAAAATAAAAAGAATAATTCTTTCTTTACTTGTTGCATTTGGCTTAACTTCTTTTAGTGGAATAGCTAACGCTGCATGTGGAAAGATTTCTATTGCTAATATGAACTGGGCATCAGCTAATTTTATGGCTGAAGTTGATAAGGTTATATTAGAAGAAGGTTATGGTTGTACTGTGGAACTAGTTCCAGGAGCAACTATGCCAACGTTTACATCGATGCAAGAAAAAGGTGAGCCAGATGTTGCTCCAGAGTTTTGGGCTAACGCTGCAATCATCGCTTTGAATAAAGCTGTTGATGAAGGTAAAATGCACTCACTTAACAAAGCGCCAATTACTGGTTTGGGTGAAGGTTGGTGGGTATTACCTCACACACTTAAAAAACATCCTGAGTTAACAACTGCTGAAGCTATTTTAAAAAGACCAGATCTTTTTCCACATCCAGAAGATCCATCAAAAGGTGGTTTCCATATTTGTCCTCCAGGCTGGAACTGTGAATTAAGTAACAGAAACCATTTTAGAGCTTGGGAAATGGAGAAAAAAGGTTGGAAGATAGTTGAAACTGGTTCAGCTGCAGGATTAGATGGTTCAATTGCTAAAGCTGCAGAAAGAGGAGAAAACTGGTTTGGTTATTATTGGTCACCAACAGCTATTATTGGTAAATATGATATGAGAGCTGTGGATATGGGTGAATGGGGTGGTAAAGACAACTGGGATGGTTGTATTGTTTTACCAGAGCAAGAGTGTGCTAACCCTAAAAAAACTTCATGGACAAAATCTGAAGTTTACACAATCGTAACTGATAATTTCAAAAAAACAGCTGGAAACGCTGGTATGGAATACTTTAAAAAAAGAACGTATCCAGGCCCAGTTATGAACGGTATGTTAGTTTGGATGGGTGAAAACCAAGCAGAAGGTGCTGATGCTGCAATTGAATTCCTAAAAACACAAGAGAGTGTTTGGACCAAGTGGGTTTCAAGCGGTGCTGCGAAAAAAATCAAAAAGGCACTTTAATTAATAGTTAAAATTATCTGAACCCGTTATAATTAACGGGTTCAGAAATAAAAAAATTATGGATTTCTTAAATAAAATTCCTGAAATGGACAGAGATGCTTTAAGAGAGTTAAAGAAGGGAATTGATTTAAGTTTTAAAGAATTTTCAAGAGAGTATGGTGACTCTATAGAGGGTTTTTTTGATCCTCTTTTACATTTTTTAATATGGTTAGAAAAACTATTAGTAAGTAGTCCATGGCCGTTAGTAATTGGTGTTTTTGGATTATTGGCATGGATAGGATCAAGAAGTATCAAATTAGTTATTGGAACAATGATTTGTTTTCTGATCATTGGATACTTTGGAATGTGGAAAAATTGTATGGCTACAGT
This sequence comes from uncultured Pelagibacteraceae bacterium, assembly GCA_902595115.1. Lineage (GTDB taxonomy): Bacteria > Pseudomonadota > Alphaproteobacteria > Pelagibacterales > Pelagibacteraceae > Pelagibacter. Next base: position 45,916 of record CACJOS010000007.1, read on the forward strand.
TGCTATAATTTCTGTTTCAACATTAGTATGTATAGTTGTAGGTATTCCAATAGGTATTTTGATGTCAAAATCTAACAGGGCAGAAAAAGCAATTTTACCAATTTTAGACATGATGCAAACAATTCCAAGCTTTGTTTATTTAATTCCTATTATAATGTTATTGGGAATTGGAAAAGTTCCTGGATTATTAGCGGTTTGCATATATGCGCTTCCTCCAATAGTAAGGCTTACTAATTTGGGAATTCGAGAGGTCGACAAGGAGACTCTGGAGGCAAGTGAGGCCTTTGGCGCTACCCCGTTCCAAAAATTGAAATCAGTACAAATTCCGTTATCACTTCCCACGATATTTGCTGGAATAAATCAAACTATAATGATGGCTTTAGCGATGGTCGTTATAGCTTCGATGATAGGTGTTAAAGGGCTAGGAATTCCAATTCTTCAATCAATTTCTAATCAATATTTAGCCCTTGGAATGATGAATGGACTTGCAATTGTGGCCTTGGCCATAATTTTTGATAGAGTTACCCAGCAGTACGGTCAGAGGATCCAAAAGCATAGAGGTCAAAAAAAGTAACCTGTTTCAATTTGATCTCAAATTTTTATAGACAGTTTTTTCAAAATAAATAAATATCTTCCAATGAACTTTTCTTTAGAAATTGGACCAAAAACAGACCTTTCCACTCTTCCTACCCTTAAGGATGTTTATATCACAATGCTTCCAGGAGGTGATTATAAAGAGACTGCGGAACAAGCTGTTAAATTAGTTCAAAATGGTTTTAATCCAATTCCACATTTCCCGGCACGATCTATTGAAAGCGAAACACAACTAAAAGATTATATTTCTATATGTAAAGACGGGGGTGTGAAACAAGCTCTTATTATTGGAGGAAGTAGAGAACCAGTTGGTAAGTTCGATAGCTCAATACAACTTTTGGAGACAGGTTATTTTGAACAAATGAAGATAGGAATTGCTGGACATCCAGAGGGGAGTCCTGATATATCGGATTCTAAATTGGAAAAAGCAATGGAAGATAAAAAGCCTTACGCTGATTATATAGTCACACAATGGTTACTAGATCCTCAGCCTATAATTGACTTTATATCCAAGCAATCAGTACCAGTTCATGTTGGAATTACTGGGCCACTTAAAATCACTAGCCTTATTAAATTTGCTAATATTGTAGGTGCAAAAAATTCCATTAACTTTCTAAAATCTAATTTTAGTAAGGCATTAGATTTGATGAAACCTAAAGACCCTAATGAATTAATTGGGAAATTAAAAATGCATACCGATTTTTTTCACATTTATACATTCGGCGGCTTGAAGGAAACTAACAAGTGGTTGAAGGAGAATGAATATGTCTAAAGAGTTTGATTATTCAAAAATGAAACATGCAACGTCTGTGAACCAATCAGACAGACACGTACCTTATAATTTAAGACAAAGTGGACCAACAAAAGTTGAATTGTTAATTTCGACAAGGGTAAGAAAATCACCTTATTGGCATTTATCAATGAGAGCAGGATGTTGGAGGGCAACTGTATACAATCGTATTTACCATCCAAGAGGTTATGTAAAAGGTAAAAATGGTGCGATGGTTGAATATAAATCAATTAAAAATGATGTAACAATGTGGAATGTTGCAGTTGAAAGACAAATTAGAGTTAAAGGCAGGGATGCTGAAAAATTTGTTAATTATGTAATTACTAGAGATGCAACAAAAATATCACCGATGAGAGCAAGATACGTAATTCTTTGTAACTATAAAGGTGGTGTCTTAAATGATCCAATATTATTAAGAGTAGCTAAAGACGAGTTTTGGTTTAGCTTGTCAGACAGTGATATCGGTCTTTACTTGCAAGGTGTAAATGCAAATAAAAAATTTAAATGTGAAATTGATGAAATCGATGCGTGTCCTGTACAAATACAAGGTCCTAAATCTAAAGCATTAATGAAAGATTTAATTGGCAGACAAGTTGATTTAGATAATATGCCCTACTATGGCTTAGCAAAAGCTAAAGTTGGTGGAAGAGATTGTGTTATTTCACAATCTGGTTTTTCAGGTGAAGCTGGATATGAAATTTATTTAAAGAATGCTACAAAATATGCAGATGATATGTGGAATGCAGTTTTAAAAGCAGGAAAAAAACATAAATTAAGAGTTATTGCTCCTGCTCACCACAGAAGAATTCAGGCTGGAATTTTATCTTGGGGTCAAGACTTAGATCACGAACACAATCCGTTTCAATGCAATCTTGGTTACCAAGTATCATTGTCAGGAAAAGGTGAATGGAAGAAAAAAGCCAATTATGTTGGTAAGGCTGCTTTAGAAAAAATGAAGAAGCAATTAAATGCTGGTAAAAAACCTTATAAACTCCAATTAGTTGGAATGGAATTAGGTGGAAAACCAATTACAGAATACGCTCCTGATTTCTGGTTAATTTCTAAACCAAGTGGAGGGAAACCTGTAGGATTTATTACTTCGCCTTGGTATCACCCAGAAAAAGGAATGAATATCGCAATGGGATATGTCCCTTACGATGGTACGAAAAACCCAAATGGTTTTCCAAAAGGAAAAGTTGGAACTAAGTACAAAGTTCATTTACCAAGAAAATATTCTACAAAGCCTGGTAAACCAGTTGATGCTGTAGTTGTAGATATACCATTTACTGAATCATACTACGCAAATACTAGAGAAGTAGTTAAAGGTTAATTCAATATTCGAGGAGCGAAGTAATTCGCTCCTCATTTAAGTTATGTTTGCTGTATTTTTAGATATTGTTTTTAAATCACTGAGGTTAGATAGATCTCTTTATTCAGATAATAAATATTTTGGAGAGGCTGCTATATACTTTGCTGGCCTGATAATGATTTTAGAAGGCGTTGCTGGAGCAATTGCTGCAAATAGTATTATTAAAACATCGATAGGACTTTCGGGACTAACTGCTATTTTAACATGGTTTATTTGGTCTATATTAATTTTTGTAATTGGAGTTAAGCTATTTCCAGACAAAAATAGTAAAATACCATTTAAAAAAGTTCTTATTGGTGTTGGTTATGCCCATGCACCTGGATTAATTAGGTTTTTTGCAGTCACACCAGATTTAGTTCTACCTGTAATATTTTTAACTCAATTTTGGATTTTTGCGTCTCTTATAATATCAACCAAACATGTTTTGGGACTTAAGTCTAACTTTAAATCTTTTGGTATAATTTTTTTAGCTTTCTTATTAATTGCATTTTTATCGATATCATTTGTGATTAGTAGAATGAATGCATTGCCAATAAGTACAATTAGCTAAACTGGAAATACTGTTTTTGAAACCCTGCAAGACTGGCAAATTTTAAAGCCGGATAAAATTAAATTTTCTGTCACACTTTCATCTTTTTTCCCACATTCTTCACATTTATTATCAATTTCTTTGAAGTTTAATTTTTTCTCTTCTTTAGTCATTATCTGTAAGTCCTGCTCCAGCAGCTGAATTTTTCAATTGTTCTGTCTCCTCTACAAAAGTTCCTTCTGATAATTTATAAAGTTCTTGCCATTCATTTTCTTCAAATGTGTTTTTATTCTCTATAAATTTTATTTTAATTTTTTTTGCAGCATCGATAATATTACCACTCAAATAATTAGAATAAATAGATTGGTTAAAATTTAATAAAAATTCTTTTTCATCAATATTTAAAAAAATACGTTTACCAATAATCTCAGTTGACCTACTGACAAATGGTAAAAATAATAAAGGGAATGCCATATTTTCAAAATTTATCTCATTCATCTTCTCTAAATTTATTACCTGATCTAAAAAATTTGTACCTGATATAATTGGGCAATAAGCAATATTAGAAGTATTTATTTTAGATATTAAACTAATTTTTTGAAACTGTTTTTGATTATAAATTTTAAAATATGAATTTAAATTTTTCAAACCTGCTAATCCAAACATTTCCAGTAATCGTATATTTTTTCCTAATTCTTCTGCAATACCCCATTCAAATCCAATGCTTTTTGAAGCTCTTTTGACAGTGGTGTCTATTTCACTAAAGCTTTTCATTAATTTATTGAATTATAAACCCAATGGTCATCTGATGTTGTGAGCTCAGTTGGCAATGGAGCTCCTTGAAACATGCAGATCCTTAACCATTTATCTGAACGAGGATCAAATTTTACCGCACCAAAAAAAGAAAGCTTCAATCTTAGCATGTCGATTGGCATTAATTTTGAACCTATTGTATTGTCTTGAATTTCAGCATATGGAAATTTTTCTGTTATAAATGCTCTTCTTACGACATGTCTAAGGTCGTTATTATTCATTAAGAAAGTCCCTATTTTTAAACTATTTTTTTCATTTGAAATTCTTTCATACAATTTACAAATATCTCTTGCTATTGCTAATGGTTGCTCTAGATCCGAACCTTCATCTTGAAATCTGTTGGCCAGCCTAGGTTCTTCCTTGTTTTTTGATATAAACCAAAAATTTTGATTATTTTCTTTTTTTTTAAAATCTATTTTAAGAATATCTGAGTATTTTAATTCTAAAACTTTTCTTAAATCTAAAATTGTTTTGTCTATTGGTATTGTAAAGAATTTCTCTTCATCGGCGCTCATAGTTCTTATTAGTGGATTTGTAATTTTTTCATATGGCTCCATCATCACTGAAACCATAAATTCTAAACATTCTTCTCCTAGATTATTTTTTGCCCAAATATACAAATCGTTATAAGAAAATTCTTTTTCGAAATCAAATTTTGTTAAAAAATATTGTAACAATAAATCTAAATCTTTCTTTAAATTATTGATTTTTAATAGTTGGAATTCACTTTCGGTAGTCCAATTATCAATATTTTTTTTAGAATTTTGCAGGCAACTAATTATTAGATCAACATCTTTTTTTTTTACCTCTTTTATTTCTCTAATTTGTTTTAATGCAGTTTCTCTTGCCATTATCCAATTATTTAGTAGCAAAGGATGATTTACAATAAATGGAGCCATCCCTAGACCAGTAGAGTTACCTATTCCTAGATTTCTGGAGATATTTGGATCTAATGTGACTGCTTTTTTGGGATTTTTACTCTTTGCAATGTGGTTAACTTGATCAAAAGTAAATTGTCTTACAAGATATACCAACATCATTTCTAATCTAAATGGACCATATATTTCTTCTCTATTTTTAATTCTAAATCTATCGGCCAGCCCAAATTTTCCTGAGCCGTAGACAGCTGTGGTTCTATAAAGGTACCCAACTTTTGCTAATTTATCCTTATCTGGTTGTTTTCCTTTTGAGAGACACTCAACGACATAATCAAAAATTCTCACTGATTTGTTTGCACGAGATAATGCAAGTTCTTTAAATGACATTCTACCAACTTCTTGTTTTGGAACATTTTGTTTTAATCTTTCGATATCTTGTCTTGTTGGAACGCCATCAAATAGTGTAAAAGCTGCATCCCATTTTGTAGCAATCACTCTATCTGATCTTTCTTGGTCGCTTATTTTATTAGCAAAACAAATCAAAGAATAAATTCTATTTTTTTTTTTAAAAGAATAAATAACAACTCCAAAACCATTCTCGTCCAAATCTAATAGATCTCTTTTGTATTCCCAATTTTTAAATTCCTGTAAGAAGGATCTCAAAAAAGAAAGTTTCGATTGATGAAAAGATCCAAGTCTTGATAATTTCATTACTTCTTTTGGATCTCTTAATTGTATTTCCATTAATTTATCCCTTTATAAAAATTAAACCAATTATTACCCAAAATTTTATTTGCTTCTTCGTCACTAAAACCAATTTTTTTAAGACCAGTTTCTAAATTTTTAAAACCTCGTGCATCCTCAAACCAATTTGGTTGTTTGGGAAAGCCTGGTTTTGATTTGCTTCCTTCACCAAAGTTTTTTTGTTTTGCCCATGTTCCATTTCTCATCCACTCTACAACAGTATCTGGCTGGAACAGGCATAGATCAGAACCTATTCCAACGTTGTTTATACCCATTATTTCTACAGTTTGAGCTGTCATTTCACAAAAACTATCTAATGTGCAATTAGTACCATTTTTCAAATGGTGCGGATATAATGATAATCCTAACATCCCTTTGCTGTCAGCAAGAGTTTTTAATAGATCTTTAGATTTATTTCTTTTTGCACTGTGCCAAAAACTAGGATTCGCATGAGTGATAGCTATTGGCTTTTCACTTATATCTATTGCGTCAAAAGTACTTTTTTCTGCTGAATGTGACATGTCAACTACTACACCAATCTTGTTCATTTCTTTTATTGCTTCTCGTCCAAAATTAGTGACACCACTATCATTTTTTTCATAACATCCAGTAGCAAGGAGAGATTGGTTGTTGTATGTTAATTGCATAAATCTACATCCATGTTCATGAACTTTACCTATTAAACCGATATCATCCTCAATAGGAGAGCAATTTTGAAAACCAAAAAAAATTGCTGTTTTTTTATCTTTTTTAGCTTTCTCAATATCACTAAAATTTCTACCAAGAAAAATTAAATCAGAATTGTTTTTAAAATGATCATCCCATTCTTTTAATCGTTCAAGAAATTCGTCATAATCTTCATGGTAAACAACTGTGACATGTACAGCATCCAAGCCAGCTTGTCGGTTTATTTCAAATACTTCTCTAGACCACTTGCAATATTGAAGATTATCAATTCTGTAATTCATATAATAAATATATATTAGTGTTAGGTTTTTTGATATTAAATATATAAATGCAGAACAAAAAAAGTCACAAAGTAGCAATAGTAATGGGTAGTCAATCGGATTACTCAACTATGAAATACACAGTTAAAGTGCTCAAGATACTCAAAATAAAATATGAAACTAAAATTGTATCAGCTCACAGAACTCCAAATAGAATGTACGACTTTGCAAAAAAAGCTGAAAAAAATAATATTTCTGTAATTATTGCAGGGGCTGGCGGCTCTGCACACCTTCCTGGAATGATAGCTGCTTTAACAAGAATACCTGTAATAGGAGTTCCAATAGAAAGTAAAAAATTAAAAGGATTGGACAGTCTTCTTTCAATAGCTCAAATGCCAAAGGGAATACCAGTTGGAACAGTTGCTATCGGTGTTGATGGGGCGATAAATGCTGCTTTACTAACTGCATCTATATTGTCAGTTAGCGATATAAAAATAAGAAATAATCTTGAAAATTGGCGTAGTAAACAAACTAGATCTGTGAAAAAAATACCACGTTAAATGAGTAAGATAAATCTTGGAATTTTAGGTGGTGGTCAATTAGGAAGTATGCTTGCAACAGCAGCAAAGAAATTAAATGTACAAACTACCATTTATTGTGACGATGAAAATGCCCCCGCACAAAAATTTGCTGATAATTTTATACTGGGTGATTATAGTGATGAAAAGAAAATTTCAGAGTTTATTAATAAAGTAAGTATTGTAACATATGAATTTGAAAATATTCCCTTTAATACACTTGATTTTATTAATAGACATAAACAAGTTTTACCAAAACCAAATATAAATCAGGTTATCCAAAATAGATTTTCTGAAAAAAATTTTATAAATTACTTAGGTATTAAAACAACTGACTATGTAATCATAAAAAACTTAAAAGATTTAAATAATAATTTAAAACTTTTACCTGGTATTTTGAAAACCACTACTCTTGGTTATGACGGCAAAGGACAAATTAGGCTAAATAATAAAAATGAGATAGATCAACACAAAATAGATTTTAACAATCAGTATATTTTAGAAAAAATTATAAATCTAAAGAAAGAAATTTCAGTAATTATTACGAGATTTAAAAATCAAACCTATGAGATATATGAACCAATAGAAAATATACATAAAGATCAGATACTTAAATTTTCAGAAATACCAGCAAAAATAAGTAGTAATATTTTAAATTTATCAACCGAATGGGCAAAAAAAATTTCGGAAGAATTAGACTATGTAGGTACTTTATGTGTAGAGTATTTTATTGACGAAAACGACAATCTTTACGTAAATGAAATCGCACCCAGGGTACATAACTCTGGTCACTTAACAATAAATTCCCATAATGTAAGTCAATTTGAAAATCACATAAGAGCAGTCTGTGCCTTAGATAAATTGGAAACAAAAAAGATTTATAATGCAAAAATGATAAACTTAATTGGTGAAGATATTACTGAGTATCGAAACAAAAAAGTTAAAGAAAATGAATTTTTTTTTGATTACCAAAAAAAGAGATAAAACCAAAAAGAAAAATGGGTCATTTCACCACGATTATTAAAATTTAATAATGAAAAAATTTATAATTT
>CACJOS010000008.1 GCA_902595115.1 uncultured Pelagibacteraceae bacterium
ATCACCTAGATATCTTGCATCGTCTCTTTGCGATTTAGTTGGAATACCTTCATAATACAAATCTCTTTTAAGCATTATTATTTACAACTTTATGCGTTTGTTCTCCTAAGTGATCTATTCCAAGCTTAACAGTTTCACCACCTAATAAAAATTTAGATGGTTTTCTATTTTCTCCTACACCTGGCGGTGTTCCTGTGCAACAAATATCACCTGGGTATAAAGTCATGCAGTGGCTCATATAAGATACTAGTTGATTTATATTGAATATCATTTGATTTGTATTTCCTGTTTGCATTCGTTCTCCATTAACATCTAAATACATATTTAAATTATGAACATCTGAAATTTCATCTTTTGTTAATATATAAGGACCAATAGGTCCAAAAGTATCAAAACCTTTCCCTTTATCCCATGAACCACCTTTATTCTTTTGAAAATTTCTCTCACTTACATCGTTTACAAGGAAAAAACCTAAGACATAATTTAACGAATCTTTTTCACTGACATAAGAACATTTCTTCCCTATTACAAAACCTAATTCAACCTCCCAGTCTGTATGATTAGAATTTTTTGGAATTACAATATCGTCATTAGGTCCAGATACACTGTTGGTGAATTTAGAAAATATTATAGGCTCTTTTGGAATAGGCATGTTTTGTTCTATTGCGTGGTCTTTGAAATTTAATCCTATCCCAATAAATTTGGAGGGATTGTTAACACAAGCTCCAATTCTTTGATTTTTATCTAATATAGGTAAGCTCTCAACTTTGATATTATCTAATTTACCTATTGTCTCAAAATTTAAATTATCTGAATTAAAATCCTTAATGACAGATGATATATCTCTATAATTGTTATCTTTATCAATTATAATTGGTTTTTCCTTACCCGGATTTCCAATTCTTGCTAGTTTCATTTTAAAAATACGATTAAAAGTAATATCACCCAAACTGCACCATAGTAAAATGGCATCATTTTTTTCCAAGATGATAAAGCTTTTGCAGCTGTTTTAATCTCTTTTTTTTTGACTTTTACCATTTATCCTTTCAATCCAAGATGAGTATACTTCACATTTAAATAATCTTTAATTGCCATAGAGCCGCCTTCTCTACCATAGCCTGCTTGCTTTATTCCGCCAAAAGGCGCTTCAGCTATAGCGACCAATGGAGTATTTACTGCAACAGTTCCTGTTTCCATAAGTTCTGAAGCTCTATGAGCTTTTTCCATCGAATTTGTGCAAATGTAACTTGATAAACCTAAATCATGATTATTTGCTCTCTCAATAACTTCATCAAATGTTTTAAATGATAACATTGGAACTAAAGGTCCAAAAGGTTCAACTCTCATTATTGTAAAATCATCTTTAATATTATCAAAGATGGTTGGTTCATAATAAAATCCTTTATTAAATCCTTGAGGTCTTTTTCCTCCTAGAAGAACTTTTCCTCCTTCTTTTTTTGTTGTTTCAACTAGTTCTTCAACTTCATTTAATCTTTTTTTTGTTGTCAAAGGTCCTAATTGAACTGATGGATCCATACCATCACCAATTTTCAATTTTTTTGTTTTTTCAATAAATAAATTTACAAATTCATCTTTTTTATTTTCTTGGATATAAAATCTATTTGGAGATATACATACTTGGCCATTATTTCTAAATTTTGCTGCGATAGCCATGTCTGTAGCTTTTTTAATATCAGCATCTTCAAAAACAATAAACGGAGAGTGTCCACTTAACTCCATTGTTACTCTTTGAACTTTATCTGCAGCTTGTTTTAATATTAGTTTACCAACTCTTGATGAGCCAGTTATTGATATTTTTTTAATTATATCTGATGAAATTAATTGTGATGCAATACTAGGAGGATCTCCCGAAAGTAAATTTACAACACCAGCCGGAACACCACACTCCTTACATATATCTACTAGCTCCATAACGGTACCAGGTGTTATAACATCAGGTTTAATAATTACTGAACAACCAGCTGCTAGTGCTGTTGAAATTTTTCTTGAAGATAAAACTAATGGAAAATTCCATGGCGATAGTGCAGCCACTACTCCGACTGGTTGATAATATACATGTACTCTAGTATCTTTAAATCTGCTCTCAACAGTTTGACCATAAATTCTTTTTGTTTCTTCTGCGTTCCATTCAAAAATATCTGCTGATCCTCCAACTTCACCTTTTGCTTCAGCAAATGGTTTTCCAACCTCAAGTGTCATCCACTTAGCTAAGACATCTTGTTTTTCTCTCATCTTATCTGCAATTTTTCTTAATGTATAAGATCTTTGCCAAGGTGGTGTGTTTTTCCAAACTTCCAAACCTTTTTGTGCAGACTTAAGAGCATCGTCTACATCTTTTGCACTTGCTTTTGAAGCATGACCAATAATTTCTTCATTTGCAGGATTAATTACTTCGTATGATTGTTTATCTGAAGACTGTTGCCATTTTCCATCAATGAATTGTCCAAATTTGCTATACATAATTTTTAATTTATGATTAATTAGTGGTCTATTAACCTTGAATATATCTATAAATAAGTAAAAAATAAAGTGTCTAAGTCTTTCCCTCTTCTGTTCATACTTCTTTGGTCTTCTGCATTTATAACAACCCTTCCAATTGTTCAAAATAGTGATCCATTCTCTGCTTTAGCCTTTAGATTTTTCTTAGTAGCTATTTGTTTTTTTATATATTCAATTTACAAAAAAACTAAAATATCAGTTAATAGCAAAGACCTAGTAAATTCTTTAGGCACTGGCATTTTGTTTCATGGACTTTACCTAGGTGGAGTTTTTTACTCAATATTTATAGGCTTTCCGACAAGTCTAACCGCACTTATAGTTACTATGCAGCCAATTTTAACTAATTTACTAGCAGGTTATTTTTTAAAAGAAAAAGTCTCACTTAATCAATGGTTAGGAGTTTTGTTAGGTTTCACAGGTGCAGTAATGGTTCTAGGATTTGATATTGGAAAATCATTACCAATCGAAGGAGTAATTTCTTCAATTATAGCTTTGATTGCAATTACAACATCTACGATTTGGCAAAAAAAAATAAGTAACAATATTCCTTTATCTGTAAATAATATGTATCAAGCAGTTGGTGCAGTTTTATTTCATTTGCTGATTATTATTTTTATATTTAAAGAGCCATTTATAAATTTAAATTCAGATTTTTTGTTAGCAATGAGTCATCAAGTATTTCTTGTCTCCTTAGGAGCATTTTCTATTTTAATGTATTTAATAAAAAATAATTCTGCGAGCAAAACTGTATCATTATTTTTTTTAATACCAGTAGTTACAGCATTGATGGCTTGGATATTTTTAGGTGAAGAGTTGATGAAAATCGATATTGCTGGTTTCATAATCGCATCCACAGGTGTGTTTATTTCAACAAGAAAATAAATATTTAAGCGAAAATTTGATGAGACATTTTATTTCTTAATTTTCTCTCTTTTGTGTTAGATTTAAAAAAAAAGGAGAAACATATGAAGGCATATATTATGGGTAACTACACTGAAAAAGCTTTTCAGGGTTTTATGAAAGATCCAACGAGTGATAGAAAAGCAGTTGTAGAACAATTAACAAAAGCTGTTGGTGGAACAATTCACAGTATGGATATCGTCAGAGGTTCATATGATTTTATTGTTGTAACTGAAGTAGGATCATTTGATGACTTTGCTGCTATAAAATTAGTTGTGGAATCATCTGGTGCAGTAAAAAATATGACAATGTTAGAGGCTATAGATTTTACAAAAGCAACAACTAAGGCAAGCAAGATTGGTTATAAACCACCAGGACAGTAATTAATTTATTGTTTTTTTTCGTTATCAACTACTAAGCAGATTTCTGATTTAGTCAGAAATCTGCGGCCTGTTCCATTATCTAATGAGAACATGCCACCAATACCTTTTACGGCATCTATGGTCAAATCAGTATGTTTCCATTTTTCATATTGATCACCGTTCATGTAAAAAGGTACGCCACCTATTTCACCTAACTTAATATCATTATCTCCTAATGGAAATTCTCCTTCTTGAAAACACATTGGAGCACTTCCATCACAACAACCACCTGATTGATGAAACATTAATTTTTCACCATATTTTTCTTTAAGCTCAGAGAGAAGGCTTAGTGCTGAATGTGTTGCTGATACTTTCATTTTTAAAGTACGGCCCATGATATAGAATCATGAGCCAGTATATATTATTGATTAAAAGAAGCCCAATTTTTTCTCAGCATAAGAAACGTGTAAGTTCTTATTCTGTCTATAATGATTAAGCATCATTTTATGAGTTTCTCTTCCAACTCCTGATTGTTTGTATCCACCAAATGGTGAGTGAGCTGGATAAGCATGATAACAATTAGTCCATACTATTCCTGCTTGAATTGCTCTTCCCATTCTGTGAGCTATATTTCCATTTCTCGTCCATACAGCTGCTCCTAAACCATAAAGAGTATCATTAGCAATTTTCAATGCTTCTGCTTCATCTTTAAATTTAATTACAGATACAACTGGTCCGAAGATCTCTTCTTGAGATATTCTCATGTTGTTTTTAGCCTCAAAAACAGTTGGTTGGATATAATTTCCTTTTTCCAAGCCACTATTAAGCTTAGCAACACTTCCACCAGTAAGAACTTTAGCGCCTTCTTTTTTACCTAGCTCTAGATAAGACTTAATCTTCTCCATTTGCTCTACTGACGCTTGAGCTCCAATCATTGTCTCCATTTTTAAAGGATTATCTTGCACAACAGCTTTTGTTCTAGCAATAGCTCTTTCCATGAATTTATCATAGATAGACTCTTGAATTAAAGCTCTGCTTGGGCAAGTACAAACTTCACCCTGGTTTAGATTGAACATTACAAAACCTTCAATACATTTATCGAAGAAATCATCATCTTTATCCATGACGTCTTCAAAGAAGATATTAGGAGATTTTCCACCTAATTCTAATGTAATTGGAATTATGTTTTGTGCAGCATACTGCATAATCAATCTTCCAGTTGTTGTTTCACCAGTAAATGCAACTTTTGCAACTCGTTTAGATGATGCTAAAGGTTTACCTGCTTCTAATCCAAAACCGCTAACAATGTTAACAACACCTTTAGGTAATAAGTCTCCAATAAGTTCCATCATTACCATAATTGATGCTGGCGTTTGTTCAGCTGGTTTTAAAACTGAACAGTTTCCTGCAGCAAGAGCTGGTGCTAATTTCCATGTTGCCATTAACAATGGGAAATTCCATGGAACTATCTGACCAACTACTCCTAGTGGTTCATGAAAATTGTATGAGTATTGATTATTAGCAATCTCAGCAATAGAACCTTCTTCAGCTCTAATTACTCCTGCGAAATATCTCCAGTGATCAATCACTAAAGGTAAGTCAGCAGCCATACATTCTCTGATCGGTTTACCATTATCTAAACATTCAGCGACAGCTAATAAGTTTAGATTTTTTTCTAAAACATCAGCAATTTTATACAAGATGTTTGATCTTGTTGTGATGTCTGTCTTTCCCCATTCAGGGAAAGCTGCGTGTGCCGCGTCTAATGCAGCTTCCACGTCTTTCTCATTTGAACGCGCAACTGAACAGATCTTCTCATTAGATATCGGGCTTACATTGTCAAAATATTTACCAGATAGAGGTTCTACAAATTTACCGTTAATGTAGTTTCCATACTTTGCTTTAAATGGAAATTTAACCTTTAGATGAGAGGTATCTAGAACCGAAGACACTTTCATTGCTTCTGCACTCATTTTTCCTCCATTTTTTATAATTCCAATTAAAACAATTTTTAATTGCAATGTAAATGTAACAAAATATTTTCAACTTGAAATTGATTCAAGAATTAAAAATCATGAAATATTCAATTAAAAGTTTTATTATGGTTTCACGTGAAATTTTATGGATAAAAATTTTTTTAAAAAATTAAGAATTTTAGATGGCGGTATGGGACAAGAGTTACACGCACGCGGTCTTGTTTCAAAAGGAACTCTTTGGTCAACAAGTGCAATATTAGATGAGAAATATCATCAATCTGTGGTTGATATACATTTAGATTATATTGAGGCAGGTGCAGAACTAATTACTACTACAAATTTTTCAAGTAGAAGAATTAGAATGGAGCAAAATAAAGTTAATGATATGTTTGAATTTGCCAATAAAAAAGCTTGTCAACTTGCTCTTAAAGCAAAAGAACAATCAAAAAAAGAAGTTATAATAGCTGGAAGTATACCGGCACAATCAGATACTTATAGGGAAGACACTAGATCAAGTGAAATTATTCATCAAAATTTTTATGATCAAATTAATTGTCTAAAGGATTTTATAGATGTCTTTTATTTAGATGTTATTTCTAGTGGAAGAGAAATAGCTATAGCCACTGAAATAATTGATAAATTAAATAAACCTATTCTTGTTGGTATTCATTTACTAAAAAACGGAAAATTACCTTCGGGTGAGACCATTAATGAAGTAATGAAAAAAAATAAAAGCTCTAATTGGATTGGTATTATTGCTTCATGTGTGTCGCTTGAAATTGCTGAAAATTCAATAAATGAGCTAAAAATTCATGAATTACCCTTTGGGTATAAGGTTAATCTTTGGGGTGATGATGAGCCATCTCCAGTGAGAAAAATTAATTCAGCTAAATTCGACGAAGATGCAGTCAACTTAAATACTGTTATGGGAAAAAGAGAAGTATCAGGTGAAATTTTTAAAAAGTTGGGTAAAAATTTTATCAATAATGGTGCAACTATATTAGGTGGTTGCTGCGAAACTAATCCAAGGCATATTGCTGCTTTGTCAGAGCTAAAATAAAATTTTTTTAATCATTTGATTTTTTTGCTAAATAAATTCCAACAAGAACTAATACTACTGAAACAATAATTTTAGGAGTGATTAACTCTTTTAAAAAAATGTATCCTAAAATTATTCCAAAAATTGGAATTAAAAAAGACACCTGAGATTGAAAAATTAATCCATTTTTCTTTAAAATAGAAAATCTTAATAACCAAGCAAGACCAGTCGATACTAAACCAAGATAAACGACTGATATGATAGATAATGTGTTTGGAGTGCTGTTCCATGGCTGTTCAAAAATCATAGTTAAAGGTAACAAAATTATTGATGCCCAAATACATATGGATGTTGTTACGTTTTCATTTCTTTTATTACTTATCTTTAAAGTAAGAACACCTCCCACAACATAACCGGTTGCACCCAGTAGAATTAAAAGCGCTGAATAAAAATTATTTTCATTTATTAAAATATTATCTGAAAATAAATAAACAATTCCTGAAAAGCCAATTAAAACTCCAATTGTTTTGATTAAATTAAATTTTTCGTTCTTTGTAAAATAATGACCTAAAATCGTAGAAGTTAATGGAGTGCTCGACATCAATATAGCTGCCAAATTGCTTTGAACAGCTTTAATTCCATAAGATATAAAAAAAAATGGAATTACAAGATTGACAAATCCAATTAAAGCAAACCAATACCAGTCTTTAGAAAAAACCTCGATTTTAATATTTTTTATATTACATAAAATAATTAGAGGTATTGATGCTAAAAAAACTCTCAAAAAAGCAATTGTTACTGGTCCAAAAGATTCTGTTGCTATTTTTATATTAAAAAAAGCTGATGACCATATCAAAGCTAAAAAACACAAAAGAGAATAATCAATGATTGTTGGTTTTCTCACTCTGTTATCTCCAAGACTTTTGATGATGTAATCTCATTTAATTTTTTAAAATTTATTTCAAAAACACAATTTGGATGTCCTGCTGCAGCATATAATTTGTTAAATCTTTCTAGTGAATTATCCATAAATATTTCTATGTCATTTAACAAACCAACTGGAGATACACCACCAATAGTATAACCTGTTTGAGTTTTTACTTGCTCAGGTGAAGCCATACAGAGATCATTTTTTTGGGTAATCTTCTTAAGTTTATTTAAAGAACATTTTTTATCTCCAGATACTAAACAAAGAACAAAACTATTTTCAGCTCTGAAAAGTAAACTTTTTACTATTGCGCCAACCTCACAACCAAGAGCTAAAGATGCATCTTGCGCAGTTCTTGCTGTCTTTTTTAGAACCTTAACATTTAATGAATTATCAAATCTTTTAAGAGCTTCTTGGGCTCTTCTAACTGGTTCATTATTTAATAAGTCATCCATACAACTATTAATTGTTTGTAAAATATTAATAACTTTGGTTAAAATCCATGCACAAATTGCATAGGAGATATCAATATAATAAGCGATATTAATATACTTTTATTTGCTAGAAAACGTAAAAATTGAAAGGGTAAATATGAGCGCTAATAAAGTATTAAAACAGATGAAGGATAAAGACATTGAATATGTCGATTTAAGATTTACAGATCCGAGAGGTAAACTTCAACATGTCACAATGGATTCAAAGGTAGTAGATGAAGAAATGCTTGATGAAGGTATTTTTTTTGATGGATCGTCTATAGCTGGATGGAAAGCTATAAATGAATCTGACATGATTTTAAAGCCTGACTTATCAAGAACAGTTATTGACCCTTTTACTAGTCATAACACGATGAATATTTTTTGTGATGTTATGGACGCGATCAAGAAAGATCCATACGAAAGAGATCCACGTGGTACTGCAAAAAAAGCTGAGGCTTACTTAAAAAAATCAGGGATCGGTGATAAAGCCTACTTTGGTCCTGAGGCAGAATTCTTTGTGTTTGATGATGTAAAATATAAAAATGACATGAATGAAACAGGATTTAAAATAGACAGTACAGAAGGTCCTTATAATACTGGAAAAGATTATCCAAATGGAAACATGGGTCATAGACCTGGAGTAAAAGGTGGTTATTTCCCTGTTCCTCCAGTTGACAGTGCGCAAGATATGCGAAGTGAATATTTAAAAGCTATGAAAGATATGGGAATTAAAGTTGAAAAACATCACCACGAGGTAGCACCAAGTCAACATGAACTTGGAATGTATTTCGGAACTTTGGTAGACCAAGCAGATAACTTACAATTATATAAATATGCTGTTCATATGGTTTCTCATTCTTTTGGTAAAACAGCTACCTTTATGCCTAAGCCTGTAAAAGGCGATAATGGATCAGGGATGCATGTTCACCAATCAATATGGAAAGGTGATAAGGCATTATTTTCTGGTGACAAATATGCTGGATTATCAGATGTGGCTTTAAATTACATTGGTGGAATTTTAAAACACGCAAAAGCAATCAATGCGTTTTCTAACGCGACAACAAACAGTTACAAAAGGTTAATACCTGGCTTTGAAGCACCTGTTCTTTTAGCATATTCAGCTAGGAATAGATCTGCTTCTTGCAGAATACCTATTACGTTGAGTAAAAAAGCAGCAAGATGCGAAATAAGATTTGGCGACGCTGCTGGAAACCCTTATTTAACTTTTGCAGCTATGTTAATGGCTGGACTAGATGGGATTAAAAATAAAATAGATCCAGGAAAATCTTTTGATAAAGATTTATACGCTTTGTCAGAATCTGAAGTTAAAAAAATTCCAACTGTTTGTGGATCTCTGAGAGAAGCAATGGAAAGTCTGGATAAAGATAGAGATTTCTTAAAACAAGGAAATGTATTTACTGATGATCAGATAGATGCATATATTGCTTTGAAGTTTGAGGAAATTCATAACTTTGAACACACTCCTCACCCTATCGAATTTGATATGTACTATAGTTGTTAAATAAAATTACTGTCTGGTAGAAGCAATTTTGTTTTTACCAGACCCTTTTTTAACAACGTAATCCTGTGTTCCATTTGCTCCAATATCTACAGATTTTATAAGTGATCGAAAAAAAGACATTCTTCTCTCTCTCTTATCCTCTGACTTAAGCAAATTTCTAAATTCAAAAAACGTTCATAGATTGTTAATATAATAGATATGCATTTTATGCAAATCTGCTATGCTCAAAATGGATACTATATTTTAAAAGACTCTCCGCACCCACATCTCTCAGTTTCGTTTGGGTTATTAAAAACGAATGATGATGAAAATTTATCTTTTTTATAATCCATTTGTGTACCCAACAAATACATAACAGCTGCAGGATCAATAAATACTTTCACACCTTTGTCTTCTATCATTTCATCATTAGGTTTTTTTTCTTTAGCATATTCCATGATATAGGCCATTCCAGCACAGCCACCACTTTTAACACCTACTCGTACACCTAGAGATTTTTTGTCTTTTGACATTATTTCTTTAATTCTTTCTGCCGCTCTATCGCTAAGAGATATTATTTGTGTCATAAATTTAACTCCAATTTTGCTGCCTCTGACATCATTGACTTATCCCATGGCGGGTCCCAAACTAGCTCTAAATCAACATCTTTAACTTCTTTAATTTCTTTAACACTGTCTTTTACTTCCTTAGGTAAACTCTCAGCAACTGGACAGTTAGGCGTGGTGAGTGTCATTTTAATTTTTACCATATTATCTTTTTCAACATTTATATCATAAATTAATCCCAGCTCATATATGTTGACTGGAATTTCTGGGTCGTAAATTTTCTTTATTTCATTAATTATTTGATCTTTTAGTTCCATTTTAATCAAACTTTTCTGTATTTGTTTCTTCTTGAGAATTATTCATTGCAGATGTAAGTGTATGCCAGGCTAAGGTAGCACATTTTACACGCATAGGATATTGTTTTACTCCAGATAGAGACATAAGTTTTGTTTTTTCATTTTCACTTATGATTTTTGTCTTCATTTCGGGGCTTTCTTTAATCATTTTAAGAAAATCCTCAATTAATTCTTTTACTTCTTTTTCTTTTTTTTCCTTCATCAAATCAGTCATTATAGATGCAGAGGCCATTGATATTGCGCATCCACTTCCTTCAAAAGATATATCTGAAATATTTTTATTTTCGTCAATTTTTAAAAAAATATGTACTTTGTCTCCACATAATGGATTGTGACCTTTGGCATCTTTATTGAAATTTTCAGTTTTACGCAAGTTTCTTGGATTCTTGCCATGATCCAAAATTATTTCCTGATATAATTCTTTTAAGTCCATTATCGATCAAATATTTTTTTACATTTATAAATTGATTCATTTAATTTATCTAAATCATCTTTAGTATTATATACGCCCAGTGATGCTCGGGCAGTAGCTGATAATCCAAGTTTATCATGTAATATTTGACAACAATGATGACCTGCTCGAATGGCCACTCCATCCTCATCTAGAATAGTTGCAATATCATGAGCATGTATTCCATCTAAAGTAAACGATAATACAGATCCTTTATTTTTTGGGTTACCAACAAGTTTGACTGAGTTATTTTTTCTTAATACCTCTTCGCCATATTTTGTAAGTTCACTTTCATGCTTCTCAATATTTTCAATGCCTATTTGGTTTAAAAACTTTATAGATTCTCCAAATGCAATTACTTGGGCTGTTGCCATAGTGCCTGCTTCGTATTTGTTTGGAAGATCCCCAAAAGATATACCCTCTTTTTTTACTTCTCTAATCATACCTCCTCCACCTTGATATGGTGGTAATGTATCAAGCCATTTTTTTTTTGCATAAAGAACACCTAGACCAGTTGGTCCATACATTTTATGACATGAAATTGCATAGAAATCGCAATCTATATCTTGCATGTCTAATTTTAAATGAGGAGCTCCCTGACAGCCGTCTATCAATATAGGTATATTCTTTGAGTGAGCCAAAGATGTAATTTCTTTAATGGGCAAAATTGCTCCAGTAACATTTGATAGATGTGTGATCGCAATCATTTTAGTTTTGGGTGTTATACTTTTTTCAATACTTTCTATAGTTATT
This sequence comes from uncultured Pelagibacteraceae bacterium, assembly GCA_902595115.1. Classification (GTDB taxonomy): domain Bacteria; phylum Pseudomonadota; class Alphaproteobacteria; order Pelagibacterales; family Pelagibacteraceae; genus Pelagibacter. The sequence goes on from CACJOS010000008.1 coordinate 11,829, forward strand.
TCACCATCATTATTTATTTCTGCAAAGTTAATTTTAACTCCCTTTAATTTTCTTAAGTAATGCCATGGAACATAATTTGAATGATGTTCTAATTCTGTTAGAAGGATTTCATCCCCTTCTCTTAAAAACTTTTGTCCAAAGGTGTTTGCTACTAAATTAATTGCTTCAGTTGCACCTTTAGTAAATACTATTTCATTAGGATCTTTAGCGTTTATGTACTTTTGCATCATTATTCTTGTGTTTTCATACAAATTTGTTGCTGCGACAGCTAAATAATGCACACTTCTTCCTACATTAGAAAACTCTTTCGTATAAAAATCATAAATCCTATCGACAACCATTTGTGGTTTCTGTGATGAGTTGGCACTATCAAGATATACTAGGTCATTATTATGAACTTTATTGTTAAATATAGGAAACTGTTTTTTTATATTATTTATGTTCATTGATTTAATTCCATAGTTTTTTTAATAAAATTTTTAATTTCTTCATCAGTAATCTTTTCAATCACGTCAAGAAAAAAACCACTTATTAAAAGTTTTTTAGCTTGTTTGTAATTTAGTCCCCTAGATCTTAAATAAAATATTGAATTTTCATTAAGACTACCAGATGCAGAGCCATGTGAGCATTTCACATCATCAGCATATATCTCAAGTTCTGGTTTTGCGTTAAACTCAGTGTTTTTATCCAATAAAATACATTTACTTAATTGGTATCCATCAGTTTTCTGTGCATCAGGGCTAACATAAATTTTACCCTGATATACAGACTTAGATTTATCATCAAGAACACTTTTAATTAGCTGATAACTTTTTGTATTTTCAACTAAGTGATTAATTGATGTCCTGATTTCATGATGTTTATCTGAGTCTAATGAAAATACTCCATTAATAAATGCAGACGAATATTGGCCTTTTAAATTACAATTGATTTCATTTTTTAAAAATTTTGAACCATTAGATAAAATAAATGTTTCTGAAATGCTATTCGTTGATTGATCAATATTATTATAGGAATACTTTATATTACTATTTTGCGATTTATCGATTTTATAATTTTTTAAAATTGCATTTTCTTTTAATATAAAATTATAAAATGTATTAATGAAATTTTTTTCACTTTTATCATCATAAATATCAACTACTTTTAAAGAACTATTTTCCTCTAAAATAAAATTTAGTTGAGAATTTAATGTTGTTGAGCTTAAATTATCAGTTGAAACATGATAAATTATTAATGGTCTCTTCATTGAATAATTTTGTGAGATAGTAATTTTGTAAAAATTTTTACAAAATGCATTGTTTAAGTTTAAGAGAGAATTTTCACTATTAATTTTTGTACTGGTATCGACTTCTTTAGAAATTATAATCTTATCTTTATCCTCAAAACTAAAATCAACTTCTTCTAATATGCCATTTATAAATACTATTTTATTGTGATCTATGTTTTTAGTAATATAATTTTTATTAGTTGAAATTTCTTTTTTTATATCTGTAAAGAAATTCAATTCTCCGATATTCTTATTAATAATCTGGTTCAGATCTGAAAATTTCCAGCTTTCTAATTTTCTACCAGGAAAACCATTTTTTATAAAATATTCTAAATTATTTTTTTTAAAATTTAATTCATCATCAGATGAATAATTTTTAAATGCTTTATCAAAATCTATTTTTATTTTATCTTCCATTAATTAATATTTTCGTAACCTTTGCTTTCAAGTTCTAATGCTAATTCAGGACCACCTGATTTTTTTATTTTTCCGTCAATTAAAACATGGACAAAATCAGGTTTAATATAGTCAAGCAATCTTTGGTAGTGAGTGATAATTAAAAAAGCATTACTTTTCTTTCTTAGAGAATTAACACCACTTGCTACTATTTTAAGTGCATCAATATCTAAACCTGAGTCAGTTTCATCTAGAATTGACAATTTAGGGTTAAGAATAGACATTTGTAAAATTTCATTTTTCTTTTTTTCTCCACCAGAAAATCCTACATTTAATTGTCTACCTAATTTTTCTTCGTCAAATTTTAATTCTTTCGATTTTTCTTTCACAATTTTGAGAAACTCTATTGCATCCAATTCTTTTTCGCCTCTAGCTTTTCTGATTGCATTTAAAGATGTTTTAAGAAAGATATTTGTATTTACACCAGGAATTTCGAGTGGATACTGAAATGCTAAAAATATACCTTTGTGTGCTCTTTCCTCTGTTTCAAGCTCAAAAAGGTTTTTATTTTCAAATAAAATTTCACCTGTTACATCATAACCTTTTTTGCCAGATAGAATGTTAGATAGTGTGCTTTTTCCTGATCCATTTGGGCCCATAATTGCATGAACTTCACCGGCTTTGATCTCCAGATTAAAACCGTTTAAAATACTCTTTTTATCTACGTTTGCTTTTAAGTTGTTGATTTTTAACATTATCCTACACTTCCTTCTAAACTGATACCAACCAATTTCTGAGCCTCTACCGCAAACTCCATTGGTAATTGTTGGAGTACTTCCTTACAAAATCCATTTACTATTAATCCAACTGCCTCTTCTGGGTTCAAGCCTCTCTGCTGACAGTAATGAAGTTGATCTTCACTAATCTTTGAGGTTGTTGCTTCGTGAGCAATGTTTGAGTTTGAGTTTTTATTTTTTATGTAAGGTATTGTGTGAGCTCCACATTTATTTCCCATTAAAAGAGAATCACACTGAGTATAGTTATTTGAGTTTTCTGCATTAGGAGATATGTCAACTAAACCTCTGTAAGTCATATCAGATAATCCTGCACTAATTCCTTTGGATATAATTTTACTTTTTGTGTTTTTTCCTAAATGAATCATTTTTGTACCAGTATCTGCTTTTTGATGATTGTTTGTTATTGCGATTGAATAAAATTCACCGATTGAATTATCACCTTTAAGTATACAACTCGGATATTTCCAAGTAATTGCCGATCCAGTCTCAACTTGTGTCCACGAAATTTTTGAATTATTTCCTTTGCATAAACCTCTTTTGGTAACAAAATTATAAATACCACCCTTTCCATCTTTATCTCCTGGGTACCAATTTTGAACTGTGGAATATTTTATTTCTGCATCATCTAGTGCAATTAGTTCAACATTAGCTGCATGAAGTTGGTTTTCATCTCTCATGGGAGCTGTACAACCCTCTAGGTAACTAACATAACTTCCTTTGTCAGCAATTATTAAAGTTCTTTCAAATTGTCCTGTATCTGAGGCATTAATTCTAAAATAAGTAGATAGTTCCATTGGACACCTCACACCTTCTGGAACATAAACAAATGACCCGTCTGTAAATACTGCAGAGTTTAAAGTGGCAAAATAATGATCTGTTATCGGAATAACTGTGCCTAGGTATTTTTTGACTAGATCTGGATGTTTTTGAACAGCCTCAGATATCGAGCAAAAAATAATCCCATGCTTAGTCAATGTATCTTTAAAAGTTGTTGCAACAGAGACTGAATCGAATACTGCATCTACAGCAATACCATTTAGTCTTTTCTGCTCATCAAGTGGTATACCTAGTTTTTTATAAGTTTCTAATAATTTAGGATCTAAATCTTCCAATTTTTTTGGCTTTTCACTAAAATTTTTTGGAGCAGAGTAATAGTATAAATCTTGGTAATTAATTTTAGGATATTTTGGTTTTTGCCAATCTGGTTCCTTTAAAACTTTCAATCTTTTGTAAGCTTTTAGTCTCCAGTCTAATAACCATTTTGGTTCTTTTTTTATATTTGAAATAAACTTAATGACATCTTCGCTAAGTCCTTTTGGTGCCTTAACGTTTTCAATATCTGTAGAAAAACCATATTTGTAATCTTTTATTATATTTAAATTTTTTTCATCCATTAATTATTTCCTCTAGTTAATGAAAGGTCACTAAGCTTTTTATTTTCAAAAAAGTTATTAATATAAATTTCAAGCTCATCCCATAGTTCATGTGTAATACACTTTGCTGATTTACCATTACATCCTTTTTTTGAATCCTTTTTACATCCAACTGTTTTTACTTTTTGATCTAAAGCCTGAAAAATTTCAGATAATTTAATGTTTTTGGGATCTCGTTTTAAAACATAACCACCGTTAGTTCCACGTACACTTTTAACAATATCATTTTGTTTTAATTTTAAAAAAATCTGTTCTAAGTAAAATAAGGAAATACTTTGTCTTAAAGATATATCTCTTAAACTAACAGGATTATTTATTGGAAACTTTGACATATCGGCCAAAGCCATAACAGCATATCTTGATTTAGTATTTAGCTTCATAAGTCTAATATTTATGCGGCTTATATATATACCCGACTAAAATAGTCAAGTATTCAAAAAATTAAAAAGACTCGCAAATTGTCATCTGTATGTGTTAAACAAAGTTTTTTTGTGAGAATAGTTAGCATTAACATTTATGGATAATAAAATTTTAGAAATATTTATTCCTGGTCCTGCCGGAAGACTTGAAGCAAAATATTATAAAAGTAAAAAAAGTACATCTCCAATTGCATTAGTTCTTCAGCCACACCCCCAGTATGGAGGCACAATGAATAATAAAGTTGTGGTAGATACATTTCATGCCTTTTTAGAAAATAATTTCTCAGTGTGTAGAGTAAATTTTAGAGGTGTAGGAAGAAGCGACGGAGATTTTGATAATGGTCAAGGAGAATTAGCTGATGCAGCAGCAGCATTGGATTGGTTAGAAAGAGAAAATTTAGATAACTCACAATGCTGGGTATCGGGATTTTCATTTGGTGCATTAATAGCAATGCAATTACTCATGAGAAGACCAGAGATAAATAGATTTATTGCAATTTCTCCTCAACCAAATGTTTATGACTTTTCTTTTTTATCACCATGCCCAACATCAGGTTTGATGGTTTACGGAAAAAAAGATGAATTGGTTCCAGTAGAATTTATTAACGAACTAGATAAAAGATTAAGTGCTCAAAAAGGTATCAAGGTTGATTTTCAATCAATATCTGAGGCAAATCATTTTTTCTCAAAATCAGAAAAAGATCTAATAAAAGCTTTAGACAAATATATAAAAAAAGAAACAACAATTTTTTAGTTTTAAATAATCTCGCCACCTATTGTATCTTTATTACATCCTGTAGTCATAGGAAAGGATATAGGTAAATTAAGGAATGACCTGATTGCTAGAAAAGCAAATGCTTGTGACTCTATAAAATCACCGTCTATCTCAAATTCATCAATATTTAATATTTTCTTATTTATTTTTTTTTCTAATCTTTTAATTAAATATTTATTTTTTCTTCCACCTCCACAGCAAATAATATCTTTTGATGATAATTTACTCGCAATTATTTCTATAGTAAATTCAACAATTGTTGCTGCTCCATCCTCAAGTGTCAAACCTCTGAAGAAAGAAATATCGAAATCATTAATATCATAACTTCTTTTTTGACTTATTTTATTATTAAAATAAATATCTAAAGATTGTTCTAATAAAATTTTACTTATTTTGCCTGATTTTGCTATATTGCCATCTTCATCATATTTTTTTTTGGTATTTTGTCTTATCCATAAATCGATCAAGCAATTACCAGGTCCTAGATCCTTTGCACTTATATTAAAATTTTTATCAATAAAAGTTTCATTAGCAATACCACCAATATTTAAATAAATAATATTTTTTTTTTTAATTTTTTTAGTTATTGCAGAGTGATAAATAGGTGCTAATGGTGCCCCATTACCATTATTTTCAATATCATTTTTTCTAAAATTAAAAACTATTTTTTTTTTAATTAATTGTGATAAAAGTTTACCATCTCCTAGTTGTTTAGATACTTTTTGATCTGGATTGTGATATATTGTCTGTCCATGAAAACCAACTAGATCAACATCTTTTTCAAAATCATTTAAAATATCACCAGCAAATTTGGCATGTAAAATAGTTAGTTCTCTCTCTAAATTATTTAATTCAGATAAATACAATTTTAAGTCTGATGAAGTATTTATTTTATTTTTAAGATCAGATATTTTGTTAATAAAATTATCGTCATATTTAAAGTATTTATTTTGTACAACCTCTAAAATATCTACTCCATTAGAGTATATAATTGATGCATCTATGCCATCCATTGAGGTTCCACTCATTAAGCCTAAGCTATAAAATTTTCTGTCCATAAATATTTTTTAATTATATTAAATATAAAGTATATTAAATTTACACTTTTTTTATAAAAAATGGACATATCGTTCTTAGAAGAATTCAAACAAAGAGAATATTATAATCAATGCACTGATTTTGATAGTCTTAACAATTTAATGAACTCAAAAACTATAAGAGCTTACATAGGTTTTGATTGTACTGCAAAAAGTTTACACGTTGGAAGTCTTTTACAAATCATGTGTTTGAGAATGCTTCAAAAATATGGGCATCAGCCAATAGTTTTATTAGGAGGTGGAACAACAAGAATTGGTGATCCATCTGGCAAAGAAGAAACTAGAAAGATATTATCTGATAAAGAGATTGAATCTAATATTAAAAATATTCAAAAAGTGTTTAATATTTTTCTAAAAAGTAATAATGCAAAAACAAAACCAATTTATGTAAATAACTACAAGTGGTTGGGTAAATTAAATTATATAAAATTTTTAAGAGAAATAGGAAAACATTTTACAATCAATAAAATGTTAAGTTTTGATAGTGTTAAATTAAGATTAGATCGCGAACAATCTCTCAGTTACATGGAATTTAATTATATGATTTTACAAGCATACGATTTCTTAGAACTTAATAAAAATAAAAACTGTGTTATGCAAATAGGTGGGTCAGATCAATGGGGTAACATTGTTAATGGTGTCGAATTAATTAAAAGATATTCTAGTAAGCAATCATTCGGCTTAACAACTCCATTGATAACTTTAGCCTCTGGAGCAAAAATGGGTAAAACAGAAAAAGGAGCTGTATGGTTAGATAAAGCTTTATTATCTCCTTACGAATATTGGCAGTTTTGGAGAAACACAGATGATAGAGATGTAATAAAATTTCTTAAAATGTTCACTGATCTAAGTATTAAAAAAATTAACGAAATAAAAAATAAAAATGTGAATGATTTAAAAATTACCCTAGCAAACGAAGCTACCTCAATGTTACATGGAAAATCGGCTGCAGAAAAAGCTGAACAGACTGCTAGAAAAACTTTTGTGTCTGGGTCGATAGGTGAAGGTTTGCCTACTCTCAGAATTGGCAAAAAGGAAATTGAAAATGGAGTAAATATCATAGATCTTGTTGTATTATCAAAACTTTTGGTTTCAAAAAGTGAAGTTCGAAGAACAATTAAAAATAGAGGTATAAAAATTAACAATGAAATAATTGAAGATCAAAATTTACAAATATTATTTAAAGATTTCAAAAATCAAAGTTTTTTAAAATTATCACTTGGTAAAAAAAAACATGTGATAATAAAAATTGATTAATTTTTTTTATTAATTTTTTCTAAAGTTCTTGTAATAAACCTTGGAGTTAAAGTTTTAATTGGATTTACAGTTGTTTTAATATTTTTTGGTGGTCCCTTCAATTTAAAACTTACGCCAAAGACACCTTCTCCGGTTTTTTTTCCGACTAGAATATCTCCCAATATTGGAATAGATCCTACAAATTTATTAATAGTCGTAGCGGGTACTAGTGTTCCCCTCAAACTTATTAATTCGTTTTTTTGAACATAACCATCCATTAAAATTGAAATTGCAGGTCCAATCGCATAAAGTTCATCGATTTCCATCAAATTTTTTTTATTTTTAAACTTAATTTCTAATTCTTCAAAACTAACTCCGTCTCCTGAGAGGATATCTGCAATACCTTGGAGAGATGCCAAGGTAAGTATCTTTGTTAATGCGGGAAGTTCCTTAAGATTAAAATCATAAATCTTTAATTGCGATTGGGATACTTTATTTTTTTTAACTGAGTAAAAATCTAATTTTCCTCCTTCAAAACCTTTTATAAACTTATATTTTTTTACAAATGGTTTAGCCTGTTCAGAATAGAAAGTTGTAACTTTTTGCTGATTTTTTGTCTTAATAGACATAGACAAAACATCTTTATTTTGAAAATTAGAAATTAAAGATAAATCATACACATCATCACCTTTCATTTTAAAATTTCCTTTTAAATTTAAAATATGTTGAGAATCATCAATTTTATTTCTTTGAAAATCGATTTGAAATTCTCTTTTTTTATCATCAAATATTTTTGATTGGTTAGTATCCTCAAATAAAATCTGATTAATAACTTTATTAAGATCAAAATTCTTACCTTTAATTAAGTAGCTATTTTTTTTGTTTCGAATGATTGAAATATCGTTTTTAATCTCGTTAATATCTAAATACTGTAAGTAAATTTTTTTAAAGTCGGTTACATGATAATCTTTAGATAAATTAATATTTTCAAAGTCAATTCTGTCATCGTTTTTCTCAAAATTAATATTATTTAAAATAATTTTTTTTTTGTTTTTTTCGCCTTTAACTTTTATATTTGCAATTTCATTTTCATTTTTAGAAAAATTTATTAAATCTATTTGAAAAGGGATTTGATTAATTTTGAAATTTAAATCAAATTTAGTTCTATCCTTCTCATTCTCAAATTTATAATTAATTTCATCTTTTTTTTCACCAATTTGAAAATTTCCAGATCCTTCAAATAGTGTTTTATTATTATAGTTAATTTTTATATTTTGATCTAAAAAGATAATTTTTTTATCTAAATCAGGAATATATTTTTTTATTGATAAGTTATCAATTTCATATTCAGCTTTTGCTAAGTTTAGATAAGAATTAAATTTTAAATCAGATATTTTTAATTTATTTGAAATAGTAAAATTAAAATTATTTTTTGAAGATAAAACGATATTTGTAAATTTATTATTTTTTAGAGCCATGTTTATTAAAGATGATGAGATGGTGCTTTTTTTGTTATTTAAACTGCCCTCAACAAAATAGTTTTTATTATTTTTTTTAATTAAAATTTTATCTGAATAAATTGGTATTTCTTGAAAAATAGATTTGAAATTAATAATTTCAATTCTGTTTTGCAAATATTTAATATTAGCTGAAACATTTACAATCTTTTGTTTATTAAACAGTTCTATTGATAGATCGTTTATATTTGCAAGTATTTCATATTTATCATTCAATAATTGACCTTTCTCATCAAAATTTAATTTAATTGAAATATCAGTATTACCACCTTGAATTAGTTTATCTGCTATAAGTAGTTGTGCACTGTCTTTATAAGATCTTAATAGTTTTACTATTTCTTTGATCTCATTTTTCTCGCTGTCTAAATACAAATTTTTAATTGCAAACTCTCTTTTAAAAAAAGATTTAAGATCATAAGTAGTTGAGATTTTTTTTAACTTTATTTTTTCTTTTCCTGATAAAATTAAGGGTTTATCGGTTTTGATATCTACTGAGATTTTTGAAATATTAAGTAAAATTTTAATATCATTTAGTTTTATTTTTATCCCTGGGTAATTCTCCTCAAATTTTTTTTCAATTCTTTGATTAAATTTATCAGTATTTATTCCAAAAAAACTAATATATAAAATCGAACTTAAGAATAAAATTAAAAAGACGGATAAAATTTTTTTAATCATTTAATTATATAATGAACTTTCTAAAAAAGAGTCGATATCTCCCTCTAATACTTTATCAGGATCTGAGCTTTCAAAATTTGTTCTATTATCTTTAACAAGTCTGTATGGATGTAAAACATATGATCTTATCTGATGTCCCCAGCCGATATCTGTTTTCTCACTTTCTAAGCTTTCAGCCTCCTTTTCTTTTTTTTTCAATTCGAAATCGTATAATCTTGCTTTTAACATCCTCATACACGTTTCTTTATTTTTATGCTGGGATCTTTCATTTTGACATTGAACTACAATTTTAGTTGGTAAATGAGTAATTCTGACAGCGCTATCAGTGGTATTAACATGTTGTCCTCCTGCGCCGCTAGATCTATATGTATCAATTCTCAAATCTTTTTCTTTAATGTCAATCTCAATACTGTCGTCTATAATTGGGTATACCCAAACACTTGCAAAACTCGTATGACGTCTAGCACCAGAGTCAAACGGTGAAACTCTTACTAACCTATGAATACCAGACTCAGATTTAAGCCATCCATATAAATATTCTCCATGAATTTGAAATGTTGTTGATTTTATACCTGCTTCGTCTCCTTTATGTTCACTTATTATTACAGATTTATATTTTTTGTTTTGTGCCCACTTTAAATACATTCTTTTTAACATCTCGGCCCAATCTTGGCTTTCGGTTCCGCCTGCACCAGCATGAATTTCAATATAACAATCTAAAATATCACTCTCATTTGATAAGAAACACTTAATTTCATTTTTTTTGGATTTTATTTGTAATTCATTACAATTTTTTACTAGTTCTTTAATTATAGTTTGATTATTTTCATCTACCGCAAGATCATATAAATCACTCAAATCTTTAATTTCTTTTTTTGAATTTTCAAAAGATTTAACTAAATCTTCATGAAAATTTTTTTCTTTAATTACCTTTTGAGCTGAAGTCTTATCTTTCCAAAAGTTTGGGTCAAGAATTTTTTGATTATTTTTTTCTATTATTGAACGAATATTATTTTTTTCAAAGAAACTCCTGTATTCTTTGATTAATTTTTTCAATGTCTTTTTTATGTTTTATAAAATCATTTTCCATTAATAAAACCTTAAAATTTTATTATTACTAACTCTATTATTTAATATCATATTTTTGTTATTTTGATCCAAATCTTTTTTTTTAAAAACTTCAATTATAGTTTTTTTAGAACCAAAAGAAGCTTTTTTACCTGTTTTTGGATCAATTACCATCAATGTAATATTTTCTGCAACCTTAAAAGGTCTTGCGTCTTTCTTTTTAACAGAACTTTTTATAAATTCTTTAAAAATTGGCATAGCGGTTCTAGCACCTGTTTCTTTTTTTCCTAAAGATTTAGGATTATCAAAGCCTACATAAACACCAATAATCAATTTAGAGGTGTAGCCTATGAACCAGGTGTCTGTATTTTTATTTGTGGTTCCTGTTTTGCCAGCGATATCCAAATTTAAATCTCTTAAACCTTTACCTGTCCCTCTTTGAACAGCTCCTTCTAACATGGAGGTTATTTGATATGCTGTTTCTGGTGAAAAAATTTGTTCAAATTCATCTTTTATAGTTGGATAATTATTACTTAAATAAGAAATTTGTTCACATTTAAAACATTTTCTTGTTTCATTGTTTAAAATTGTTTCTCCCTCACTATCTTGTATCCTGTCTATTAATATTGGTTTAACTAATTTTCCGCCATTTATAAAAGATGAATATGCTGAGGTTAGTTTTAATAATGTAGTTTCAGCTGATCCTAAGGATATTGATAGAAGTTCGTTGGGATTCTTGTAAATTCCTAATTTTTTTGAAAAATCAATTATTTTTTTTAAACCTAAATCTTGTGCAATCCTTACAGTCATCAAATTTCTTGATTTTTCAAGCCCAACTCTCATTGTAGATAATCCATAAAATTTTTTACCATAGTTTTCTGGCTTCCATAATTTTAAGTCTTCACCTTGTTCCAAAACCAATGGTGCATCTAAAACCAATGATGATGGTTTATAATCATTTTCTAATGCTAAGGCATAAATAAACGGTTTAAATGCAGATCCAGGTTGTCTTAATGCTTGCGAGGCTCTATTAAATTCACTTTGTAAAAAACTAAAACCTCCGCTCATTGCTAAAACTCTTCCAGTATAAGGATCCATTACAACAATTGATCCATTTACTGCTGGGATTTGTTTTATATCGAAATAGTTATTTTTATTTTTTTTTACGTAAATAATATCGCCAGGTTTCAAATTATTTTTACCTTTTTTAATCCATGTAATATCTTTTTGGCTAATTAATCCTTTATTACTATCTTTGGTCTCAATTTCAATTTTGATATCACTGACATTTTTAACAATTGCCAGATCCCAATTTATTGATTTTTCTAACACGAAATTATCAAGATTATCTGTCCAATTTTTATTGTATTTTTTATTTAAAAGCGGACCCCTCCAACCTTTACGTCTATCGTAATTTAATAAGCCTTTTCTTAAAGCCAATGTTGATGAAGATTGAAGCTTTAAATTTAAAGGGGTTTTAATATTAAGTCCATCTTTGTAAACTTTTTCAAAACCAAATTTTTTTACTACATCTTTCCTTATATCTTCCACATAATATCTTGAGTCTTCTAAATAAATTTTTTTTCTTTTCTTTAATTTGATTGGTTCTTTTATAAACGAATTATATTGAGCTTCAGATATAAAATTATTTTCATATAAGTTTTTCAATACCAGATTCCTTCTAAATTTAGCTAACTCTTTATTTTTGAAAGGATTATATTTACTTGGAGCTTTGGGTAGAGCAGCAAGCAAAGATGCTTCAACATAATCTAGTTCTGTAATTGCTTTGTCAAAATATCTTAAGCTAGCAGCAGCTATACCATAAGATCCACTACCTAAATAAATTTGATTTAAATAAAGTTCTAAAATACGTTCCTTGCTTAAAGCTCTTTCGATTCTAAAAGCAAGTATAGCTTCTTTAATTTTTCTATTTATGCTTACTTCATTAGATAATAAAAAATTTTTTGCTACTTGTTGAGTAATTGTAGAAGCTCCCTCTAGTCTTTTTGATAAAATAATATTTGATATATTATTCTTTGTTGCCCTCAATACTCCTTTTGCATCCACCCCTGGGTGAATAAAAAAATTTTTATCTTCCGCTGATAAAAATGAATTGATTATTTTATCTGGTATAGATGAATAAGGAACAAAAATTCTTTTCTCGGACGAAAAATCATTTACTAGTTCTCCATCACCAGAGTAAACTTTACTAGATACTGGTGCTTTATAACTCTTTAAAAATTTATAATCCGGTAATTTATTCGAAAAAACCCATAATATTGATATTACTATTATGACTATTCCCAAAAAACTTGCTGTAACTAAAACAATAATTTTTTTAATTAAACTGTTCATTTATGTTTAATTTATTAATCAAATTTGTTAATGTTAAGGCAACAGAATTTATAAAATTATAATGAAAAAATTAATCAAAAATTTATGGAAAAGAATTTATATATTGATGCATCGCATCCGAATGAAACTAGAGTTGTTCTTAAATCAAATGGAAACATTGAAGATTACGAATTTGAAAGTTTAAGAACTACCCTTATTAAAAATAATATCTACCTGGGTAAAGTAAGTAGAGTAGAGCCATCTTTACAAGCAGCATTTATTGATTTTGGAAGAGAGAGACATGGTTTTCTCTCCTTTAATGATATCCAATCTGATTATTATCAAATTCCTCAAAGTGACCTTGAAAGGATTAAACAAGAGGAGGAAAAAGCTAGAGAAGAATTAATAAAAGAGAGTGAGAAAGAAGAGGAAAAAAATATAATTGAAAATAAAGTTGATGTTAATGACCCTGTTGAAAAAAGTGTTGACCCAAATATTAGTAATGAAAAAAAATATATTGATAAAAAATATCCCTCTAAAAGATATAAAATACAAGAAGTAATAAAGCCAAACCAAGTAATACTTGTTCAAGTATTGAAAGATGAAAGGGGTATGAAAGGTGCTGCGTTAAGTACATTCATATCAATTGCGGGAAAATATATTGTGCTTATGCCAAACACTCCAAAAGGAGGTGGTATATCAAGAAAAATATTTAATCCTGCTGACAGAAAAAAAATTAGATCTATTCTTAACCAAATAATAATACCAAAACAAATGGGTATTATTGTAAGAACAGCAGGTTCTAATAAATCAAAAAACGAAATAGATAGAGATTTACAAAATTTAATAAAAGTTTGGGAATCAATTAAAGACACTGCAATGAATTCAATTGCGCCATCTTTAATCCATAAGGAAAGTGAAATAATAAAAAGAACTATAAGAGATATGTACGATGATGAAACTCAAAATATAATAATTGACGGTAATGAGGGTTATCAAAAAGCGAAAAATTTCATGAAATTAATTATGCCGAGTCATGTAAAAAAAATCAAAAAATATCGTGATAAAGTACCACTATTCATAAAAGAAAAAATCGAAAATAAATTAAATGAAATTTTTGAAACTGAAGTGAAACTTAGTTCAGGAGGGTATCTAGTAATAAACCCAACTGAAGCGCTTGTATCAATAGATGTGAACTCAGGAAGATCAATTAAACAAAAAAATGTTGAAAGTACTGCCGTTGATACAAATTTAGAGGCCGCAGAGGAGATAGCACGTCAAATCAAAATAAGGGATTTATCTGGTTTAATAATAATTGATTTTATAGATATGATGAACTTTGGAAACAGAAGATTAATTGAGAGAAAACTAAAAGAAAAATGTAGAAATGATCGTGCTAGAATACAAATCGGAAGAATAAGTAGTTTCGGCTTATTAGAGATGTCTCGACAGAGGTTAAGAGAAAGCTCAGTAAAATGGCAAATATCACTTACAAATGAAACTTATGCCTTAAAAATTATAAAAAAGCTTGAGATACAAGCTATAGAATATAAAGCCAAAATAATAGAACTAAATATTTGTGAACAAATATTTAAATTTATAAATGAAAATTTAATTGATAATTTAAATTTTATTGAGAAAAAAAATAAGTTTAAAGTAAATCTGGTTTCGAGCGATAATATGATTATTTCTGACTACAAGATAGAATTCAGAAATAAAACTAAAAAAATAATAAAAGTTATCGAGAATATTGCTAAACTAGAGAATTTTAAAACCGAAAATAATCAGGTAAGTATTGAACATAATAAACAACATAAAACTTTCAAAAAAAGAAAATTTAAAAAAAGAAAATTTTATAAAAAAAAAACTAAATGATGCCCTTTTTTAAAGTTGATCTTACTCCAAGAATATTTTTTTTGATCCTTCCTGCTAAGTAGGAATATCGTCCTGCTGTAACAGCATGTTTCATAGCTAGAGCCATCTTTAATGGATTTTTTGCTTTAGCAATAGCTGTGTTTATTAGTACACCATCACATCCTAATTCCATTGCCTCAGCGGCATCAGAAGATTGTCCAAGACCAGCATCAATGATCAAAGGAAGTTTAGTTTGTGATCTAATAATTTTTATATTTATTTTATTTTGTATACCTAAGCCAGATCCTATAGGTGCAGCTAGAGGCATAATTGCAACTGCGCCAGCATTTTCTAGTCTCTTTGCCATGAGTGGATCATCGTTACAATAAACCATAACTTTAAATCCTTCTTTAGTAAGTACTTCAGTTGATCTAAGTGTTTCAATCATATCCGGAAGTAGTGTTTTCTTATCTCCTAAGACTTCTAGTTTGACTAATTTCCATCCACCAATTTCTCTAGCCAATCTTAAAGTTCTTAAAGCTTCCGTGGAGTTGAAACACCCAGCTGTATTTGGTAAATAAGTTATTTTTCGGGGGTTAATGTAATCCATTAAAATTGGTTTACTTTTATCTTGAATATTAACTCTTCTAACAGCAACTGTTACTATTTCTGCACCCGATATTTCAACAGATTTAGCGCATTCCTCAAAATTTTTATATTTACCAGTACCGACAATAAGTCTTGAATTATATTTTTTATTTGAAATTCTTAAGAAATCTTTTTCTTTCATTTTATCCACCACCTATAAAATGTACGATTTCAATTTTGTCAGATTTTTTTATCTTTATTTTTCCTAACTGTTGTTTATTGATTATTTTTTTATTTAGTTCTATAGCAACTTTTTTTAATGGTATTTTGTATTTAATAATTACATCTTTTAATGTCATTTTGGGTTTTAAATTAAAGATTTTTCCATTTATTCTTATTTTTACTTTGTTTATTTTTTTCATCATATATAAATAATTAATGCCACATAGAATAATAATTATCAATGGACCAAATATAAATTTATTAGGGGAGAGAGAAAAAAGCCAGTATGGAAAGTTAACATTTGAGGAATTAAAAAATAAATGCTTAAGTAGATCAAGTAATCTGAAAGTTGAAATAGAGTTTTATCAGTCTAATATCGAAGGCGAAATTGTCACTAAAATTCAAGAGTCTAGAAATAAATTTGATGGTATTATTATAAATGCAGCTGGATTTACTCATACTTCTGTATCAATTAGAGATGCACTAGAAATTGTTAAAAAACCAAAAATTGAATTACATATATCGAATATTTATAAAAGAGAGTTGTTTAGGCAAAAATCTTTAATAAGTGATGTTGTGAATGGAATTATATGTGGATTTGGTGTAAATGGTTATATTTTAGCCATAAATGCAATGCATGAATTGCTTGAAAATGGAAATTGATAAAAAAATAATTAAAAAATTAATTGACGCACTAGAAGATTTAAAAAAATCTTTAAATAAAAATGGTGAGCAAATTGAGATTTCTGAAATTAAATCAAATGATGATAATTCAGAAATTGAAGATTATAAATCGGTAAAAAGTCCAATTATAGGTACAGCATATTTAGCGCCTGAGCCGGGGGCAAAACCATTCGTAGAAGTTGGAAAAAAAATTAAAAAAGGTGACACAGTAATGATAGTAGAAGCAATGAAAACTATGAACCATGTACCTTCAAGTCATGATGGTATAGTCAAAAAAATCTCGGTAGAAGATGGACAACCGGTTGAATATGATCAGATTTTAATTCTTGTAGAATAATGTTTAAAAAAATTTTAATCGCAAACAGAGGAGAAATTGCTGTAAGGGTTATTAGAGCATGTAAAGAATGGGGGATATCTACTGTAGCTATTCACTCAGACGTAGATAGAGATAGTATGCATGTTAAATTGGCAGATGAAAGCATATGCGTAGGTCCACATCAACCATCAAACAGTTATTTAAATATACCAGCAATAATGTCCGCTATTGAATTAACTAATGCTGAGGCTGTTCATCCAGGTTATGGTTTTTTATCTGAAAATCATAGATTTGCTAAAATTTTAGAAGACAATAATATTAAATTTATTGGACCATCTTCAAGATTAATCAAAATGATGGGGGATAAAATTGAAGCCAAAAAAATTGCAAAACAACATGGTTTACCTGTTATAGAAGGTTCTGATGGAGGAGTCTCAAATATAGATGAAGCAAAAAAAATTTCTCAGAAAATTGGTTTCCCTATATTAATTAAGGCTGCTGGTGGAGGTGGTGGAAAGGGAATGAAAATAGTTCTTGATGAAAGTAAATTTAATGAGTTGTTCCTGGCAGCAAAGTCAGAGGCAAAAAAGTTTTTTGCAAATGATGAGGTTTATATCGAGAAATTCTTCCAAAACCCTAGGCATATAGAAGTTCAAGTTTTGTCAGGCAAAAATAGAACTGTTCATTTACACGAAAGAGATTGCTCGATACAAAGAAGGCATCAAAAACTTATAGAAGAAACCCCAAGCCCAGTTTTAAACAATGAATTAAGGAATGATTTGTTTAATAAAACAGTAAAAATGGTATCTCAAATTGGTTATGAGGGTGCTGGAACTGTAGAATTTATTTATGAAGATGGAAAATTTTATTTTTTAGAAATGAATACCAGAGTTCAAGTTGAACATCCTGTAACCGAGATGGTAACTGGAATTGATATTATTAAGGAACAAATTTGGATTGCTTTTTCGGGAAATACAGCTTTAGAGCAGAAAGATGTTGTGCCTAGAGGTCATGCTATAGAATGCAGAATTAATGCAGAAGATGCAAGTAAGAATTTCCAACCATCACCGGGCAAAATAACTATGTGCCACCAACCATCTGGTTTTAGAACAAGAGTTGATGGTGCTATATATCAGGGTTACAAAGTAACGCCTTTTTATGACAGCATGATATGCAAATTAATTTGTCACGGTAGAAATAGACAGGAAGCAATACAAAGAATGGTCAGATCTTTAGACGAATTTATCATTGAAGGTATAACGACAACTATTGATCTACACAAAATATTGCTAAATCATAACAAGTTCCTCAAATCTGACTTTAATGTTACATGGTTAGATAAAGATAAAGTAATTTAATTAGAACATTTTACTAACCAAATATCATAAACAGGGTGATCAAATGTATTTATTGATGGGCTTGACGAGAATGTCCAACCATTAAAAACAAATACCTCATCATTGTCTGTATCTTTTAAATCTTTTACTTGTAAATAAGCAATTATTTCAGGACTATCATCAAACTCCGAATTTTTACATTTTAAAGGTTTTATAGAAATATTTTTAAAAACCTTTTCCTCTCCTATACTGATTTTTACTTTATAATTTTTTGAGCTAACTTTATCAAGAATCTTAATCTCAATTTCTGTACCTTCTATGTTTGTTTCCTCAGCTGATAAATAACTTATATTTATACATAAACATAAAAAAATAAATATAACTTTAACTTTTCCAAGAATTATACTTTTTTTTAATATCATTATTTTTTTTATTAGGATGATATGCTTTAGATGTTCCAGTTTTATTTTCAGAATGGGGTTTTTGCCAATTGTATTTTTTTATGTTCGTCTTAAATTCAATTTTGTTCTTTGTAAAATGTATCCAAGAATACCAATCATTTGATATTTTTGATGCATCAATTTCACCAGAATAAATAACCCATCTTTTATTTTTTTTTTTATTTTCAAAATACTTGTTACCAAATTCGTCTTTACCAACTAATTTGCCGTTTAAAAAAGTGTAGATCCTTGTTCCAAGTGTTTGTTGATTCCACCATACGAATATCTGTTTTAGAACTGTCAACATAAAAATAATTTATTTTTTCAATTTCAAATTGCAAAATTTAGATTAGACTAAATTTTAATTTTGTATATACATAAAGCTTCAACGACTCAAATATAAATTAAAATTATGGCAAAATATTTAGTAGAAACATATTACAATTGTAGTTTTAAAGTTACGCATTATCTTGACGAGGTTAATGAAAAAGAGCTTTCTGCTTTAGATAAGAGAGATGACGGTAAATTCGAGATAATAGAGGTTAAATTAGACAACAGAAAAACAAAAAGCTTGGAAAACAAAGAGATAAGCAATAGGAAAATTAACGATGATCCTATTAATTTAAGTAACGATAAATTAAAAAAACAAGTTTCTCCAAAAGAGGAAAATCTAAATTTTATCAAAAAAATTCACGATGGCGTGAGTAAAAGATTTAGTATGCCTGATAGAAGAAAAGGATATATTCAAAAAGCAACGATTGGAGATCATAAAGTTTATCTTCATACTGGGGAGTATGAGGATGGAAAAATAGGTGAAATATTTATTGATACTAGCAAGGAAGGAGAGCTGGTAAAAGCCTTGATGAATAATTTTGCTATAGCAATATCATTAGGCCTGCAATATGGTGTTCCATTAGATGAGTTCGTCAATGCTTATGTTGATACAAAATTTGAACCATCAGGTAAAGTCTACGGAAATGATAGAATATTGAGTGCTTCCTCTATGCTTGATTATATATTTAGAGAATTAGCAATTTCATACTTAAATCGAGAAGACCTAGCTCATACTCCTTCTATAGGATCTAACGCCGAGAAGTCTAGAGATATAGATACAGATAATGCTGATGAACAAAATCAATTTTTAAAAATTGTAAGAGATATAACTAGTAAAGGATTTGTAAGAAATAATTACAAGAAAAAACTCGTTGATTTATCTGACATTCGCATAAATCTTAAAGGAAAAAAATAATCTATTTTTTTTTGATTCCTATATTTAGTTCAGCTAATTGTTTGTCACTAATTTGAGATGGAGCATTCATCATAAGATCCTGCGCATTTTGGTTCATGGGAAAAAGTGTTACTTCTCTTATGTTTTTTTCACCTGCTAATAACATTATAATCCTATCAATACCTGGAGCTATACCCCCATGTGGAGGGGCACCAAAACTTAAAGCATTAATCATTCCACTAAACTTTTCTTGAACGTCAATTTTTTTATATCCTGCTACCTCGAAAAGTTTATACATCAAATCTGGTTTATGGTTTCTAATTGCACCAGAGGAAAGCTCTATCCCATTACATACGATATCATATTGGTACGCTTTTATATTTAATGGATTTTTTAGGTCTAAATCCTTCTCCTCTCCTTGCGGCATAGAAAAGGGGTTATGACTAAATTTAATTTTTCCTGTATTATTATCTAACTCATACATAGGATAATCAACAATCCAACAAAATGCAAAAACGTTATGATCAATTAAGTCTAGTTCATTTGCAATTTTATCTCTTGTAGAGGACATTAACTGCAGTACGTTTTGTTTTTTATCACATGAAAAAAAAATACTATCACCAACTTTTGCCCCAGTTATTTTCATAATTTCGATTAGTGCTTCAGATGAAAAAAATTTACCCACTGGCCCTTTGGCTGTGATATTTTTTTCTTTTTCTAATGTGAAATATGCAAGTCCTGAAGCTCCTTGAGACTTCGCCCATTTATCTAAATTGTCAAAAAAACTTCTTGGTTTATCTTTTGTATTTTTTGTTATTATTGATCTAACAATTGATCCAGAATTTACAAGTTTTTTAAATATTTCAAATTTTACATCGTCCCTATGAAATATTTCTGTTAAATCATGAATTTCTAATGGATTTCTAAGATCTGGTTTATCTGTTGCATATTTAAGAATTGCATCTTCATAGGGAATTCTTGGAAATTTTTCATGTAAAAATTTTTTATTTGAAAATTTTTTAAATACCTTATTAAGAAGACTTTCTACTACTTTAAAAACGTCTTCTTGTTCTACAAATGACATCTCTAAATCTAATTGATAAAATTCCCCAGGACTTCTATCAGCTCTTGCATCTTCATCTCTAAAACACGGAGCAATTTGAAAATATTTGTCAAAACCAGAGACCATTATTAACTGTTTGAATTGTTGTGGTGCTTGAGGTAATGCGTAGAATTTTCCAG
Organism: uncultured Pelagibacteraceae bacterium; assembly: GCA_902595115.1. Taxonomy (GTDB): domain Bacteria; phylum Pseudomonadota; class Alphaproteobacteria; order Pelagibacterales; family Pelagibacteraceae; genus Pelagibacter. Next base: position 32,760 of record CACJOS010000008.1, read on the forward strand.
GGTTTAGTCTGCTTGGAACGATAAAATCTCTTGCGCCCTCAGGGCTGGATGATGTAAGGATTGGTGTTTGAAATTCAACAAAACCAAATTTATTCATCTCTTCTCTTATGAATGAAATAACTTTAGATCTAAGTAAAATATTTGAATGAATTTTCTTTCTTCTTAGATCTAAAAATCTATATTTTAGTCTAATTTCCTCTGCATATTCTTGGTCACTAAAAACTGGAAGAGGAAGTTCTTTGCATGTTCCTAGAATCTCATAAGAGTTTATTTTAATTTCTATTTCACCAGTTTTAAGATCTTTATTTATCGTGTCTGGTGATCTTTTACTTACAATGCCACTTATCTTAATAACACTTTCAAGCTGCATTTTTTCTAATTCTTTAAAAAATGATTTATCTTTTTCAACAATACACTGAGTAGTTCCAAAATTATCTCTTAAATCAATAAAAAGTAAATTTCCATGATCTCTTTTTTTGTGAACCCAGCCAGATAAAATTACATCATCCCCGCTGTTGTTTAGTGTGAGTTCAGAACAATTATGAGTTCTATATCTATTCAAGTTATTTTCCTAACACTTCCTTTATTATTTTTTGGTCAATAGATTTTTTTTTTTTTAAGCTTATTTCATCAATCTTATATATAAATTCAAATATTTTGCTATAAGACCTTGGTATTCGTTTTACAACAAAATTTATTAATTTTTCATCAATAATCACTTGTTTATCTGAAAGATTCTTTACAATTAAAACTTTTATTAATTCATCATCAGGTTCATTTATTTTTGCCTCAAGACAGTTTTTTGACCTAGAGATTAAATCTTTTAATTTAAAAGAAATTTTATTTATTGGTCTAGTTGAATTTATAATTAGATATTTAGAATTTTGATCTACAAAGTTAATAAGTGAGAAAATTGATTTTTCGTCAATATCATCATTAAAATTATCAATAATTATATTTTGATATAATTTAAGCTCCTTTTGGTCGGTAAATTTAAACGTTTTAGCGTCAAAAGTTATACCTTTATTTTTTTTTATAAATATTTCAGTTAGATGTGATTTTCCACAATATTTCTCACCATGAATATTTATAATATTTTTCTCCCAATTAGGCCAACTATCTAGAAGTTTATATGCAAAAAAATTACTTTTTGAAACATAGAAGTCATCTTTTTGATAGTTGTTTGTTTCCTTGAAATTTAATAATAATTGATCTAAATCACCCACAAAATTTATTTTACCTCCCAAATTTGATTTTCGGTACTTATTAAAATATTTTTTTGTTCAGCTATACTTAAAAACTGATTTGGCGATCCATTGAATAATATTTTATAATTCATTTTTTCATTGTTAAAATCTTTTATATAATAATTAGAAATTTGCTCTGTCGATGATAAAAATTTATTAAAATCTTTATTTTTTTGGAAATTTTGCGAGGATATAGAGATATTCAAAGGTAATTTAACTGATCGATTAATTTTGTTAATTTCTTTCCATTTATCTTCATAGATCTCCTTAAGAGTTGTTATTAAGTTTTCTAATTTTTTTTGGTCATTGATATCTTTGTCACTAAATGTTTTACTATCTATTATTAAGTCTTCATTGATTTTAATTTTTGAAAAAATTTTATAATTTGACTTCTCTTTGTAAATTAAGCAAATAATATATTCTTTTGTATCATATTTTTTTATTATATTCGTAAAATTGTAATCCTCTAACTCGTTTATTTTTTCATTTAAAATTTTTACTATATCAAGATCTTCTGGTGGCAAGATATAATTTATCAAGTGGTGTTCTTTTTTAAATATGGTCCATTTTTTATAAAATGGGTTTTGATTAAATAAATTTACACTATTTGTTTGAGTATTTATTAGAATGGGTAAAATAATTATATTTTTATTATAAGGTATGGAGGGGAAAATATTTTTCTTCTCAAAGTATAAAAAAGTATTTTGTTTATTAAAACTTACGTCTATGACTGCTTTATAGGTATCGTTAATAAATTCTTCATTTTTAATATCAAATGAATCAACTAAATTTTTAATTTCAAAAGCATTAAAATTTTTTATTTTTATCATTTCGTTTGAGGATACAGTCATATTTATTAATTTTTTAAAGGCTAAAATAAACGCCTTATCTATAACAATTTTTTTTTTAAAATTATTATTAAATGGCTCCGTTATTTCAACATCACTTACCTTAAAAGTTGAAGAACTATAGGTTGGTTGTTGAAAAATTAAAAATAGAAGTATTGTAAAAAAAATTATATAAGTTTTTTTCAAGAAGGTATAATTTTTGTATAAAAACATAATTTATTTTAATGAAATATAGCAAGTTTACATATCAAAAAAGTGGCGTAAATATACAAAGTGCAGATAAATTTGTTGAATTTTTAAGAAAAAACACAGGCAAAAAAAAACATAAAAATAAAAATATTGGCGGATTTGGATCAATAACTGCTATACCTAGAAATTACAAAGATCCGAGCATAGTTGCGAGTACGGACGGAGTTGGCACAAAAATTGAAATAGCTAATCTATTAAATAAATTCGATACTATTGGAATAGACCTCGTTGCAATGAGTGTTAACGACCTAATTGTCCAAGGTGCAAAACCACTTATATTTTTAGATTACATTTCAATAAATAAAATAGATTTAAAAAAACTTAAATCTATTTTAGTTGGAATAAATAAAGGGTGTGTTTTATCAGAGTGTAAATTGGTAGGCGGAGAGACTGCCGAAATGCCAGGTACATACTCTAAAAATAAATTTGATATAGCTGGTTTTTCTGTAGGTCTAGTTGAGAATAATAAAATATTAAGTAAAAGAAATATTAAAGTCAATGACTTAATAATAGCTATTCCTTCTAGTGGAGTTCACTCAAATGGTTTTTCTCTTATACGAAATATAATTCAAAAAAAAAAAATTAATTTGAAAAAAAATAATTTTTTGAAAAGTGAACTTTTAAGACCTACAAAAATTTATGTTAAAGAAATTTTAAAACTTTTGAATGCTAATTTAATTAATTCTTGCGCCAATATCACTGGTGGAGGAATTTCAGATAATATTAAAAGAATTATTCCAGATGGATTGACAGCAAATATTGACCTTTCGAAAATAAAAATTAATAAAATTTTTAAATGGATTAAGTCTCATAACGTAAGTGACGCCGAAATGTTAAAAACTTTTAATTGTGGGGTTGGTTTTTGTATAATAATTAAACAAAAGAATTTTAATAGAATCACTAAATACTTTTCACAAAAATATAAGCCATATGTAATAGGTAAAATTTGTAGAGGAAAAATAAAAGTCAAATTGAATGAAAAATTACATTGGTAGAAAAATCAATACTGCAATATTTATTTCTGGAACTGGCTCAAATATGAGAAATTTAATAAAGTTTTCTAATGCAAATAAATCCCCAATAAATGTAAAATTAGTTATTTCAAGTAATAAGAATGCAAAAGGTATTGTTTATGCTTCCAAAAAAAAGATAGCTAATTATTCTTTTAAATTTAGTGACTTAAAATATGCTGAAAAAAATATTTTCAAAATTTTAAGTGAAAAAAAAATTAAATTAATTTGTCTAGCAGGGTTTATGAAAATCTTATCTCATAACTTTATTAAAAAATTCAAGGGTAAGATAATTAATATTCATCCATCTCTTCTTCCTAAATATAAAGGACTTAACACCTACAATAGAGTCTTGAAAAACGGGGAAAAATATACTGGATGCACTGTACATTTTGTAAATTCTAAACTGGATGGTGGTAAAATAATATTGCAAAAAAAAATTAAAATTTTAAAAAAAGATACGGCTATTTCTTTAAAAAAACGTGTCCAAAAAGAAGAATACCTACTATATCCACGTGCTATAAAAAAAATTATAAATTAGTTTTTAAAAAAAAATTCAATTTCAATTTTGGCATTTTCAGCACTATCAGATCCATGTACTGAATTTTTGTCTATTGAAATTCCAAATGACTTTCTAATTGTGCCCTCTTCTGCCTTTTTTGGATCTGTTGCGCCCATCAAGTTTCTATTAGCTAAAACAGCATCTTTTTTTTCTAAAACCATTACGAGTATCGGACCAGAAGATAAATATTCACATAGATCGTTATAAAATGGTTTGGTTTGATGAACTTTATAGAACTGTTCTGCTTCGTTTTTTTCTAACTTAATTTTTTTTTCTTTAATAATTTTAAAACCATTTTTCACAAAAATTGATTTTATTTGCTGGTCAAGATTTCTTTCAACTGCATCTGGTTTAATTATTGATAAAGTTTGTTCAACTTCACTCATAAGAATCTTCAATTAATTTATTTAAAAGTCTAACTCCAAAACCTGTAGCACCTCCAGAATTTAGTGCTCCGCCATATTTAGAAAAAGCCATACCAGCAATATCCAAGTGAGCCCAGGGCGTTTTATTTAAAATAAATCTTTGTAAAAATTGTGCTGCAGTAGTTGAACCTGCTCCACCTACATAATTAATATTTTGCATATCAGCATTTTTGGAATCCATAAGTTTATCAAAGTTTTTATGCAAAGGCATCCTCCATAACTTTTCGTCAACCTTTTCTCCAGCTTGTATCAGTTGTTTCGATAACTTGTCGTCATTTGAAAAAAGTCCTCCGTATTCGGATCCCAGCGAAACAATTATAGCACCAGTAAGAGTTGCTAAATCAATTATGAATTTAGGTTTATATTTTTTTTCTGTAAAAGTGAGTGCATCAGCTAATACTAGTCTACCCTCTGCATCAGTATTTAGAACTTCAATAGTTTTCCCACTATAAGATTTTACAATATCACCTGGTCTTTGAGCATTTCCACTTACCATATTCTCAACAAGCCCTACAACTCCAACTGCATTGATTTTTGCTTTTCTTAAAGCTAAAGTTTTCATTAAACCTACAACAGCGGCAGAGCCTGCCATGTCATAAGTCATATCCTCCATGAATCTTGCTGGCTTTAATGAGTAGCCACCTGTATCAAAACAAACCCCTTTACCAACAAATGCTAAAGGTTTAGTTTTTGTTTTAATACCATTCCATTCCATCGTAACCAAATAAGAACCTCTTACACTTCCTTGTCCCACTCCAAGTAGTGCGCCCATGCCCATCTTTTTAAGCTCATTTTTGTTATAAGCTTTTATCTTAAGTCCTATTTTTTTTAATTTGAGTATTCTTTTTGAATATTCATCTGGATGAAGAATATTACCTGGTTCCGAAACAAGATCTTTAGTGAAATTAGTACCTTCTAACAGTGAATTAAATCTATTATTTTTTACCTTATTTGGAATTTTTTTTCTAAAACAAATATTTATATTAATATCACTATTTTCTCTTTTTGTTTTATATTTATTAAACTCATATGATTTGATTTGAATACCATGTAAGAATTCATCGATAAAATTTTTATTTTTATTTTGAGTTTCAAATATATTTACATCAAAAAAAGTCAAATTTTTTAGAATATTTGATTTTACAAAATTATAAAAGTTTGCTCCTTTTTTTTCATTCTCAGTCGAAGTTTGATTATTTTTTATTTTTACAAGAACAATTTTTTGATCTGAATTATGATTAAAAAAAATGAATTCTTTTTTTTTTGAATAATTTGATTTAATAATTTTATTTATCTGAGACGATTGCTTACCCAATAGTAATTTATTTAACCCGTTAATTTTAAAATCCTCATTTGCAAACAAGACATAGTTTTTAACTAAGTTTTCCTGGATGCCTTTTTTGTAGCTTATTTTTATTGACATTTTTTTATAATATGTACTTTAAGTTGTATTTAAACTATATATTTAAATTTGAATTTATATAAATATTAATTGGCCAAATTTCAATGAAAAAAATTATTTTTCAGAAATTAATCTTAGATGTGACAAAGTTTTTTCTTTTAACGTCTATAAGTCTTTCTCTTATAATTCTTGTTGTACAAGCGGTAAATTTTTTAGATTACATTTCAGAAGATGGTCACGGTTTTTATACTTATTTTGGTATAACTACACTTAATTTTCCCAAAATATTTACTCGAGTTATGCCATTCTGTATTTTTATCACAATATTTTATGTCATTAACAAGTATGAATTAAAAAATGAGCTGGTTATTTTTTGGAACATTGGAATAAAAAAAATTAAATTTATCAATATCTTAGTTATCTTTTCATTAGTCTTTTTATTTGCTCAAGTTTTATTGAACAACTTCATTGTTCCTAAATCGCTTGATCAGGCGAGAGAGTTCATTAGAAATTCAAATATTGATTTTTTTCCAAGTTTAATTAGAGAAAAAAAATTTATTGATGCAGTTGAGTCTCTTACAATTTTTGTTGAAACAAAAAATGAAAATGGAGAATTAAAAAATATTTATCTAAAAGATAATTTAAGCAATGATAGATCACAAGTTATTTATGCAAAGAGTGGTAAACTTATTTTTAATAATAATAAAAATTATCTAATATTATTTGATGGTAGTTTCATTGATATTGATAATCAAAAAATAACTACATTCTCATTTAAAAAAACTGAATTTGACTTATCAAAATATAAAACAAAAACTACAGTTTTTCCAAAAATACAAGAGGTAGATACATGGAATATTTTTTTGTGTTTATATAAACTTAAATTCAATCAGAATTTTGATCTACCTTATAATTCTTTTTTAAATTGCACGCCTGGTGTTTATAGTGATGTAGTTGAGGAAACTTTTAAAAGAGGCATTAAGCCGTTTTTTATTCCCGTTATTGTTTTATTATCATCAATAATTATTTTATTTAATAAAGATAATTTTAGATATTCCAAAATACAATATTTTTTATTTTTTATTGTATTTTTAGTTATTGTTTTATCCGAAGTCTCATCGAGATATATTAATGATATTTCTAGTGGTATTATCTTTGCATCGCTACCAATCCTAATATTTATTTTGGGTTATATTTTTTTATTTTTTAAACTAAGAGAGGGTAAATGATTAAAGTATATCAATCATACTTAATAAAATCGTTTTGGAAAATTTTAGTATACGTTACACTATCTTTTTTTTCTCTAATTATAATTCTAAATATTTTCGAAGAATTAACATTTTTTAAAGATACTGATATTCACCCTGGTTATCCTTTTCTTCTAACCTTTTTAACGTCTCCTTCTATAGTTTATGAAACTTTTCCTTTTATATTTTTTATTGCAACACAGTTTTTATTTTTAAAACTGATGGATAATGAAGAATTAGATATTTTCAAAAAATAAGCTTAAGTAACTTAAAAATAATAAGCATTTTATCTTTATCTTCTTTTATAATTTCAATTCTTTTAATTACAGTATTTTATAATTTATCTTCAAATCTAAAGTTTATTTATTTAGAAATGAAAAATAAATATTCTGGAGATAATAAGTATCTAGCTATTGTAACAGAAAATGGTTTATGGATAAAAGATGAGATTGACAATAAGATTAATATAATTAATGCTTCAAAAATTGAAGGTAAATATCTTAAAGATGTTACGATAAATCAATTTTCATATGATTACTCAATTTTATTAAATATAGTTGCAGATGAGATTGATATAGAAAATAATATTTGGATTATAAAAAAAGGAAGTTTTTCCAAGGTAAATCAAGGGTTAAAAACTAAAGAAAACGTAAATTTTAAAAGCAATTTTGATGCAGAGCAAATAAACAAACTTTTTTCAGATCTTTCATCATTAAATATATATGAGTTAAACAAATTAAAAAAAAACTATGATAATTTAGGATATTCTGTGACAAACATTAATATTCATTTTCAAAAATTAATTTCTTATCCATTTTATCTTACTATAATGACCGTTTTCTCAGCTGTTGTTATGCTAAACATAAAAAGAAATCACTCTAAGGTATTTCATATTGTAATGGGAACTCTTTTTTCAGTTTTAATTTATTACATGAATTATTTCTCGAGCTTACTAGGACAAAATGAGAGGTTACCAGAGACTTTCTCAATTTGGCTACCTTTATTAATAATATCATTATTCTGTTCAATTGGTTTGGTTAGAATTAACGAAAAATAAAATGAAAAATTATTTAAAATTATCAATTTTAGTTCTATGCACTATCATAAGTACTAGCTATCAAGCAATTTCGGAGGAATTTATTTTTGAGGGAGAGGAAATAGAAATTCTTAATGAAGGCAAAAAGCTGGTTTCAAAAAAAGGTGTAAAGATAACAACTGATGAAAAAACTGAAATAATTGCAGATAAATTTGAATATGACAAAGTTAAAAATGAGTTGCTTTTAAAGGGAAATATATTGATTGAAAATTCAAATGATAAAACGTTAATTAGATCAAATGAAATTAAATATTTTAAAACTTTAGGAAAGATTATTACTTTTGGTGATACACAAATAAATATAGATAATAATTACATAATAGATACTAAAGATGCTGTGATATTAAAAACAGAAGGAACATTAAGTTCATCCAAAAATACTACCATAAAAGATAAATATCAAAATGAATTTAAAACTGAAGAATTTATGTTTTTCATAAGAGAAGAAATTCTAAAAGCAAAAAATGTTGAGCTGGTAGATAATCAAGGAAATATTTCAAAATTAAATAATTTCTTTGGAGATTTAAAAAATGAGGAGTTTCATGGAAAAGACTTAAAATTAAAATTTAATCAAAGCATGTTTAATAATCCAGAAAATGAGCCTAGATTATATGGTAATAAAATTAGTTCTGATAAGAATTTTTCAAAAATTTCTAAAGGAATATTTACAACATGTAAAAGGAGAGAGAAATGTCCACCTTGGAAAATAAGAGCAGAAGAAGTCGAACATGATAAAAACAAAAAAATAATTAACTACAAAAAAGCTTGGCTTGAAATTTATGATAAACCAGTAGTGTACTTTCCTAAGTTTTTTCACCCAGACCCTAGTGTAAAAAGACAATCTGGTTTTTTAATTCCAAGTTTAAATGATTCTGGCAATACAGGTGCTTCATTAAATTTACCATATTTTAAAGTTCTGGATATTAATAAAGATTTAACTATTCAACCAAGAATATTTACGAATAACAATTTAATGTTACAAAGTGAATACAGGCAAGTTGAGAAAAATTTAAACCATATAATGGATGTTGGTATGTTTACATCAATGTTAAATAATAACGAAGAGTCAACAAAATCTCATTTTTTTTCAAATACCCTAATAGACTTCGACAGCACTTTTTTTGAAACATCTGATTTAGAAATAAATATAGAACAAGTTACAAACGATACTTATCTTAAAAAGTTTAAACCTAAGTCTAGCTTGATAGAAAGTGAAAATTTGATGCATTCATTTTTTAGATATTATGGAAGTGAACAAAACTCTTCACTTGAAGTATCAGTAGAAAGTTACGAGGACTTAACCAAAAATAGTAGTGATAGATATGAATATATTTACCCTAATGTTGAATTTAACAAAGAATTTGGGGAAGCTAATTTGCCGGGATCTATAAGCTTAAATTCTAATTTGTTTCAGAAACAGTTTGATACTAATAAAACTAAGCAAAGTTTAATTACAGACATTATCTATACATCAGATACGAGTTTTAATGATAGAGGATTAAGTAGTGATTTTAAATTATTATTAAAAAACCCGAATATAAGAGAAAAAGCTGGCTCTAAAAACCAGTCAAGCACAAACACAAAATTACTCACAAAATTAATGTATACTATGAGTTATCCGTTAAAGAAAGAAGGTGAGTTTTACAATAGTTTTTTAAAACCAAAATTATCTTTAAGATTCAGTCCGAATAACACAAAAAATTTGTCAAATGAAGATAGAAGACTTGATATAAGTAACATAAGCTCGATTAACAGACTAGGAATAAGCGATGGAGTTGAAGGTGGTCAATCAATAACAACAGGTTTAGAATATTCATTCAGAGATAAAATTGGTGAAGAAAAAATTTCACTAAATTTAAGTCAAGTCTTAAGAGATAAAGCAAATCCAGATTTACCAAAAAATAGTACTTTAAATAATAAATATTCGGATATTATTGGAAACATAAAATTTGATCTATTTGATAACTTGAATTTTGAGTATGACTTTATGGTTGATAACAACTTAGATAAACTGAATTATAATTCAATTGATACTAGTTTAACTGTAAATAATTTTATAACTACATTTCAGTATTTAGAGGAGGATGGTGAGGTCGGAAGCAAAAGTTTTATTAGTAATCAAACAAAATATTCGTTTGATGATAATAATAGTTTAAGTTTTGCTACAAGAGAAAATAGAGAATTGAATATGACAGAATTCTATAATCTTGTTTATCAATATGAAAATGACTGTTTAAGAGCTGCTATAGAATATAATAAAAATTTTTACAGTGATAGTGATATTAAACCTGAAGAAGAAATTTTGTTCACATTGACAATTATTCCGTTCAGTAAATTTGCATCCCCAAATGTTAATAAATAATGAAAGGTATAATTAAAATTATAATTTTTTTTTTTATTTTAATTAATGCTAATAAATCCATAGCGAATACAGTTAATATAATTTATACAGTTGATAATAATCCAATTACAAACGTAGAGATTAATAATGAGATCACATATTTAAAATTGTTATCTAAAGAATTACAGAATATGGATGATGAATCTTTAGTAATGTATGCGAGTAAATCTATTATAAGAGAAAAAATAAAAGAAATTGAAATATTAAAATATTTTGAATTTGGATTAAATGATGAAATCGTTGATCAAAATCTATTTAAATTAATCTCATCTCTAGGTATTAATAATATTTCTGAATTCGAGAAACAAATTAAAAATCTCAATTTATCAAAGAAATATATAAAAAAAAAAATTGAAATTGAAATTTTATGGAATCAAATAATTTTTAATAAATATAAAAACAGTTTATCTATTGATGAGGATAAAATTAAAAATAGCCTTAAAGATAGATTGAATAATACAAAAAATGAAGTAGAGGAATACTATTTATATGAAATTTTATTTTCACCATCTTCTACATCTAAAATAAAAGAAGAGCTTGAAAAAATTAAAAATAGTATAAATGAAATTGGTTTCGAAAATACAGCTAGAGTTTTCAGTACCTCCGCCTCCTCTTCAAATGGTGGGGATATAGGATGGATACAAAAAAATCAACTGTCGAAACAAATTGCTAGTAAGATAGAAAATTTAGATAATCTAGAAATTAGCGATGTAATTGATGTACCTGACGGTAAATTAATCATAATGTTGAAAGATAAGAGAAAATTGAAAGCTAAAGTTTCTTTTGATGAAGAATTCAAAAAAGCCTTAATGATGGAAAGAAATAAACAACTTAATCGGTTTTCAAATATATATTTTAAAAAAGTTGAGCTGAATACTGTTATAGATGAAAAATAGACCAATAGTTTTAATAGCTGGTGAACCATATAGTATATTTTATGAAATATTTTTAAAATCATTAAAAAATAAAAGTATAAAAAAAATTAGATCACCTATCATACTAATTGGATCAAAAAGACTTCTTCAGGATCAGATTAATTTTTATAATTATAAATTTTATATCAATGAGTTGGACAAAGACTTTTCAAAACCTATTAAATATAAAAATAATCAAATTAATATAATTAATGTAAATTTTAATTATAAAAAGATTTTTGATAAAATTAGTGATAAATCAAATAACTATATTAATGATTGTTGCAATATTGCCATTGATCTTGTTAAAAAAAAGAAAGTAAAAACATTAATTAATGGACCTATATCGAAAAAAAATTTTTTAAAGAAAAAATACGCTGGGATGACTGAATATTTTGCCTCAAAAACAGGAAATAAAAATAAGGAAGTTATGTTAATATATAATAATAATCTCTCTGTAAGTCCTGTTACCACTCATTTACCATTAAAAAAAATTTTTTCTAAGATTACTAAAAAAAAAATTATTAACAGTGTTAAAACTATAAATAATTTTTACATTAAATATTTGAAAAAAAAACCAAAGATTGCTTTGACTGGTATGAACCCACATTGTGAATCATTTGAGAAAAAATCAGAAGAAGATAAGATAATATCGCCAGCAATAAAACAACTGAAAAAAAGTAAAATTATAGTCTCTGGTCCTTTTCCTGCAGATACTATTTTTTTAGAAAAAAATTATAAAAAATTCAATGTGATTGTAGGGATGTATCATGACCAAGTACTCACTCCGATTAAAACTATTTACGGATTTGATGCTATAAATATTACACTTGGTCTTCCATTTCTAAGAATAACTCCAGATCATGGACCCAATGAAAGTATGTTAGGTAAAAATAAATCAAGCGCAGATAGTTTAATAAATGCTTTATTATTTACAAATAAAATTAAGTGAGAATAAAACCAAAAAAAAGTTTAGGCCAAAATTTCCTAATAGATAAAAATATTATAAAAAAAATAACAGAATCTTATCCAATAAGTAATGATAGTGAGATTTTAGAAATAGGTCCAGGAACAGGAAATTTAACAGAATTTTTTCTAAAAAAAGAACCAAAAAAAATTTTATTAGTAGAGAAAGATAAAAACTTATTTTTAGATTTAAAAAGAAAATATAATAAAGTTGAAATTATCAATGATGACATTTTAAAATTATCATTAAAAGAAATAGTAAATGATAAAACAATTGTTTTTGGAAATTTACCTTACAATATCTCATCGCAAATATTAACAAGATTCATTTTAAATAAGGAAAATCTTCCATTAAAAGTTTTTATTTTTATGTTTCAAAAAGAATTGGCTGACAGAATCATAGCCAAACCAAACACATCTAATTATGGAAGATTAACTATATTAGCAAATTGGAAATTTACAGTTAAAAAACTATTTGATATAAGCCCGACTTCATTTTTTCCAAAGCCAAAAGTCAAAAGCACATTACTTTTTTTTAAAATGAAAGAAGATTTTAATTTATTCAAAGAACCAGAAACTCTAAGTAAAATTACAAAAATTTTTTTCAATCAAAGAAGAAAAAAAATAAAAAATCAATTTAAAGGATTATTCGATAATTACTTAGAGATTGCTGAAAATCTTAGCATTGATTTAAACTGCAGACCACAAAATCTAAAACCTGAAATTTATTACAATTTAGTTCATGAATTTGAAAAATTAAGAAAGTAATTTTTTAACATGATTTTCTATTTTTACTTTTTTTGCTAAATATGAATGTTTAAATTTTTCAAAATCATTTATAATTTCAGATACTTCCTGATAGCATTTTTCTAAATTATCGTTAATTACGACAAAATCATAATCAATCCAATGCTTGACATCTTTATAAAACTCTTTCATTCTTTCTGAGGCTATCAACTTATCTTTCATATCTCTATTGGATAATCTATTGTATAAAACTTGCTTACTTGGTGGTAATACAAAAATTGATATTATTTTAAATTTTATCTTCTTATCCCTAATCTGCTTTGTACCTTGCCAGTCAATATCAAATAATACATTCTGTCCATGATTTAATTTTTCCATTACTGGTCTTTTCAATGTTCCATAAAAATTATTGAAAACTTTAGCATGTTCTAAAAATTCTTCCTTTTTAATTAATTCTTTAAATTCATTATCACTTACAAAATAATAGTCTTTGCCATGCACCTCGTTACTTCTTGGTTTTCTTGTTGTATGAGATACGGAAATAAAAAAATTTTCTTTTTTTTCTACGAGTTTAACTAATGTGGTCTTGCCTGCTCCCGACGGCGATGAAAATATAAATAAAATTCCATCTGTCTTAATGGACATCAATGAGCTTTTAATTGCTTTTACTTTCTATAAATTTAATTGCATCACCAACGGTCAAAATTTTTTCAGCCTCGCTATCAGAAATCTCAGATCCAAATTCTTCCTCGAAAGCCATAACTAATTCAACCGTGTCTAGACTATCAGCACCTAGGTCATCAATAAAACTTGCTTCATCTGTTACTTTTGCCTCCTCAATACCTAAGTGATCTGCTACTATTTTTTTAACTTTATTTGAAATATCTTCAGACATATAAATCCTTTAGTTCTTTTTTTGTCTATAGATTATCTGTCAACTTTGTCAAGCCATATACATGCCTCCATTAACATGTATAGTCTCTCCAGTAATGTAAGACGACGACTCTGAGCACAAAAAAGCGACTGTATTTGAGACATCATCGGCTGTTCCTAGTTTATTCATTGGTATTCTTGATAAAAGTGTATTTTTCATTTCCTCAGATATTTTTTCAGTCATTTTTGTTTGAATAAATCCAGGAGATACACAATTTACTAAAATATTTTTTTTCGCATACTCAATAGCTAAACTTTTCGACATAGCTACTACACCTGCTTTAGATGCTGAATAATTCGCCTGACCTATATTTCCTGTATGGCCAACAATAGAAGTAATATTTACAATCCGGCCATACTTATTTTTCAACATTTTTTTAATAGCACTTTTACACAAATAAAAAGTTGATGATAAATTGATGTCTATTATTTTTTGCCACTCATCATTCTTCATTCTTAATGATAAATTATCTTTAGTGATACCTGCATTATTAATTAAAATATCTAGTCCACCCAATTTTGAAAAAACATTTTCAATAAATTCATCTATCTTTTCATGTTCGCTAATATCAAATTTTGCTGTCTCAATTTTTGGATAATTTTTTTTAAGTGCCTCTAATTTTTCATTATTTGTCCCTGTACCTAATACACTTGCGTCTAAAGATAGAAATTTTTTGACTATAGAATCTCCAATTCCACCAGTCGCGCCTGTAACCAATATTTTTTTATTTTTGAAGTTCATTTTATTTTTTAATATTACTTATATCTTCCTCGTTATTTATTGCACTCACTTTTAAATCCTTATCTATTCTTTTTATTAATCCTGAAAGAACCTTTCCTGGTCCTATTTCAATAAACTCATCTGTACCCTCTTTTATCATATATCTTACACTTTCTCTCCATCTAACTCTACTTTCAATTTGTTTAACTAATAATTCTTTTATCTCAGATATTTCTGTCATTTTTTTTGCTGTGACGTTTGAAACAAGAGTTTTGTTTGAAACTTGAAAATTTAAATTTTTTATTTCATTTTCCATAACTTTAGTTGCACGATTCATTAACTCGCAATGAAATGGAGCGCTTACAGGCAACATAACACTCTTGATTGAATTTTTTTTAAGATCTGTTGCAAAACTTTCTAAGTCATTTATTTTTCCACTTAGAACAATCTGACTATCAGAATTATCATTTGCTATAAAACATTTATATTTATTTTTATTTTCATTTAATAAATTTTCAATTATCTCAATTGAGGAGCCAAGAACTGCAATCATTCCACCTTGTCCTTGGGGTATAGAATTCTGCATAGCCTGGCCTCTCAATTTTAAAATTTTTAAAGTTTCCGGAAAATTAAGGTACCCAGCCGCACATAGAGCAGTATATTCTCCAAGTGAGTGTCCTGCAAAGTATTTTGCATTTGAAAAATCCATATTGTGTTCTTTTTTTAATAAATTAAAAATTGAATAACCTACCAAGAAAATTGCTGGTTGAGTATTCTCGGTCAAATTAAGTTTTTCCTTTGGACCTTCTAAAATTAATGTGGATATTTTAAAATTTAAAATATCATCTGCTTCTTTAAAAATTTGTTTTATTAGATCATATTTCAAATAAAAATCTTTACACATTCCTGGTGATTGTGAGCCCTGCCCTGGAAAAATTATAGAAAACATTAATATTTTTTATATTTTTGTATTGTAATTAAAGAATTATAATAGTATATCCTCATTTTTTATTAAATAACATATATGAACTTATACGAACATACCATTGTAGCAAGACAAGACGTAAGTCCTTCCGAAATTAAACAAATTACTGAAAAGTATTCAAATATTGTAACGAAAAATAATGGTGAGATTGTCCAAACGCAGAACTGGGGACTTATAAATCTGGCTTATATGATTAAAAAAAATAAGAAGGGTAATTATATACATTTTAAAATTAAAGGACCAACTAGTATTATTTCTGATCTAGAAAAAAATGAGAGTTTAGATAAAAATTTACTTAGATATATGACCGTTAAAGTAAAAAAATTTGACCTAGATACAAACTATTTTTCGAAGAAAGATGATGAAGAAAAAACTAATGTTAAAAAAAAAGATGAAAATTAATGCAAAAAAAAAGAAATAATAACAAAAAAAAATCTCAAAGTAACTTTGCTAAATTAAGTATTTTTCAAAATAATAGATACAAATTTAAAAAAAAATGTCCATTTTCAATTAAGGGTGCTCCAGTAATTGATTACAAGAATATTAAACTTTTAAAAAAATATGTATCTGAAAATGGAAAAATATTACCATCAAGAATTACTAACGTTAGTCAAAAAAAACAAAGAGAATTATCATTATCGATTAAAAGAGCTCGTAATTTAGGATTAATTTAATGAAAGTTATCTTACTTGAACATATAAAAAAATTAGGGTCTATAGGTGAAATAATTGATGTGAAAAGAGGTTTTGCTCGAAACTTTTTAATTTCAAAGAAAAAAGCCCTCTTTGCTTCAAAAGAAAACATTAAAGAAGTTGAAAAAATAAAATCAGATCTTAACAAAAAAAATCAAGAAAAAAGAAAAGAGGCTAAAGATATATTTGAAAAATTGAAAAATAAACAATTTATTATTAAAAAATTAAGTACCGAAAACAAGGAACTTTACGGCTCAGTAAAACCAACCGAAATTTCAAAAATTATCTTTGATGAAAATAAGATTGAAGTCAAACCTTCCATGATACAACTTAAAGATGATATTAAAACTCTTGGAACTTTCAAAGCAGAAGTTAATCTACATCCTGATGTACAGGTTGAGATAAAAATCGAAGTTATCGCGGCTGAAGCAGCTTAATAATTATACAAAAATATCCCCACCACCATTTTTATATTTATAAATTTGTCTTTAAATATATAAATAAATAGATGGAGAAAAACTTCTCACTAATAAAAAACAATTTTAAAGAACTTCCCAACAATTTAGAAGCTGAA
>CACJOS010000009.1 GCA_902595115.1 uncultured Pelagibacteraceae bacterium
CATCTTTTAAACTTTCTATAAAATTGTCATCATCGAATATGTTTTTAAGTTTTTTTCTAAGGCGGTAAATATGAGTTTCTACTGTGTGGGTTTCTAAATCTTCAGAATATCCCCATACTTCTTTTTGGAGGGTATTAACGTTTATTGGCTGCTTATTTTTTCTTAAGAATAAAATTACCTCTATCTCACGTTGGGTTAGTTTTAATTCCTTGTCTTTTTTTGAAATTGTTCTTGAATTTAAGTCGACTTTATAATCTTTAATTTCATAATTTGACTGAAGATCATACTGTTGCATTAAAAATTTTGAGTTAATTTCATCGATTAAAGAGAAAAAGTTTAGGGGATAATTTTCAATTACAATAATTTGTTTTTGGTTAACCGATTGATTACTTATCTGAACTCTTGAAATTATAAGAGAATTTTTTTGTTTTTTTAGGCCCTCGATAAGGTCATTTTCATTATGATATTCGTACAAATCGAGTTTATGAAAATTTTTTGTCTCAAAAAAAATATTATATAAAGTCTTAAAATTTAATATATTTAAAGATGATTTATTCATCTTATTTAATTTATGCTAATAAAACTTAAAAATAAAGACACATTAATTTTTGACGATTTCATATTCCGATGTTCAATTGGGAAAAATGGAAAAAAAGCAAATAAAATTGAGGGGGACAAAACTACTCCAAAGGGAACCTTTTTATTAAAAGAGGTTTATTATAGGCCAGATAGAGTAAAAAATTTAAAGACTAAACTAAATTTAAAAAAAATTTATCCAAACATGGGATGGTGTGACGACCCGTTAAGTAAAAAATATAATTCATTGATTAAGACAAAAAGTAATTTTCATCACGAAAAAATGTTTAGAAAAGATCATAAATATGACATCGTAATTGTTTTGGATTATAATTTAAAAAAACCAATTCCATATAAAGGAAGTGCAATATTCATTCATCTTACCAAAAATTATAAAAGTACAAATGGATGTATATCTCTATCTAAAAAAGATTTGTTAATTCTTTTGAGATTAATTAGTAAAAAAACCAGGATTAAAATTACTTAACTTCTTGCACCAAATATTTTTGATCCAACTCTAACATAAGTTGATGAACATTTTGCTGCCTCGACATAATCATTGGACATACCCATGCTTAATTCATTTAGATTTGTTTTGCTTTTTAGCTCAATCATTTTTTCGAAATATTTTTTTGTATCATTTACAAAGGGAGGAATGCACATTAATCCTATAATATTTAGATCAAAATCCTCAGTTATTTTTTTATAGAAACTCTCAAAGTCTTTAACTGTAACTCCACTTTTTTGATCTTCATCACCCACATTTACTTGAATAAATATTTTTGGCTTAAAGTTTTTTTTTGTTTGCTCATTAGCAATTTTATCTGCAAGTTTAATAGAATCTAGTGAGTGAATATAATCAAACAAAGGTAAACAAAATTTGACTTTATTTGTTTGAAGCTTTCCAATTAAATGAAGTTTTATATTTTGATTTTTTTCCTTAATCTCTGTCCATTTGCTAATCGCTTCTTGAACTTTATTTTCACCAAAATCAATATGTCCATGGTCAACCAAAGGCTTAATATAAGACATGGTAAATGTTTTTGAAACAGCAATAATTTTTGTATTGCTGTTAATAGCACTTAACTCTTTTGTAATTGTGGTTATATTGTTTACAATATTATGCATATTAATTACGAAATTTATTATTTCATAGATAATTTTAATTATAAAGATTTATCAAACATTAATAAGCGAATAAATATAATTTATAGGAATTATAGTAAGAAAAATGATCTTAATGATTTAAGAAGAATTAAAGAAATTTGTAAAAAAAAAGGCTTAAAATTATTTATTTCGAATAATTTAAAATTGGCACTTAGGTTAGACCTGGACGGACTTTATTTGCCCTCCTTTAATAAAAAATTAAAATATAAAAATATTGCTTGCAAAAAAAAATTTAAATTAATTGGTTCTGCTCACAACACAAGTGAAATAAACAATAAGAATAAGCAAGGGTGTAGTAAGATTTTTATAAGTCCTATTTTTAAAACCCAAAAAAATAAAAAACATTTAGATACTATAAAATTTAATCTGTTATCGGCTAATATTAAAAATAAATTAGTAGCACTTGGTGGAATAAACTCCTCAAACTTTTTCAGATTAAAATTAACCAGGAGTAAAGGTTTTGCGAGTATATCTTGGATAAAAAAAAACGGCCTAAATAAAATTTAGGCCGTTTTTAAATTTAAAACTTAACAAAAATTAGAATGCAAAATTAACTGCAATTTCTGTTTCTGTGTTAGAGTCTGCATCACTGTCCCAACCTGGGTTATCAGTTTCTGTTTGATAACCTTTGATTGACATAGATCCCATTGTGTATGCAAACTGAATTGAATCAGATTCCATATCAACATTAGCGATCGCTGTAGATGCATGATCCTGAGCATTGTATGTCTCTGTTAATTCACCGTATGAAACTGATAAGTTTTCATTTACGTTGAATGCAATTGACATCATCTCAGATTCAAAGAAACCACCTGCAGCAGCAATTGTTTTAGCTGTAGTTGCATCAGTTGCAGCAGCGTTGATACCATGGTCTAAACCAGCTTTTTGGTAACCAACTGAAACTGGACCAAATGAGTAATTTGCAAACCAAGTTGCACTCATTGCGTCACCTGCACCATTTGCACCACTAACTGAACCATCGTTTTGGTCATTTTCGACTTCTTCACCGAAAATACCAGCTGTCAAACCTGCAACACCAACTTTAACACCTAAAGTTTTAGCAGAACCGTATGTAGCTGATTGCGCAGAAACTGCACCTTCACCTGTTACTGAGTCACCTGCTTCTGGTGTATAACCTGCAGTAATATTAACTGTAGCTCCACCAAGCTCTAATGCTGGCGCTGCATACATTATTGAGTTACCATCAGATAATGAACCTAATGAGTCAATAGCAGTAGTTGTTGCCATACCATCATGGTTTTCTTCGTAAGCGAATGGAGTTACAGCATCAAAGCCACCTCCAACGTTTCCTAAACCA
Source organism: uncultured Pelagibacteraceae bacterium (assembly GCA_902595115.1). Classification (GTDB taxonomy): domain Bacteria; phylum Pseudomonadota; class Alphaproteobacteria; order Pelagibacterales; family Pelagibacteraceae; genus Pelagibacter. The sequence continues at coordinate 3,062 of CACJOS010000009.1, forward strand.
CCACCGATAGTAATTGTACCCATTCCACCCATTGTCAATGCGACGTTTGAAGATGAAAGAGTTGCAGCTTCTACTAGGATCATAGTTGTAGATACTGTGAAGCCGTTGTCTAATTCAGCTGAACCAGAAAACGTAATGTCATGGTTGTAACCATAACCTTCGTCAGATCTAACGCCTATCTCTTCAGATTTAAAAGTATAACCAGCATCTCCTGATGCAGTTATCTCACCTGCGTAGGCTGAACCAGCAACTAAAGATGTTCCTAAAGCTGTTAGTCCGATTTTTTTTAATGTATTCATAAATAAATACTCCTTTGTTATTAGTTATTCATATGAATAGAAGGTTTATACAGATTTAGGCCTTTTTTGTTTATGAAAGAACAACGAATTAATTGATTATTTGTAATTATGTTGCAAATTTATCACTAAAAAAAGCTTGATTTTACTAGGTTTCTTAAATTTTGTATCATTTTGGTGCTTTTTAAAAAAATACTCAATTTTAGATGTGTTTTTTTCAATAATACCATTAAAAACGAAATTAAAGAACATGAAAACCAATAAATATTTAATTAATTTTGTAATAATTTTATTACTGACTTTAACCGGTTGTAAAAATCCATTTCGATATACGGATGCACGTGAAGTCCCTGTGAATGCAGATGAAAGAGTTCAAAAAAATATTGAGGAAGGAAGGGGTATCACACTTTTAGGCGGCAAAAAGCAAGGTGGTGTTTTTGACTTTGCCTCTTCAAACGAAATTTGGAGAGCATCAATAGAAGTTTTGGATTTCGTCAGTTTTACAAACGCAAGCTACTCTGGTGGAATTTTAATCACTGATTGGTTTGCAGGTAATGTTGAGGAAAATTCTGAGGGTAGTAGAGAACTTAAAATTACAGTTCGATTTTTAAGCAATGAGATAAGAGCAGATGGTATTAAGGTAATTATTCATGAAAAAAATTGCATCGATAAAGCAAAAACCGATTGTAGCATAAACAAGATTCAATCAAAAATTGGAAATGAAATTAAATTGGCAATTTTAAAAAAAGCAGCAATTTTAAAAAAAGAATCTGAGAAAAAAGCTAAAAAATAATTTTCATTTTTTAAGTACTAATGGAAAGATATAATTTTAAGATAGTTGAAAAAAAATGGCAAAGTTTTTGGGATAAAAATAAGTCTTTTAAATCAGACATAGATTTAAATCAAAAAAAATTTTACTGCCTTGAAATGTTCCCTTACCCATCAGGTAAAATACATATGGGTCACGTGAGAAATTACACTATTGGGGACGTCCTCTCGAGATATAAGTCAATGCAAGGTTACAATGTTTTACATCCCATGGGATGGGATTCTTTTGGCATGCCTGCAGAAAACGCTGCTCGACAAAACAATTTGCATCCTAAAGAGTGGACTGAAAAAAATATTTCAGTAATGAAAGCACAATTAAAAAAACTTGGATTATCAATTGATTGGGATAGAGAAATTTCTACGTGTGATGAACAATATTACAAACACCAACAGCTTTTTTTTATTGAAATGTATGAAAAAGGATTAGTTTATAGAAAAGAGAACTACGTAAATTGGGATCCTGTAGATCAAACTGTTTTAGCAAATGAGCAGGTTATAGACGGAAAAGGATGGCGTTCTGGAGCACCAGTTGAGCGTAAGAAATTAAACCAGTGGTTTTTTAATATATCAAAATTTTCAGACGATCTATTGGTAAGTTTAAACAAATTGGATAATTGGCCGAATAAAGTAAAAACAATGCAGAAAAATTGGATAGGTAAATCTTTTGGATGTGAAATAGATTTCAAAATTAAGGGACCCTTACCAGTTAAGAAAATAAAATGTTTTACAACAAGACCTGATACACTTTTTGGATTTTCTTTCTTAGCAGTATCTGTTGATCACCCTATTTCAAAATTTTACGAAAATGATACAGGTTTTATTAAATTTAAAGAAGAATGTTCTAAAACCGGAACAACAGAGGAATCGATAGCACAAGGAGAGAAAATAGGATTTAAAACTATGTTAGAGGCTGTTAATCCTTTAGACGAAACTGAAAAGGTTCCAGTATATTTTGCTAATTTTGTTCTTATGGATTACGGTTTTGGTGCGGTTTTCGGTTGCCCAGGGCATGACCAGAGAGATTTAGATTTTGCATTAAAATATAAATTGCCAGTTAAAACAGTTGTAAGACCTAATGAAGAAAAGGATAATTTTAAAGTAAAAGACATCGCTTACACAGGGCAAGGGGTAATAATAAATTCTAAGTTTTTAAACAATTTAAAAGTTCCAGATGAATCAATAATTGAAACTATAAAAATAATTGAGGAAAAAAAGATTGGAAAAAAGACAATTAATTTTAGATTAAAAGATTGGGGTGTATCACGCCAAAGATATTGGGGTTGTCCGATTCCAATCGCCTACGATGAAGATGGAAATGTGCATGTTATTCCTAAGGATAAATTGCCTATTAAGCTTCCAGAAAAAATAAATTTGCAAGCTAAAGGAAACCCTTTAAATCATGAAACTGAGTGGAGAAAAATTAATATTGATGGAAAGAATTGTATAAAAGAAACAGACACTCTAGACACTTTTGTTGATTCTTCTTGGTATTTTTTAAGGTTTTGCTCTCCCTTGGATAAAAAATATGGTTTTGATTACAAAGCCATAAATTACTGGATGCCAGTAGATCAATACATTGGAGGGGTAGAGCACGCAATTTTGCATTTACTCTACTCAAGATTCTTTATGAGAGCTATTAATTATAAAAATGAAAATTTTTCAATAAAGGAACCTTTCGAAAGTCTTTTTACACAAGGTATGGTTTGTCACGAAACATATAAAGATGAGAATGAAAACTGGTTAAGTCCAAGTGAAGTGGAAACTAGTGACGGTAAAAGTTTTTTTGTAAAAGACCAGCCTACAAAAAAAGTTAAAGTTGGTCCTGCTGAGTCTATGTCAAAATCAAAGAAAAATACTATCGATCCCGAAAGCATGATTGAAAATTTTGGTGCAGATGCTGTAAGATTATTCATTCTTTCTGATAGTCCACCAGAAAAAGATGTGCAATGGTCTGAGCAAGGAATGGTTGCTTCGCACAAATTTGTTCAAAAACTGTGGTTATTAAATTGTAAAATAAAAGAAAAAATCAGAAAGTGTTCTGATAAAAAAGATCAAGAGGGAGATCTTGAAATTGAAAGGTTTACAAATCAATTAATTTTCAAAATGAACAATAACTTAGAGAAGTTCAATTATAATGTAATAATTGCAAATATGCATGAAACTTATAATTTTTTAATTAAAATTTTAGATAAAGAATTTAATCAAGATATTCTAATCAAAAATTTTAGAAAAATTCTTTCTGTGATGTATCCTGTGATACCTCACATCATCAATGAATGTGTAGAAAGTAATAATTTTGAACCAATAAAACAATGGCCAGAAGTTGATAAAAGTCTTTTAGATAATAAAAGGGTCTCCATAGTTGTTCAGATTGATGGGAAAAAAAGAGGAGTTATTGTTGTAGATAAAGACACGGAAGAAAAAACAGTAATGGAACTTATATCAAAAGAAGATAAGATTAATAAAAACTTTATAAATAAAAATATAAATAAAGTTTTCTTTGTGAAAAATAGACTAATTAATATATTAATAAATGATTAGAAAGATTATAATTCCACTTATTTTATTTTTGGTTTTAAATAATTGTGGATATTCACCAATATATTCAACTAAATACCAAGATTTTAAAATCAATAATTTAAATTTTAAGGGTGAGAGAAAAATTAATGAGATATTGAGAAAAAGTTTAGTTAGCTACACTAAAATTGATTCAGCAAAAAACCTTTACGATGTAACAATAAGCTCTAGTTTAAATAAGAATATTGACTCAAAGGATAAAAAAGGAAATCCTGCACAATTTTCTTTAAGAATTAATGTAGATTTAATTATAGTTGATCAATTTGATAAAACCTTACAAATAAATTTTAATGAAAAAAATTCTTATGATAACAAAGACAAGAAATTTGAGCTAAAAATATACGAAAATAGTTTGATTCAAAATATGTCAGAAAAAATTCATTCTGACATAATTATATTTTTCCAAAACTTAAATTAGATAATGATTTTAAAACACTACCAATTATCAAATATAAATAATATTAAATCGAATTATTATTTATTTTATGGAGAGAACGAAGGTCTCAAAACTGAAGCAATAAATATTATAAAAAAATCTGGTTTTACAAAAAACGTTTATAGATACGATGAAAGTGAAATTTTAAATAATTATGATAATTTTTTAAATGAAGTTACAAATAAGTCTTTTTTTGAACAAAACAAATTATTTATTATATCGAGAGTTTCAGAAAAAATTTATACTTTAATAGATGAAATTAAAAATGCTGAAATTGATGATGTTAAAATTATAATTAATTCAGGTAAACTTGATAAAAAATCAAAGCTTAGACAAAATTTCGAAAAACAAAAAGATCTGATATGTATTGCATTTTATGAAGATGACAACAAAACTCTTGCCAATCTCGCGTATAAATTTTTTCAAGATAAAAAAATTTCTATTTCTAGGGAGATAATAAATTTATTAGTTGAAAGGTGTAGAGGTGACAGGAATAATTTAAAAAATGAGTTGTATAAAATCGAATTATTTTTAAAAGACAAAAAAAATATAACTCAAGATCAGTTATTAAGTCTAACAAATCTTGCGGAAAACTATAGTTTTTCAGAACTTGTAGATGCATGCTTAAGTAAAAATATTAATAAAACCGTTAGAATTATAAATGAGAATAACTTCTCTAGTGAAGATTGTGTATCAATTGTGAGAACTTTTTTAGCAAAATCAAAACGCTTATTAATATTGAAGAAAATGAACAATGAGAATAATAATCTTGAAAAAAATATCTCCGATTTTAAACCTCCTATTTTTTGGAAAGATAAAGATATTATTAGACAACAATTTAAACACTGGAATTTAGAAAGTATAGAAAATCTTATTTTTTTTATTAATGATATCGAGTTAATTTTAAAGAAAAATAATATTAATTCAGTAAATTTATTGAATGATTTTATTCTTTCTCAAGTAAAGGTTAGTAATTAGCCTTAATTACATAAATAATTTTATTTAATTGATCTAAATCTTTGTAATTGAAGGATATAGAACCTGAGTTATTTCTCTTATTTTTAATTGAAACCCTTATACCTAATTTATTTATTAATACATTTTCAAGGTCTTTTAGATTTGAGTCTTTCGATATAAGTTTCATTTTCTTGGGCTTTTTAAATAAATTGACTAAATTTTCAGCTTGTCTCACTGATAATTTTTTTTCTACAATTTTTTTTGCTAACAAATTTGCGTTTTCCATACCAACTAATACTTTTGCATGACCCTGAGTAATTTTACCTGTCTCAATTAAGTTAACCACATCTTTAGGTAAAGTTAACAATCTCAAACAATTAGCAATGTGCGCTCTACTTTTACCAATAAACTTTCCAACTTTTTCTTGATCATAACCAAACTCATCCATTAATCTTTTATAACCTGTCGCTTCTTCAACTGGATTTAAATCACTTCTTTGAACATTCTCTACAATTGCAAACTCTAAGGCTTTAATATCGTCAGCCTCGATTACTACGGCTGGTATCTCATTCAATCCGGCATTTTGTGAAGCAAGCCATCTTCTCTCACCAGCAACTATTTCATATTTATTATTAAATTGCTTTGATTTCCTTACTATTATTGGCTGTACAACTCCCCTCTCTCTAATTGAATTAGCAAGCTCGTCTAAACTTTCTTTATTAAATATTTTTCTCGGTTGGTACTTGCCTCTTACGATTTCACTTATTGAAATTTTATTTTTTACTGAGGTATTTTTCGTATCTCCAATAAGAGATGATATTCCTCTTCCTAACCCTTTTTTTTGTTTAAAAATACTCAAGCGGCACTCTCCATAATTTTTTCCTGGTCTAAAAATTCCTCTGTTAAATTAAAGTATGATTTACTCCCTGGGCAAGACTTATCATACATCAAAACAGGTATTCCGTGTGATGGTGCCTCGGACAATCTAACGTTTCTTGGAATTACAGTGTTATATACTTTTTCTTTAAAATAGTCTCTTGCCTCTTTTTCAACTTGGCTAGAAAGTTTATTTCTTTTGTCATACATAGTTAAAATGATGCCTCTTATTGAAAGCTCCGAATTAAGGTTATCCTTAACTCTATCTATAGTTTTAACTAGTTGGGTTAAACCCTCCAAAGCGAAAAATTCAGTTTGTAGAGGAACTATAAGAGAGTTTGAAGCAACAAGCGCCATTACTGTAAGGAGGCTTAATGATGGTGGGCAATCAATAAATACGTGACTATAATTTGATCTATTTTCCTCAAAAAATAGTGATAATTTCTCTCTTAAAATGAAGGCTCGACCATTGTCTCCTGCAGTTTCTACTTCTAGACCTGATAAATCAACATTTGAAGTTATAATATCTAAGTTATCAATTTGAGTGTTTTGTATAATTTCTGAAACTGTTTTTGATCCATTTAAGGCGTTGTAAATATTTTTTTCTGATCCATCAATATTAGAATGGCCTAGTCCAGTTGTAGCATTTCCCTGAGGATCAAGGTCTATAACCAATACTTTTTTATCTTGATTAGCTAATCCTGCTGCTAAGTTTATCACTGTTGTTGTTTTTCCAACTCCTCCTTTCTGATTAATTACTGAAATTATTTTTGTTTTCATTTTTTTTTTAAATTACAAATTTTAATTATTTTGGATTCAGAGCTTGTTAGACTTATTTTTTCTTTATAATCAAAACTCCAATTCGATAGAGCTTTTTCAAAAATTCCTTTTTTATTTTTACCTAAAAAAATTATTACACTCTTAAATTTTTTGAAATTTTTGTTTGCTAGATCTAACATAATGGGGAGAGGTTTAAACGCTCTCGCAATTATTAAATCAGTCTCTATATTTTTTTCTCTGAATATATCTTTTTGAATGACTTCTGCGTTTAGATTTAATTTTTCCTTAACATCAGAAAGAAATTCACATTTTCTAAAGCTCTTTTCGTAAAGATTGAACTTCATATTTGGTTTTTTAATCTTCATAATTATTGCTAGAACTATACCAGGTAACCCAGATCCAGACCCTATGTCTGTACATATATCGTACTTTTCATCAATAAAATCAATGGTTTGTGCACAGTCTACAATGTGCCTTTTTCTTATATCTTTTTCTGTAGATTTACTAATAAGGTTAATTTTACTGTTTTCTCTCTTTAATAAATCACAGTAAGCCTCAAACTCTGGAAATGTTTCACGTGAAACATTTAGAGGCTCTAGATTTTTATATTCTAATATATTCGAATCAATCAAGCTATGTTCTTAATAGACTTTCTTTTGACATGAGACAACAAAATATATGCTGCGGCTGGAGTTATCCCATCTATTCTTAAGGCTTGACCCATTGTTTTTGGTCTAATTTTCTTAAATTTAGACTTAACTTCATTAGAGAGACCGCTCAAAATGTCATAATTAACACTTTCAGGAATTTTGAGGTTCTCGTCTTTCTTAAAGGCTAATATATCAGCAGATTGTTTAGTTAAATAACCCCTATAATGAGCCTTAATCTCTAGCTGTTCGTCAATTTCCTTTGATTTATAAGGTATATCAGGCCAGATTTCTCTTATTTTACTCATTTTTACGCCTTTTTGACTAAGTATTTGCTCTGCACTCCTCTTAATTCCATCTTTAGCAATATTAACCCCAAATTTAGCAACTTTTGACGGAGAAATATTTAAATTTTCCATTGACTTAGTTAATTTATTTAAATCTTCGAACTTTTTTTTGTAAATTTCGACTCTGTGGTCCGTTATTAAACCTATATTTATACCTTTTTGAGTAAGCCTCAAGTCAGCGTTGTCAGCTCTAAGACTTAATCTATATTCTGCCCTAGATGTGAACATTCTGTAAGGCTCAGCCACACCTTTTGTAACTAAATCATCTATCATAACACCTATGTAAGCATCCGATCTATCCAAGATAAATGGCTCCAACTTTTTTACAGATTGAGCTGCGTTTATTCCTGCGATTAGACCTTGTGCAGCTGCCTCCTCATATCCTGTAGTTCCGTTTATCTGTCCCGCTAAGTAAAGATTTTTAATTTTTTTTGTTTCCAATGTTAAAAAAAGTTCTCTTGGATCAACATAATCGTACTCAATTGCGTATCCCGGTCTTAGAATTTTGACATTTTCTAAACCATTGATATTACTGCATATTTCAGCTTGAATTTCAGACGGTAATGACGTTGAGATTCCATTTGGGTAAATTGTGTTATCGTTTAGTCCCTCAGGCTCAAGAAAGATTTGGTGCCGTTTTTTTTCTGAAAACTTATAAACTTTATCCTCTATGGATGGACAATACCTTGGGCCAATTCCTTTTATACTACCAGAGTACATTGCACTTAATTTTATATTTTTAGAAATGATTTGGTGTACCTTTTCGTTAGTGTAGGTCATTTTGCAAGAAACTTGTTCATTAATGTTTTTTGTAGTTAAAAATGAAAAAAAATATGGTTCAATGTCAGCATGCTGCTCCTCCAAATTTTTGTAATTTATTGTTCTACTATCTAATCTAGGAGGCGTTCCTGTTTTAAGTCTTCCTATTGTAAAATTAAATTTTTCTAACTGTTCACTTAAACCCGTTGTTGGTTTTTCATTGAATCTACCAGCCGGTGTCTTTTCTTTACCAATATGTATTAAACCATTTAAAAATGTACCAGTGGTAAGTATAAGCTTGCTGCAAGAAATTTTCTTTCCAGACTGAGTAATAATAGCATTTACGGCATTCTTATTAAATATAAATTCAACTACAGGGTCGGAAAAAACGCTTAAATTACAATAGTTTAGCAGTTTTTTCTGCATATATTTTTTATATAATGATCTGTCACTTTGAGTTCTCGGACCTCTTACAGCCGGCCCTCTACTTCTATTTAATAGTTTAAACTGTATTCCTGATTTATCCGCTACGTCACCCATTACACCATCTAAGGCGTCTATCTCTCTAACCAAATGTCCTTTACCAAGTCCGCCAATTGCAGGATTACATGACATTTCACCTATAGTTTCTATTTTATGAGTAAACAGGGCTGTATTAACACCTAACCTCGCAGATGCTGCTGCGGCTTCACACCCTGCATGTCCTCCCCCTATTACTACAACATCAAAAAAAACATCATTTGTCATATTAAAAATATAATTATTTTTTAGTTATTTGCCAATACAGAAGTCACTAAAAATACTTCCAAGTATTTCCTCTACATCTACTTTTCCGACTAACATTCCTAAATGTCTAGTTGCCAGCCTAAGATCTTCGGCTGCCTTATCAAAATCTTTTTCTTTTTCCTTTCTGCTAAATTCTTCTAAATAATCTATGCACTGCTGTAAATGTTGCCTGTGCCGTTCTCTTGTAATTAATGTATTTTCAAAACTGACAAATTTATTTTTCAAATTTTCTTTAATTCGATCAATCAAATTATCAATATTTCTATCATTTTTGATTGAAATAGATATTGGTTTGAATTGATCAAGTTTTTTATTTCTATTATTACCCAAATCTGATTTATTTATAATGAATATTGATTTTTCGGTATTTATATCCTTCAAAAAGCCCGTAAAATCAGCGTTTTTTGGCTCAAATACTAATAAATTTAAATCCGCGTCTTCTGCTTTTTTTAGAGCTAGTTTTATACCTTTCTTTTCTATTTCATCTTTTGAGTCTCTAATTCCAGCTGTATCTGACATTACCACTGGATAACCATCAATATTTAAATGAACTTCAACTATATCTCTTGTTGTTCCTGCAATCTCAGAAACAATTGCTGCCTCTCTTTTAGAAAAATAATTAAGTAAGCTAGATTTTCCCGCATTGGTAGGGCCTAAGATTGCTATCTTGAATCCTTCTCTAATCCTTTCACCTACATTACTATCATTCAAAATTTTTTCTATTTCAAATTTAACTTTTTCAGAATCCTTTTTGATATTATGCAATATATCATCTGGAAGATCTTCATCAGGAAAGTCAATTTTTGCTTCTAAATTTGATAAAATTTTCAATAAGGTATTGCGCCAAGAATTAAATTTATCTGAACTTTTTCCACTCATTATTTTTAATGCTTGTTTTCTTTGAATGTCAGTTTCAGAAGCAATAAGATCACCTATACTTTCTGCCTTAAGAAGATTTATTTTTTCATTTTGAAATGCTATTTTTGTAAATTCCCCTGGCTCGGCAAGTCTACAACTGTTTATTTTTGATATATTGTCTAAAATTGACTTTATTACTGCTCTACTTCCATGAACATGTATCTCGGCCATATCCTCACCAGTATAACTGTTAGGTCCTGGAAACCAGATTACGATACCTTCATCTATTAATTCTTTTGTTTTTATTTCTATTATTTTATTTAAAGAAGCCATTCTAGGTTTTGGTAACTTTCTACCTGTGATTTGTTTAATAACATCTTTAGTTTTTTCACCCGAAATTCTTATTACAGCAACCCCCGATATACCTGGACCAGATGATAGAGCATAAATTGTCATAAAAATATTATAACTTGAAAAATGCCAATATATATCGATAAATTTATCAAATGATAATTTGGCTGGCATCATACCCAAAAAGTGGAAATACATGGTTAAGAATGTTTTTAAGAGCCTACTTTCTTCCCGAGGGAAATAAGTTTTCAATAAATTCTAAAGGGAACCAAGATTTTGAAAGTACAACCTTTCCAAATGTAAAACTTTTAAAATCTTCAAAGGTTGACCACTCAAAGTTTGAAAATATTATTAAAAATTGGATAAATCTTCAGGACTATGTGAACCTGAATGGAAAAATTAATTTTCTAAAAACACATAACGGTAACTACACTGTAAATAACTATCCTTTTACAAATACCCAAAATACGCTTGGTGGTATTTACTTAGTAAGAGACCCTAGGGACGTGCTATTATCATTCTCTAATCATCTAAAATTAAGCCATGAGGATGTGTATGGAAAAATGGTTTCGATGGATCACTTTGAATTAGATGAAAATGACCCTGATTTGAAAAACGGTTACAAAAGATCGTTATTGGGTTCTTGGTCAAATCATTATTTATCTTGGAAATCTTATAAAGGTAGAGAATTACTTTTTTTAAAATATGAGGATTTAGTTAAATATCCCTATGAAAACTTTCATAAAGTTTTAACTTATTTAAAAAAATTCATATCATTAGAATTGAATAATGACAAAATTAAAAGATCAATAGAGATGACTTCTTTCAAAAATCTAAAAAAAATTGAGGATAATGAGGGATTTGCAGAGCAAGGAATGAGTAAGGAGTTTTTTAGAAAAGGTATAATTGGAGATTGGAAATTAAACTTAAAACCGGAGTTGTCAGATAAGATAGAGAGTAAATTTAAAAGAGAGATGATCGAATTAGGCTATATTTAATTAGCTTGGTTTATTCATTGAATTAAAAAATTCAGAATTATTTTTAGTATTTTTTATTTTTGAATTAATAAACTCTATTGCATCCATTGAACCCATTGGTGCAATTATCCTTCTTAGCACATTCATTTTTTGAAGATCGCTCTTATCAAAAATTAACTCTTCTCTTCTTGTTCCTGATTTTGTTATATCAATAGCAGGATAGATCCTTTTCTCTGAAATTTTTCTATCAAGTATAGTTTCGCTGTTTCCTGTACCCTTAAATTCCTCGAAAATTACTTCATCCATTCTGCTTCCAGTGTCAATTAATGCAGTTGCAATAATTGTTAAAGATCCACCCTCCTCGATGTTTCTGGCAGCACCAAAGAATCTTTTTGGCCTTTGTAAAGCATTCGCATCAACACCACCAGTTAAAACTTTACCAGAGCTAGGAACAACAGCATTATACGCTCTTCCAAGTCTAGTAATTGAGTCTAATAAAATTACAACATCTTTTTTGTGTTCTGTTAATCTTTTTGCTTTTTCTATTACCATCTCTGCAACAGCGACGTGTCTTTGAGCGGGCTCGTCAAATGTCGAGCTTATAACCTCTCCCTTTACCGTTCTCTGCATATCGGTTACTTCTTCTGGTCTTTCATCAATTAGTAATACCATTAAATAACATTCTGGATGATTTGCAGTTATAGAATTTGCAATACTTTGAAGTATCATTGTTTTTCCGGCTTTTGGGGGAGAAATAATCAAGGATCTTTGTCCTTTTCCGATTGGGCTTACTAAATCAATAAGTCTAGGAGTTAAGTCTGGTTTTTTTTCTACTTTGGTACTTTCCACCTCCATTACCAGCTGCTTATTTGGATAAAGTGGCGTAAGGTTATCAAAAGCAATCTTGTGTCTAGATTTTTCTGCATCCTCTAAATTTATTTTTGTTACCTGAAGTAAAGCAAAATATCTTTCACCGTCTCTAGGGGCCCTCACTGGGCCTTCGACTGTATCACCAGTCCTTAATCCAAATCTCCTTATTTGACTTGGGCTTATATAAATATCGTCAGGACCAGGCAGATAATTAGATTCCATTGCTCTTAGGAAACCAAAGCCATCCTGTAAAAGTTGTAGAACACCTCCTCCTGTTATTTCTTCTCCTTTTTCGGCTAATTTTTTAAGAATTGAAAAAAGAATTTCCTGTTTCCGCAGAGTACTAGCATTTTCAATACCTAATTCTTCAGCTTGAGATATAAGGTTTTCAGAAGATTTAGTTTTGAGCTCTTGTATATTCATAATATATATTGGGGAAGTTTATTAGATAAGAATAATATATATATCTTTTAATTTTTTTCAATACCTAGATGGGCTTTAAAATTACAATAAATACTATCAAAATCAGTAAAATTGTGGGTACTTCGTTAAATATTCTGAAAAATTTTGAGGAATAGTTGTTTTCGTTAATTTTAAATTTATTCAAACAATTACCTAAAAAAAAGTGATACCCAGTAAGAATAATAACTAAAAAAAATTTTAATTTAAGCCAAGTATTTGCAAGCTGATCAAAACCAATAACAGTTATTAACACAAGTCCGAATAGCCAAGATAAAATCATGGCTGGCATCATTATGTAATTGTAGAGTTTAAATTCCATAGTTTTAAAAACCTCACAAACCTTCACTTCATTTTTATTTTCGGTATGATAAACAAATATTCTAGGTAAGTATAATAATCCGGCCATCCAAGAAATTACTGATATTAAATGAAGTGCTTTAAGTATTAAATAAAGGTTCATTTTATGTAATATGCCTCTGAACTAAATTATTTAACAATTTAATGTGGTCTTCATTGTCATTAAGACACGGGATTACATCAAAGTTTGTCCCACCTGAATTTAAAAAACTTTCTTTTCCTTGAATTGATATTTCCTCTAATGTCTCGACACAATCTGACGAAAATCCTGGACAAATTACTAGAATATTTTTCTTCCCTGTTTTTGGTAGATTTTCTAAAGTTTTATCTGTGTAAGGCTGTAACCATTCTTGGGGTCCAAATCTTGATTGGAATGTTGTTTCGATTGGCACTTTATCAAATTTTTCTTTCATTAGTCTGGTAGTCTTATGACAGTAACAATGATAAGGATCTCCTTTTTCAAAATATTTTTTCGGAATACCGTGATATGAAGCAATAATTAAATCTGGTTGCCAGTTAATCTCTGATATTTTTTTTTCAATACTGTTAACTAATGCGTTAATATATAATGGATTTGACTCATAATGTGGTATTATTTGAAGACTTGGTTGCCATCGCATTTTCATAAGACATCTATAAACTTCATCGCAAACTGTTGCTGTAGTTGCAGCTGCATATTGTGGGTATAGCGGTAAAACTATTAATCTTTCACATCCATTGGCTTGTAATTTATTCATAACAGATTTAATGCTGGGATTTCCATATCTCATTGCAAAATCTATTTCTATGTTTGGATTGGTAATTATTTTTCTTAACTTTTGTGTTTGTTTTTGAGTATAGTATCTTAAGGGGGACATATTCTCTTTTTCCATCCAAATCTCTTTATATGCCTTTGCGGTTTTTGATGGTCTAAAAGTCAAAATAAATAAATTAAGAATTATTTGCCAGACAATAGGATTTACCTCGATTACTCTTCTATCAGATAAAAATTCTTTCAAATACTTTCTTATGTCAAGCCAGCTAGTAGAGTCTGGGGTGCCTAGGTTTACAAGTAATATACCAGTTTTTCCGAAATTTATTTTTGGATGATCTTTCATTTAACGTTTTTAACTAAATTTGTTAAGTATTCTACCATATCAGGATTAGTTTGTGGAAGAACTCCATGTCCCAAGTTAAATATGTAAGGATGGTTTTTAAATATATCTAAGTATCTTTGAGCTTCCATTTTAATGTTTTTTCTATTTGTTAATAATATTTGAGGATCGATACCTCCCTGGACTGGAATTTTTATATCTTTAATTATTTTGATAGGGTCAATTTTATAATCTATGTTAATAACATCTGGTTTTGTTTCATCAGTAAATTCTTTGTAATTATCTATATTTCTTGGAAAGCAGATGGACGGAATTTTTAATGAACGTATAAATTTAACAACTTTTTTGGTTGGGTTATATATGTTTCTTTCTAGATCTCTCTTTTTCACTAACCCTGCCCAACTATCAAAAATCTGAATAACACTCGCTCCTGATTTAACTTGATTTTTAATATGGACACATAAAAAATCTGCTATTATTTCTAAAAGCTCTTTGGTTAATTTTTTATCTTTAATTAGTTTATTCAATTCTTTTTTGGGTGATTTTTTATTTAACATATAAACTAGTATTGTCCATGGGCCACCCACAAACCCTATTAAATCTTTATTTTTAAGAAGATTATCTTTCTTTGTTATTTTAAGTGATTCATAAACAGGATTTAATTTGTTAGTAAAATCTTTATATGAGATTTTATGTATATTTTGCAATTTAAGTTCACCCAGGATTGGACCATAATTTTTCTTAAAATTAATTTCTTGATCAAGTCCATAAGGCACCATCAAAATATCAGAAAAAATAATTGCAGCATCTAGATTAAATCTTTTAAGTGGTTGTAAGGTTATTTCTTTAACCTTTTTTTTATTCAAACAAAGATCGATAAAATTAGTATTAATTTTTCTTATCTTTCTAAACTCTGGTAAATATCTTCCAGCCTGCCTCATGAACCAAACTGGTTTAATTTTCCTGTCTTTTTTATAAATAACTTTTTGTATTGGTGTCATATTAAATAAATAATAAATTCTTGATATATTTAGTATATAGTCATGTTAATCATGGTGATTAATTTTTATTAACTACTTATAACCTTTTTTTCCACATAAATTTTAAGAAATTCAGTTAAAATTGCTTAATTAAAACACTTAGTTCATTTTATTATTTATTGTGGAATTGTTTTATACCTGTGCTTAAAAATGTTAATTAAGTCAGTTTTTTTCCATGATTAAACAATAATATTCTATTTTAATCAAAATAAGTTTATTATGAACATTTTTTATACAAAATATACATGAGTAATTCATATCAAATATATTTAATATCAGATTCAACTGGAGAAACCCTAGATAGAATATTTCTAGCTCTAAAAGCACAATTTAAAGATTTTGATTACGATACAAATCACTTCTCATTTACGAGAACAGAAAACCAAATCAAAAAAATATTTGAAAAAATTAATAAGAAAAAAAAAATAATTATTCTTTATACAATTGTTGATAGTAAACTGAGTGATTTTTTAACAAATGAAAGCGAAAAAGAAAATATTCCTTGCTTTGGTGTTCTGGGTGATTTAATTCAGAGTTTTTCAAAGATACTTAATCAAAATGCATTACATGTTCCTAGTAGGCAACACATAATGAATGATGACTATTATCGAAAAATAGATGCTATTCAATTCACAATGAACCATGACGACGGTAATTCATTGGATGACATACAAAAATCAGACATAATATTGTTAGGTGTAAGTAGAACTAGTAAAACACCAACATCCATATACTTAGCTAATAAAGGGTACAAAGTTTCAAATATCCCAATAGTAAATAAATATTCGATCCCAGAAGACATAAAAAAAATTCCTAGAAAAAAATGTATTATAGGTCTAATAGCTGAACCTAAGAGATTAGCGGAAATAAGAAGAAATAGGATGAACAGTTTAAATGAAACTGGTAACAAAAAATATATAGATATTCAAAAAATTCAAAATGAAGTCGAAAGCTCAAAAAAAACATTCCAAAAATTTAAATGGCCGACTATAGATGTAAGTAGGAAATCAGTTGAGGAGACGGCCGCATCAGTTATTAAAATTTATGAGATAAATAAAAAAAATGCTTAATATAATTTTAGCCTCAAAAAGCAAAGTAAGAAAAGATATTTTAGAAAAAAACAATATTTTATGTACTGTCGAACCTTCTAATATAGACGAAGACCCTGTTAAAGAAAGTCTTATAAAAGAGGGGGCTACACCAGAAATAATTTCTAAAAATTTAGCTGAGTTAAAAGCAAATAAAGTTAGCCAAAAAAATAACGAAAATTTAGTGTTGGGGGCAGATAGTGTTATAGATCTTGAGGGTATGTTGATTTCAAAACCAGAAAATAGAAATGAGGCTTTAGATATACTAAAAAGATTAAACGGGAAGAACCATTCCTTAATAAGTTCTGTTTGCATATCAAAAAATGGATCTATGGTGTGGAATTATACAGATAAAGCAATTCTCACAATGAAGAAAATGTCTGAAGAGCATTTAAAAGATTATTTGTCTAAAATATCTGATGAAGATTTATATGCATATAATGTTTATCAAATTGAGGGAGAGGGAAGGAAATTATTTTCAAAGATTGAAGGAGATGAAGATACAATTATGGGGTTACCAATCAAAAAAATTAAAGAATATTTAATTAAATGAAAAAGTTTTTAATCTCATTACTGATAATTGTTTTTTCTATATATTTTTTGGTAGAATTTATTGGGGATAGATTAATTAAGAATATATTACAAAAAAATATTTCTAGTGCGCTAAATAGAGATGTGTCAATTAAAAAGTTAAACATTAATTATTTAAGTGGAGAAGCTAAGGGAAAAGACATCAGTCTATTAAACAAAAAATTTGATGGATATCTATTAAAAATTGGCTCTATAGTTGTAGATCTAGATACATTTTCAATTTTCTCTAATGATATTAAAATTAATAATATTTTATTAGAAAATATAAAAGTTAATTACTATTTTAATTTTTCTGAACAAATAATTTCTGACAATGTAAGATCCCTAAGAGAAGAACTTGAAAATAAAAACACATATTCTCAATCCAATAAATATTTTAATATAAAAAATTTAGATGTTAAAAATATTTCTTTATCTGCATCTTCACCAAATTTAAATATTGAAAAAACTATAAGACTAGATGATATGAATTTTGATAATGTTGGGAATACAAGTGAAAGCAGGGACTATAAAGATATATTAAAAGATATATTCATTGACACAAGTGAAATCATAAAAGAAAAAATATTTAATGAAAATTTTTTAGAAAAACTTGAAAATTTTGATTCAAATCAGTTAGAAGATAAAGTTAAAGACAAATTAAAGAATAAACTTAAAAATCTATTTTAATGAAAAAATATTTAGTTATAGGAAATCCAATAGAGCACTCTTTATCCCCAAAACTCCATAATTATTGGATAAAACAAAATAATATTAATGCGTCTTATGAAAAAAAATTAATTTCAGAAAATGATATTACAAATATTATTTCAAAAATTAAATCTGAGGAAATTGCTGGAATTAATGTAACAGTTCCATTTAAAAATAAAATTGTTCCTTTTGTTGACATTTTAACAAAGGAGGCAGATCAAACCAAATCTATTAATACTATTTACCTCGAAAAAGGGAAAACTATTGGACATAATACTGACATTGCTGGTTTTGAGCTAGGAATAAGATCATACGGATACAATATTGAAAAAAAAAATATTTTTATACTTGGAGCAGGTGGAGTTGTTCCATCCATAATTGTTGCTTTAAAAAAAATGAAAGCTTTAAATATATTTATTTACAACAGAACTCTAGACAAGGCTAAAGCTCTTAAAGATAAGTTTAATTACATTAAAATTATAGAAAATAATGAAATTCCTGAGCATATTGACATGATAATAAATGCAACAAGTCTTGGAATTAATAAGGATGATAAAATTGATTTAGATTATGGAAAAATAGGATCGAATAAATTTTATTATGATGTTATTTACAATCCTCCACAAACAAACTTTTTGAAACAAGCTAAAATATTTGGAAATAATACCGAAAATGGAAAAATGATGTTTATTTACCAAGCACACCAGGCGTTTTCTATTTGGCATAAAGTTTTTCCAAAAATCGATGAAAAAGTAATTGAGTTATTAGATAAATGAAAAGAATTGCCATAGTAGGTGAAATTGGATCTGGAAAAACTTTTGCTGCAAAACTGTTTGGTCTTCCGACATTTAATGCAGATAATGAAGTAAACAAAATATATAATAAAAATAGAGTTGCATATAAAAAATTAAGAAAAAAACTCCCAAAATTTATTAGTTCATTTCCGATAAAGAAAAATGAATTATCTAATGCAGTGAATAAAAATACGAAAAACTTAAAAATTATAACGAAAATTGTACACCCACTTGTTAGGCAGAGGATGAATTTTTTTTTAAGAAAAAATAAAAAAAAAAGAGCAGTTATTTTGGATATCCCTTTATATTTTGAAAATAAAATTAATAAAAATGATGATGTTGTAATATTTATAGAAGCCTCCCAAAAAAAAATAAATAAAGCACTTAAAAAAAGACAGAGGACTAATACCAAACTTTTAAAAAAATTAGGTATTTTACAAATGTCCAAAAATGTTAAAAAAAGAAGATCTGATCATGTTATTAAAAACAATTTTAAGAGTGAAAATTTAAAAAAAAAAGTTAAAATTTTAAAAGAAGAAATTTTAAGAAAATGAAAGAAATTATTCTTGATACTGAGACTACCGGTTTAGATGTAAAAGATGGACATAGAATTGTTGAAATTGGTTGCTTAGAGCTAGATGATTTTGTTTTAACATCGAAAAAATTCCATTGCTATTTAAACCCGCAAAGAAAAGTTTCTGAGCAAGCTCTCAAAATACACGGCTATACAGATGAATTTCTTTCAAAACAAAAAAAATTTTCTGATATTGTCGATGAATTTTTGGAATTTATTAAAGATAAAAAATTAATTATTCATAACGCTGGTTTTGACCTATCGCACTTAAATAACGAACTTTCAATTTTAGGAAAAGATAAAATTGTTAAGTCTAATGTTATTGACACCTTAGAATTAGCAAGAAATAAATATCCAGGCTCCCAAAATAGTTTAGATGCTCTTTGTAAAAGATACAAAATAGATAATTCAAAAAGAGTAAAGCATACAGCTCTAGTAGACTGTGAGCTTTTATCAAAAGTTTATATTAATTTAACTGGGCAAAAAGAACCCCTACTTAAATTTGAAAATGAGTATGTAGGCACTCTTAAAAAAGAAGACCTAAAGAAAAATATTTACTGTAAAAAAGTAATTAGACCTTCAGAAAATGATTTAAAGCTTCACAAACAATTTTTAAAAAGTAGTCAAAAGAAAAATTATTTTAATTAAACTTTTCATTAAATAGTTTGGTAAAATCAACCTTTTTTTCAAACTTTACGCCAGGAAATCCTGAGTCTGTGAGAGTCCTTATCAAAATCTTCTCAAGGTTTGGAAATACATCATTTTGAACATCACAAAGTATAATTTTTTGCAATTCTTTTTTTTCTTTAATTTCATTCTCTACTCTTATTATAATTGCGTAAACTATTTCAAAATACGATTTTTTTTCATTTTGTGTTTTATCTTGAAATTTTAATTTAGTGTTTACTTCAATTAATTTATTTTTAAGTGGTTTTGAGTTAATATCTATATCTAATTCATATTTTGAAATATTATCTTTTGTATAAAGATAACTCTCTACATTTGGAGTTTCACTCGATAAATCTTTAATATAGGATGAGAGTATTTTATATTTTTCAGCCATTCTTATCATCTATATCTTCTGATTCACCCTCAATAAAGTCTTCTTTTTTTTTTATTTTTGTAGAATAATTTTTAGAAAACTTGAGAAAGATTAACTTTCTGGTTGGAGGAAATATCATTAATAAACCCACTAAATCTGTTGCAAATCCTGGTATGATTAATAGCAAGGAAGCAAACGCTAAAGCGGCGCCTGAAATTATTTCATAAATAGGTAATTCATTTTTCATCATTTGGCTTAACCCAGATCTAAGTGTATTAAAACCTTCGTATCTTGCATAAAATACGCCAAGGAATGCGGTTACAAAAATTAGTGAGATAGTGTATAGAGCTCCAATTTTACCCCCTATCTCTATGAATAGATATATTTCAATAACTGGTATTAAAATAATAAGTAATAATATCGCGTTCATTTGTCTTTAATTTAATTTGCTAGTTGAAATTTAGCAACATAGTAAATACTATTACTAAATGAATAATAGTTTCGAATATATAGATATAATACTTTTAGCAATGATTGCTGGTTTTATCTTTTTAAGATTAAGAGGTATTTTAGGAAAAAAATCAGGTTTTGAGGATAAAATGCCGACAAGTTTTCCTCACGATTTTCCAAATAAAGCTCCAAAAAAACCCCTAAATGAAAATACTTTTGATGAAGGGGCACAAAAAGATTTCATAAAAGGAGCAAAAATTGCTTATGAAAATATAATTACTAGTTTTTCATCTGGAAATTTAAAAAGCGTGAAAGAGCTTTTAGACAAAAAAGTATACAATCAATTTGATGAAGCAATTAAATCAAGAAATGCAAATGGGCAAATATCAGAAACTACTTTTATAGGTATTAATTCTGCAGAAATAAAAAATCATGAAAATAAAAAAGGGTTTTTAGAGGTAACAGTTAATTTTGTCAGCGAAATAATTTCTTGCGTAAAGGACAAAAATAATAATATTTTGACAGGTGATCCTAAAAAAATCAAAAAAGTCTTTGACACCTGGAAATTTTCGAAGCAGATTAACTCAACAAATCCAAATTGGCTATTGATTGACACAGAAAATTGATAAAAAAAATTTCTGAAAAAGATATTAAGGATTGGCAAGAATTTATTAAAAAAAACGAAAAATTAGAAAATAAAGACAACCTTCAAGACAAAACAATTGCAAAAAGACATGTAGAAATTGATTTGCACGGATACACATTAGAAGGAGCTAACAAAAAAATGACTAAGTATATAAATGAATGCTATGAAAATAATATTTCAGTTATCAATGTAATTACTGGAAAAGGTTTGAGATCTAAAAATAAAGAAAACCCTTACTCTTCAACCGATCTTGGAATACTTAAGCATTCAGTGCCTAGTTATATAAAAAATAATACAGAACTAATGAACAAAATAAAATTCGTTGATTTTGATGAGGAAGACAAAAATAACAAAGGAAGCTTTAACATTTTTTTAAAAAAGAAATAATATTTTAATATGAAAAATTTTAAACCAAGAATTAAAGCTAGATTAAGAAAAGGAAAAATTGATATTAAAAAAAAATTTTCCTCAGTTAGTGAAAAAGCAAAGATTGTAAAAAGCCAAACGGATATAAAAAAAAATATAAAAGATTTCTTCGATTGGGTCAAAGGAGCTGAACTTATAGAATTAGAAAAATGTAATATTTCAGAGGATCCTGTGAGACCAGAACTTGATAATATTTTTAGAACAAATTATGGAAGAAAAATATTTGGTGTTAAATTCAAGGATGAAATTCATGCAGTAATGTGTTTTGCATTCACAGATCAGATTCCAAAATCAGTTGAGGAACTTGATTTATTCAGTCAGGATGCCTTTTTAAAAAATGTTCAAAGAGATCCAGATAAAGTTGGCAGAATAGCGGTTGCTTATACAGTTTGGTCTAAGAAAAAAGGAGGCGGTAAACTTATTGTAAAAGAAGTTTATAAAATGATAAAAAAATCAAATCATCTCAATAGATTAGTGACACTGTCACCTTTGACTGATATGGCTAGAAAATTTCACCTTAGAAATGGCGCAGTAGAATTACAAGTTAATGAAACAACCCAAAATTTTGAATATAAAGTTATAAAATAAACTTCGATAAATCAGTATCCTTAACTAATTCACCTAAATTTTTCTTGATATAATCAGAGTCTACAACAATTTTATCACCTGATCTGTCAGTAGCGGTAAAACTTATTTCATCCAAAACTCTTTCTATAATTGTATGAAGTCTTCTTGCACCTATGTTTTCTACTGTTGAATTCACCTCTGTAGCAATGTTAGCTATAGTATCAATTCCATCATCAGAAAATTCTAAGTCCACATTTTCTGTTTTTAATAGTGCTTTATACTGTTTTATTAAACTGTTATCTGGCTCCTTTAAAATTTTTTTAAAATCTTCACTTGTTAAAGCCTCAAGCTCAACTCTTATTGGTAAACGACCCTGTAGTTCTGGTAAAAGATCTGAGGGCTTGGCTAATTGGAATGCTCCAGAAGCAATGAAAAGAATATGGTCAGTTTTAATTGGTCCATATTTTGTACTTACAGTTGTTCCTTCTATTAAAGGTAATAAATCTCTTTGAACTCCTTCTCTTGAAACGTCACCACCTACTCTGTCAGTTCTAGCTGAGATTTTATCAATTTCATCAAGGAACACTATACCATTATTCTCAGTAGAATTTTTTGCAGATTTAATAATTTTATCTTGTTCAATTAATTTATCAGATTCTTCGTTTATTAGAATTTCATGAGATTCTTTTACAGTCATTTTTTTCTTTTTGGCCTTATTCCCCATGCCTTTACCAAGCATTTCGCCAATATTGATCATCCCAACATTAGCACCTGGCATTCCAGGTATTTCAAATGATGGCATAGTGTTTGCTTCGTTCACTGCAATTTCAATTTCATTATCGTCTAAATCACCATTTCTTAATCTTTTTCTAAAACTTTCTCTTGTTGCAACACTTGCTTTATTTCCAACAATTGCATCAAGTACTTTTTCTTCAGCTTGTTTTTGTGCTTGCGCGTAAACTTCTTTTCTTTTTTTAACCTTCTCCATAGCAATAGCTATTTCAAGTAAATCTCTTACTATTTGTTCAACGTCTCTACCGACGTAACCTACTTCAGTAAACCTTGTAGCTTCAACTTTTACAAATGGCGCCTCTGCAAGTTTTGATAATCGTCTTGATATTTCAGTTTTACCAACCCCAGTAGGTCCAATCATTAAAATATTTTTTGGCAAAACTTCATCTTTCATGTCACCTTTTAAAGCCTGTCTTCTCCACCTATTTCTTAATGCTATAGCCACAGCTCTTTTAGCTTTATTTTGCCCAACAACAAATCTGTCTAATTCTGATACTATTTCTCTTGGAGAAAGTGAATTTACAAAAGATTCGTCCTGACTATTTTTATCTTTTGGGACTAAAGGTGTTACGTTGTTTTTTTCCATTATATCTTTTCCATATTTATATTGTCATTTGTAAATACACATATTTCAGAAGCAACTTTGATTGCTTTTTTTGCAATTTCCTCTGCTGACATATCAGTATCCATTAATACTTTTGCTGATGCCAAAGCATAATTTCCACCTGATCCTATTCCAATTACATCACCTTCAGGCTCTAGAACATCACCTGTTCCTGAAATAATAAAACTTTTTTCTTTATCACCAATAGCCATTAATGCTTCTAGTCTTCTTAAATATTTGTCTGTTCTCCAATCCTTCGCAAGTTCAACAGCAGCTCTAGTTAAATTCCCAGCATGTTTTTCTAGTTTAGATTCTAATCTTTCAAATAATGTTAGTGCATCTGCTGTTGATCCAGCAAATCCTGCGATCACATTTCTTTTCTCAATTTTTCTAACTTTGTTAGCTGTTCTCTTTATGACAGTGTTTCCCATACTAACCTGCCCATCACTAGCAACTACAACGTCTTTATTTTTTCTAACTAATACAATTGTTGTCATACATGTTAGATGGACATTAATTTCTATAATTCAAGTTCTTGATTACTTTTATTGATATAAGCAAATAATGAATATATACGTATTAAAATAATGAAGAGAAAAGCTGATATTACTAGAAAAACAAAAGAAACATCGATTAAGGTGGAACTTAATATCGATGGTAAAGGTCAATACAAAATTGACACAGGAATAGGTTTCCTAGATCACATGCTAGAACAACTATCAAAACATTCTTCAATTGATCTTAAAGTTAAAGCAAAAGGAGACACTCATATTGATTTACATCACACAACTGAAGACACAGGAATTGCTATCGGTGAATGTTTGAAAAAAGCGTCAAAAAATTTTGTTGGAATAAAAAGATATGCACACGCCTTGTTACCAATGGATGAAACATTAACAAGGGTAGCAATTGATATGTCTAATAGGCCATATCTTATTTGGAATGTTAAATTGAAAGTTGAAAAATTAGGTGAAATGGACACCGAATTATTTAAAGAATGGTTTCAAGCATTTGCTCAATCTGCTGGAATAACTATGCACATTGAAAATATTTATGGCGACAACAGCCACCACATAATCGAATCTTGTTATAAAGGACTAGCTAGATCACTAAGAGCAGCACTTGAATTAGACCCTAAAAATAAAAATACTGTGCCCTCTACAAAAGGTTCTTTATAAAAAAAGAATTAATGAAAGTCACAATTGTTGATTATAGCTCGGGCAATATAAGCTCTGTAATAAATTCATTTAAAGAGGTTGCACAAAACAAAGCAACAATAGAAGTAACATCAGATTTAAATAAAATTAAATCTTCAGATAAAATTGTTTTACCAGGACAAGGATCATTTAAAAGTTGTGTAGATGCTTTAAACAAAATTAGCGGTTTAAACGATACTTTAAATGAATTTGTTATAGTAAATAAAAAACCACTTCTAGGTATTTGTGTAGGGTTGCAAATGTTTGCTGATGTTGGTTATGAAGAAACTGAAACAAAAGGTCTAGGATGGATTTCAGGCAAAGTATCAAAAATAGACAATCAGAATGGCAAATTCAAACTTCCACACATAGGCTGGAACCAAATAAATATCTTGAAAGATAGTAAAATTTTTAAACAAGTAGAAAATAATTCACATATGTACTTTGTTCATAGTTATGAATTCATACCTAAAGATAATAAAGTAATTTCAGCCACTACTGATTATTCAACAAAAGTTGTTTGTTCAGTAGAGAAAGAGAATATATTTGGAACACAATTTCACCCAGAAAAAAGTGATAAAACTGGATTAAAAATAATTAATAATTTTATAAATTTATAAATGAAAATATTTCCAGCAATAGATATCAAAGATGGAAAATGTGTAAGACTTGTTAAAGGAGATTTTAAGAATAAAACAGAATATGAAATGTCCCCAATTGAACAGGCAGGAAAATATAAGGATCATGGATTTAAAAATTTACATATAGTTGATTTAGATGGTGCTTTAACTGGTGAAACAGTAAATTTAGATATTATTCAAGATATAGTTGGTAAATTTAATTTAAAGATTGAAGTAGGTGGTGGTATCAGAAATCCTGAAAGTATTCAAAAATATATCGATGTTGGAGTTGAGAAAGTAATTTTAGGAAGTGCTGCTATTAAAGATAAGAATTTTTTAAAAGAAACATGTGAAAAATTTCCAAATAAAATTGCTTTAGGTTTGGATGCTAAAGATGGTTATCTGTCGGTATCTGGATGGACAGAAAAATTTAATCAATTGACTTTAGATTATTTAAAAGAAGTTAATGATTATGGAGTTAGTAGAATGATTTATACTGATATTAACAAAGATGGCATGAAACAAAGTCCAAATTTCGATGAAACAGCAAAGGTTGCTGAGATATCAAATTGTCCTGTGATTATATCTGGTGGAGTTTCATCAATAGATGACATTAAAAAAGCGAAGAATTTAAAAAATGTTGAAGGTATAATAGTTGGTAAAGCTATTTATGATGGTGATATTAAATTAGAAGACCTTGTGAAAGAAGATGCTTAAAAATAGAATAATTCCTTGTTTAGATGTAAAGAACGGTCGCGTTGTAAAAGGCATTAACTTTATTGATTTAAAAGATGCAGGAGATCCTGTTGAACAAGCTAAAATTTATAGCGAGGGTGGCGCCGATGAAATTTGTTTTTTAGATATTACAGCCTCAAATGAAAATAGAGATACCATTTATGACGTTGTAGAAAAAACTTCAAAGAAATGTTTTGTCCCTTTAACAGTGGGTGGAGGAGTAAGAAGTGTTGAAGATATTAGTAAATTACTTAACTGTGGCGCTGATAAAGTTTCAATAAACACAGCTGCCGTAAATGATAAGCAGGTTGTTGTTAATAGCTCAAAAAAATTTGGTTCTCAATGTATCGTTGTTGCAATAGATGCAAAAAAAAATGAAGATGTATGGGAGATTTATACTCATGGTGGTAGAAATAAAACGGGTATTGATGCAATAAAATTTGCAAAAGAAATGGAAAAAAGTGGTGCAGGTGAATTACTCGTAACATCAATGGATAGAGATGGTACACAGGTCGGATATGATATTGATCTCATGTCCAAGATTACATCTGCTGTAAATATTCCTGTTATTGCTTCTGGTGGAGTTGGTACTTTAGATCATTTAGTGGATGGTATTAAATTAGGAAATGCGAGTGCAGTGCTAGCAGCTTCAATCTTTCACTACGGTAAATATTCAGTAAAACAGGCAAAGGAATATTTGGATTCAAAGGGAATTCCAGTTAGAATTTAATATGCTTAAAACTTTAGAAGATTTAGTAAAAATAATAAGAGAGAGAAAATCTTCATCAGATGGTAGCTCTTACACATCAAAATTACTCAAAGATAAATCTTTATCTTTAGAAAAAGTCAAAGAGGAGATTGGTGAACTTATTGAAGCTGTAGAAAACAATTCAAATAAAGTTCATGAGGCAGCTGACGTTCTTTATCATTTATTAGTTTATCTAGAAGGAAATGGCGTCCGTATTGAGGATATCATGGATGAATTAGAAAAAAGGAAGAAAAAAAAAGAGTCTTAAAAATACCAAATTAGTGTTAGCCTTCCTAAAAATTAAATTCATTTATGAGCCACAAATTTTATAAACCTGCAAGGTCAAGACTTCAGAGAAGTGAATTAGCAGTCCCAGGTTCGTCGCCGAAAATGTTTGAAAAAGCTTTAAATTCAGACGCAGATTATGTTTTCTTAGATTTAGAAGATGCAGTTTCTCCTAATGATAAAGTTGCTGCGAGAGCAAATGTTGTTAAAGCATTAAATGAAATTAATTGGAGAGACAAAGGAAAAACTATTTCAGTCAGAATTAACAGTTTGGATACTCATTATATGTACAGTGATTTAGTTGAGATTGTTGAGCAAGCAGGTAAAAATATTGATACAATACTTGTTCCAAAAGCAGGAACAGCAAGTGATGTTTACATGGTAGATTGTTTGCTAACTCAAATAGAAACAAACAAAAAAATTGAAAATAAAATTGGAATTGAGTGTTTGATCGAAACTGCTTTAGGTATGTCCAATATAAAAGAAATTGCAAAATCAAGCGAAAGGTTAGAGGCGTTACATTTTGGTGTAGCTGACTATGCTGCAAGTCTTAGAGCAAGAACTGTTGTGATAGGCGGACTAAATCCAGATTATCCGGGAGACCAATGGCATCACGGATTATCAGAATTAGTTATGACATGCAGAGCATATGGGCTTAGAGCGATAGACGGACCTTTTGGAGATTTCAATGATCCAGATGCATATATTGCTTCAGCAAAAAGAGCTGCTGCTATCGGTATAGAAGGTAAATGGGCAATACATCCGTCTCAAATAGATTTAGCAAATAAAGTTTTTTCACCACCAGAAGCTGAAGTTAAAAAAGCAAAAAGGATTTTAGAAGAATTAGATAAAGCAGCAAAAGAGGGAAAAGGCGCGGCACAACTAGATGGAAGAATGATAGATGCAGCATCTGCACGGATGGCAGAAAATATTGTAAATATAAATAAAAAAATAGAGGATAAATAAAATGGATATTCATGAGTACCAAGCAAAAAAAATTCTCGCAGGATTTGGAGTTGCAGTACCAAGAGGCGGGATAGTTTACAGTCCAGAAAATGCAGAAAATAAAGCAAGAGAACTTGGAGGATCTAAGTGGGTTGTAAAAGCACAAATTCATTCAGGAGCAAGAGGAAAAGCTGGGGGGATAATTGTCTGTAAAACAGAATTAGAAGTTGCACAAGCTACAGATAAACTTTTAGGAAAAAAACTAGTAACTAACCAAACTGGACCTGAAGGAAAAATTGTTAATAGAGTTTATATTGAGGAAGCAACCGATATTAAAAAAGAATTATACCTTGGACTTGTTTTTGATAGAAGCTCAGAGTCTATAATGGTAGTAGCTTCCACTGAGGGAGGCATGAGTGTTGAGGAAATTTCAAAACAAAAACCAGAAACAATTATTAGATCAAAAATTGAGGTGGCAGTTGGTATGCAACAATTTCAGGCAAGAGAAATTGCTTTTGGTCTTGGAATTGAACCAAAGCTTATCTCTAGAATGGCTGAGGCAATTACTGGTTGTTACCGAGCATTTAGCGAATTAGATGCAACTATGGTTGAGGTAAATCCACTCGTAATTTCAAACCAAGAACAAATTTTAGCTTTGGATTGTAAAATGAGCTTTGATAATAATGCGTTATTTAGAAGAAACCAAATTTCAGAATTAAGAGATAAAACTCAAGAAAATGCTAGTGAGGTTTATGCATCTGATAGAGGTCTTAACTACGTAAGTTTAGATGGGAATATAGGTAATATTATTAATGGTGCTGGTTTAGCTATGGCTTCAATGGATATGATAAAATTAGCTGGGGGAGAACCGGCTAATTTCTTAGATGTTGGTGGAGGCGCAACACCTGAAAAGATTGTGAAGGCATTCAAGCTAATTTCAATGGATAAAAAAGTAAAAGTAATCCTGGTCAATATTTTTGCTGGAATAAATAGATGTGATTGGGTGGCAGAGGGAATAGTTCAAGCACTTCAAAAAATAGAAATAAAAGTACCATTAGTTATTCGGCTTGCAGGTACAAATGTAGAAAAGGGCAATCAAATATTAAAAGAAAGTAAAATTAATTATATCGAAGCCAATACTTTGGAGGATGCAGCAAACAAAGCGGTAAAAGCGTTAGGAAAATAGATGTCAGTATTAATTGATGAAAGTACAAAAATATTAATTCAAGGTTTTACAGGAAAAATGGGAACATTCCATGCTGAGGAAATGATAAAGTATGGCTCGAAAGTGGTTGGTGGTGTTACTCCCGGCAAAGGAGGATCAAAACATTTAAATTTACCAGTTTTTAATACAGTAAAAGAAGCTGTAGAAACTACAGGAGCATCAGCCTCAATATTATTTGTTCCTCCAGCTTTTGCAGCGGACTCAGCCATGGAAGCAGCTGATGCTGGCATAAAAACGTGTGTTGCTATCGTTGATGGAATACCATCTCACGATATGATTAGAATTAAAAGATACATGAGGAGATATTCAAGAGTTCAAAAAATGACTTTGGTTGGACCTAACTGTGCAGGAGTAATAAGCCCAGGTAAAGCAATGCTTGGAATAATGCCAGGACATATCTACAAAGAAGGAAAGGTTGGCATTATTGGAAGATCAGGAACTCTTGGATATGAAGCAGCCCAACAAATGAAAAATTTAGGAATTGGAATTTCAACAAGTGTTGGAATTGGAGGAGATCCAATTAACGGAAGTTCTTTTAAAGATATTTTAGAAAAATTTGAAGAAGATAAAGAAACCGACGCAGTTTTAATGATTGGTGAAATTGGTGGACCACAAGAAGTTGCAGCTGGAAAGTTTGCAAAAGAAAATATGAAAAAACCTGTGATAGCTTACATTGCTGGATTAACAGCTCCAAAAGGTAGAGTTATGGGGCATGCAGGTGCTATAGTTTCAGCATATGGAGAAAGTGCTGTCGAAAAAGTGGAACTTTTAAAAGAGTGTGGGGTTACAATTTCTAAAAACCCCTCAGTTATGGGGGAAACTGTAAAATCAGTATTAATTAAAAAATAGAATGAGCATATTTAGGATCATTACTTTTTTAGTTTTAGGTTTCATTGTTTATAAAGTTTTTGTTGCAGTTAAAGATTTTGAAGTAGGTCTCGATAAAAGGGTAGAGAAAGTTGAAGCATTGGGCTTAGGTAAAGAAGATGAAGTAATTGGTTTAATGATGTACCTAGGAGACCCAGAAGATCTTGAATTAGTTGAACATTTATTGGTAAAAAATAGATCAAAATGTTTAGAAATGAAAAATAATGCAGAAGAGGTCTCAAATGCATACTATGAATGTGCTAGATTAAACGCTATTGTTAAAGATGGAAAAATTATTTCTGTAATAAAGGAACTTGAAGTTTTATAATGAGCTACGATGAAAATAATATATTTGCTAAAATTTTAAGAGGAGAAATACCTTGCAAGAAAATATATGAAGATGAGTTTGTACTATCCTTTTATGACATAAATCCACAAAAAAAAATTCATGCCTTAGTTATTCCGAAGGGAAAATATATTGATTTAGACGATTTTTGTAAAAACGCATCGTCAAATGAAATGGTGGGTGTGTTTAAAGGTATAGAAGCAGTTGCAAAAAAACTAAGTATTTCAAATGACAAAGGCAAAGGCTATAGAGCTTTGACAAACATCGGTAGAGATGGGGGTCAAGAGGTACCTCATCTTCATTTTCATTTGTTTGGTGGTGAAAAAATAGGTAAAATGGTCGAGTGACTCAAACAATAGACAGATATTTTCTAGATATAAGTTCAATTAATAATTTAAATTTAAAATCAAAACCTTCAGATAAGTATTTATTAAATAAAGAAAGTAAAAATAATTTCGATCTTAATAAATTTTTTTATAAACAAATTGGTAAAAAACACCAGTGGACCGATAGGCTGATTTGGCAAGATAAAAATTGGATTGACTATGTATCAAATGAAAAAGTAGAAACCTATATTTTACGAACCGAGGATGATTTAATAGGGTATTTTGAACTAATTTTTGAAGGAAATAATTGTGAGTTAGCATACCTTGGTATTCTTGAGGAATATATTGGTAAAGGTTTGGGGGGATTTTTACTTTCTGAGGCATTGAAGATTGGACTCCGAAAAAGCAAAAGAGTTTGGGTTCACACTTGTTCATTAGACCATCCAAATGCTATTGAAAACTACAAATTACGCGGCATGAAAATATTTAAAACTGAAACACTAAGAAGAAAAGTAATCTAAAGGAAAAGTTTGATTATTTGGATAGCTTCATACCCAAAGAGTGGAAATACTTGGATTAGATCGATTATTTCATCATATTTTTTTTCAGATACTGGAAAATTCAATTTTGATTTATTAGGTAATATTCCTCAATATCCAAGCTCAAAGTATTTTAAATTTCCTATAAAAAAACCTGGAGAAGTAAGTCTATATTGGAAAAGTACACAAGATGAATTAAGCAAAAACAATAAGAATGTTTTTTTAAAAACACATAATGCAATGGTGGCTCTTAACGGAAGAGATTTCACATCTTCGACAAATACTCTTGGCTCCATTTATATAGTTAGAGATCCAAGAAATATAATCTCTTCAATGAAAAACCATTATGATTTCGATGATTATTCTGAAACGTTTGATTTTATGGTTAATAAAAGAAAATTTATATGGGATGAAAGAGAAAACAATAATTATTCGAGCTTTCAGTTTTTAGGATCCTGGTCTGATCACTACAAATCTTGGTTAAAAAATTCTTCGTTTAAAACATTGCTTGTTAAGTATGAGGATTTAGAAAAAGATTGTTATTCAACATCTCTAAAAATTATTGAATTTATAAATTTTTTAAAAGGTGAAAATGTGAAGGTTGATGAAAAGAAACTATTTAATTGTATACAAACAACAAATTTTGATATTTTAAAAAGAAAAGAGATCGAAAACGGTTTTCAAGAAAGTATAAAGTATAAAGATAAAAAAAAAGATTTTTTTTATTTAGGCCCCAAAAATAAATGGCAAGAAAAATTACCTAAAGATATTTTATCAAGGGTAAAAAAAGAGTTTATCGATGATTTAAAGTATTTTAATTATAGTCTTGACTAGGAAGTCTAAATTTATTTTTTTCTATATTAACATTTTTCTTTAAATTAAATAAATATGTGATTACTAAATTTTGATAAATATCTACATTTTGCCAACCTATGATATCGTACGTAACTTTATCGAAAAAAATATTTATTTGGTAGTCTCCTTCTAAAAATTTGAAACGAAAGTATTTTGAATCTATCATTTCACCTTTATTTTTCCTCATTTTTTCTATCAAAAACTCTTTATCTAATATCAAATTAAATGCAGTTTTTTCTATGGGATATATATAATATTGATTATTGGTAAGGTTTTTAATTACTAATTTTTTTCCATTTGATACCAATATTTTCCTTTTAAAATTTTTGTACTCGCAAAAAATCTTTTTTGGATATTCTATTACACACTGTCCTTGTTCTATTTCTTCGTTAATGTTTTGTTTAAATTCAAATGAAAGATTATTAGTATCTTCAAAGTTTTGAATAATTTTACTTTTAATTGATGCTAACAAATAATTAGGATGAATAAGATAAATAATGAATAAGATGAATTTTATATATTTCATTATTTAAGAACATCCCTTTTTCCTACATGATTTGCTTTACTTACTATTCCTTCTTCTTCCATCAGATCTATTATTCTCGCTGCTCTGTTATAGCCAATTTGAAGTTTCCTTTGCAAAAAAGATGTTGAGGCTTTACCCTCAGTCCTAATAATCTCAACTGCATTATTATATAATTCATCTTTGTCATCATTTTTAGTGGAATTATCTGTATTTTTTTCATCTCCAAAACTCAATATTTCATCAAAATATTCGGCTTTACCTTGCGATCTTAAAAAACTATTTACTTTCTCTATTTCTTTTTCAGAAACGAATGGGCCATGAATTCTGATAATTCTGTTTGCCGAAGTCATATAAAGCATATCACCCTTGCCAAGAAGTTGTTCAGCTCCTTGCTCTCCAAGAATTGTTCTACTATCAATTTTTGAAGTTACTTGAAAAGATATTCGTGTAGGAAAGTTAGCCTTAATTGTTCCTGTTATTACATCTACGCTCGGTCTTTGAGTAGCCATTATAATATGTATTCCTGCTGCTCGAGCCATTTGAGATAATTTTTGAATATAATTCTCTATTTCCTTGCCAGCAACAAGCATTAAATCTGACATTTCGTCGACTATCACTACAATATAGGGCATGGGTAAATTATGTTTTTGATTATATCCGTCGATATTTCTTACACCCTCTTTAGTCATTAGCCTGTAACGATTTTCCATTTCTTTTACTACCCAACCCAGAACAGATGCTGCTCTTTTAGGCTCAGTTATCACAGGACACAACAAATGAGGGATGCCTTCATAAGTTGACAGCTCTAACATTTTAGGATCTATCAATATAAACTTACATTTATCTGGCGAATGTTTGTATAATAAAGATAGAATTATTGTATTAATACAAACTGATTTACCTGATCCTGTGGTCCCCGCTACTAAAAGATGTGGCATGGATGTTAATTCACCAACAATTGGAGATCCTGATATAGATTTACCCAAAGCTATTGGTAACTTAAATTCTTTCTTTTTAAACTCTTTACTTGAAATTATTTCACTTAAAAAAACATTTTCTCTACTTGAGTTAGGCAACTCTATACCAATAGTGCTACTACCAGGTATCGTTGAAATTCTGGCTGACTCTGAACTCGTATTTCTTGCAATATCCTCGGACAGGTTGATTATTTTAGATACTTTAATTCCAGCAGCTGGTTCGAACTCATTTAAAGTAACCACTGGTCCGTGGCTAACTTTTGTAATTTTACCCTCTACTCCAAAATCTAAAAGAATTTTTTCTAAACTTTTTTCATTATAACTGCTTGAAGAGGAAGACTTTTCATTTTTTGTGTTACTTGGAGTATCTAAAAAATCAATTTGTGGTAACCTAATTTTTATATTTTTGGCATCCGAAGGTTTAGAAAAATTTTCAAATGAGAAATTTTCTTGTTTTAATGGTGATTGGATAAAATTATCGTCTTCTTCATTCTTCTCAGAATTAATAATATGTTGTGTTTTTCGATTTCTCTTCTTTAAGAAATATAAAAAAATATTTTTTAAATTTAATTTAAGGCTGAAAAAAAATAAGCAACTAATAATAAAAATAAATATGTAAAAAAATAATTTTTCATTTAATTTTATAAAACTTTCGAAGAAAAGATCTAATAAAAAACTTCCTACATAACCACCGTTTCCATTAATACTGAGCCAAAATGAATTACTGTAAAAATATGAAAGAAACACTGACCCAACCAAAGAATACAAAATTACTAAAAAAAAACATTCGATAATTACTGTAATTTTTTTTTGAGAAAAAATATTAATACCTACAAATATAAAAGTTAATGGGATCAAAACAGAAACAAGCCCAATACTTTGAAAGAAAAAATCTGATAAAATACTTCCCTTTATACCTATTAGATTGTTAATTTCTTTTTCGTTTGGAAAAATAAAATTTGGATCATTTGGTGAATATGAAATAAGAGACAACATGAATATTGTGCTAAAAACTATTATAATAATTCCAAAAATTTGGATTGCTTTATTAATGGTAAAATTAACAATATTGGATAGTTGAATTTTAAATTCCATAATATTTTAAACGCCTATTTATCACTTTGTATCATTTAATAATTGTTGTTAAAATTAAAAAAAAAAATGAATATTTGTTTAATAGGAAATAATCTAACAAGTCTTATTGTATCTAAAATATTAATAAATAACGGTGCAAAAATTGATTTTTTGTCATTAAAAGATATGAAATACCGTTTATCAAATAGAACTATTGGTATTTCAAAAAGTAATATTGATTTTATAAATAAAAATATTTGTTCTCTTAATAATTTAAATTTTGAAAAAATAAATAGAATAAAAATTTATTCTGATAAAAAGAAGGAGATATTGGACTTTCAAGATAATCAATTTTTATTTTCTATGTTTGAAAGTAAAAGTTTATACAAATTACTTATTAATTCTTTAAAAAAAAATAAGAAATTCAGATTTAAGTTTATAAATAAATATTTTTTAGAAAAATGTCTAAATGAAAAATCCAAATATGACTTAATAATTAACTGTGAAAAAAATAATTTATTTAATAAAAAGTATTTTAACATTAATTTAAAAAAAAATTATGCTAATTCTGCGTATACTTTTTTGCTACATCACAACAAAGTGAAAAATTTTATTGCAAGACAAATTTTTACCAATATTGGACCTTTGGCATTTCTTCCACTAACTAGAACAAGCACTTCAGTAGTATTCTCGTATTATGGGTCAGATTCTTTAAAAGAAACATACCTTAAAAATTTAATTGGTAAGTATAATTTTGAATTAAATATTAAAAAATTTTCAAACTTTGAAAAAGCAAATTTGAAATTTTTTTCAGCAAGAAAATACCACGATAATAACATTCTTATTTTTGGAGACTCTCTTCATCAAATACATCCATTAGCGGGACAAGGTTTTAATATGACACTAAGAGATTTAAAAGTACTTTCTTCTCTTATTAAAAGAAATATCAGTTTAGGTTTACCTGTCGATCAATTTGTATTAAACGAATTTGAGAAATGTGTTAAATCAAAAAATACATTATTTTCTTTTAGCATAGACGCTATACATAATTTTTTTAAAATTAAAAAATATTTAAAGAATGATAAATTAGATAATTTTATAAAATTAATAGGAAATATTGAAATTATTAAAAAGAGAATGATTAAAATTGCCGATAAGGGTTTTTTGTCTTAAAAATTGCTTATTGCAAAGTTTTATTTTGGAAATTGTCATGAATATAAGTTTTTATTATTTCTTCTAATCGCAACCTCCTTGTATGTAAATCTTTTGTTTCAAGCAAAATTTGTTTTTCTTCCAAAGAAAACGGAGAAGCCATTGATAAAGTATTTAATGTACTTGCTAAATCATTTTTTTTTAAATCAGACCAATCCACCATATAACCTTGCTTCTCAAATAAATTTTTCAAATCTGAAAAAATTTTGTCTAAATCTTTATTGATTAAAGTTTCGTCTCTGTTCGCTTGATCATATAAATAATCTTGGTAACTTACCTTACACAATCTATAAAGTTTTTCTGAATTTATCTCCTCTTTTATGTTGAACCTAGTTACACCATTGATTATTATCAAATATCTGCCATCCTCAGTTTCATTAAAGCTAGTAATTTTACCAATACATCCAACTTGATATAAATCAGGTTTTTTTAATTCACCACTTCTTTTAGGCTGTATCATTCCAATTAATCTGTGTGATTTCATACTATCGTCAATCATTTGAATATATCTTGGTTCGAATATATTTAGAGGAACTGTAGTTTTTGGAAAAATAATAAAATTTGATAGCGGAAATATAGGGATTATTTCAGGAAGATTGTTATCTTTTTTCATTTTAAAATATAATTTAACAAATTATAATTTTAAACTCCATTTATATTTCGTCAAATTATTTTGAATCTTTATGTTTTTATTACCTCTTGCATTTATAAAATGCACTTACTATAATATTTTATTATGCGGGCATAGCTCAGTGGTAGAGCGTCTCGTTGCCAACGAGAAGGTCGTGGGTTCAAGTCCCATTGCCCGCTCCAATTAAAGGATGATATTATGACAAATTTAGCAGATAAAAAATGTATACCCTGTGAAGGAGGAATACCAAGTTTCGATTTAACTGAAATTCACAAATATTTAAAAAAGGTTGATGGTTGGGACGTAAAATCCGATGATAATAAAACATATTATTTAATAAAAGAATTTAAATTTGAAAATTTTTTAGGAAGTCAAGAGTTTGTAAATAAGGTTGCAAAAATTGCTGAGGAAGAGGGCCATCATCCAGATATAATGTTTGGTTGGGGCTACTCTAAAATCAAAATTTTTACTCATGCCATTAACGGTCTACATGAGAGTGATTTTATATTGGCTGCAAAAATTGATAAAATTGACTAATGGTTGAAATGTCTTGTTTTTGAAAAAACTAAAACAGTTTTAGTTTTATTTGCAAAATCAATTATTTCTTTATCTCGAATTGAACCATATGGTTGAATAATACCTGTCACACCTGCTTGAACAAGTTTTTCGATACCGTCAACGAATGGAAAAAAAGCATCTGATGCAGCAAGTATTTCCTCATTTTTCAATTTATGAAATTTATTCATTTTGTTAATTGCCAATTCACAACTATCCAAACGACTCGGCTGTCCCGATCCAATTCCTATAGTAGTCTCTTTTTGAGTAATTACTATAGCATTAGATTTT
Source organism: uncultured Pelagibacteraceae bacterium (assembly GCA_902595115.1). Lineage (GTDB taxonomy): Bacteria > Pseudomonadota > Alphaproteobacteria > Pelagibacterales > Pelagibacteraceae > Pelagibacter. Next base: position 40,577 of record CACJOS010000009.1, read on the forward strand.
ACAAATCTACAAACGTTAAACGCAAAAATAAGGTTTTTCAAAGTCTTTGAATTTGGTTTGGTTTTTGAAACGACTTTGAAATTTTGAGTTTCAAATTTATTTTCATCAGCTGTCTGGAGTAAAACCGCCTCCCCATTAGAGAAAAATTTGAGATCATTGAATTTCTGTACTTTACTTGAGTCTATTATTCGTAAATTCTTTTTCTTTTTCAAAATTTTAAGTGCTTTTTTTTCAAATCCATTTCCAATAACTACCTCAAAAAATATTTTATTTATTTCTTTAGCAATTTTTTCGTTGATTTTAAAATTACATGAAACTATTCCTCCAAATGCGCTTATAGGATCAGAATTAAATGCTAACTTAAAGCTCTTAACTTTCTCTTTATGTATAGATACTCCACATGGATTTCCATGTTTGATTATTACCGTTCCAATATTTCCGGGCAATGATCTGGAAATCTTTAAAGCAGAAAAAATATCGCTGTAATTGTTATAACTAAGATCTTTACCACCTAGTTTCTCTAAATTAAAATTTTTTAAAAACTTGTAAACCGTGGCTTTTTGATGAGGATTTTCCCCATATCTCAATTTTTCTAAACGTTTAAGTCCAATAACCTTTTTTTTTGGAAACTTTTCATTCGATATATCACAAAAATAATTTGAAATTAGAGAATCGTAGTAACTTGTCTCGGAAAATGCCTCTAAAGACATTTTTTTTCTAAATTCAAGAGATGTTTTTCCTTTATTAAATTTTATATTTTCAATTAATTCGTCATACTGAGTGTCAGAAGTTATAACAGTAACGTCCTTGTAATTCTTAGCTGCTGCTCTAACCATTGTTGGACCTCCAACGTCTATATTTTCGATAATTTTATTCTGGTCACTTGTATTACTCAAAATTTCTTCAAATGGATAAAAATTAACAATTACCAGATCTATGTTGTCATACTTATTTATTTTCATTTCTTTATTATGTTTTTTCGAATTTCTTTTGTTTAAAATACCAGCATAAATTTTAGGGTGAAGTGTTTTGACTCTTCCTTCTAATATTTCAAAATTATTTGTGTATTGCGATACCTCAATACATGAAAAACCCAATTTTTTTATTTCTCTAAAGGTGCCACCAGAACTTATAATCTCAATATTGAATTTTTTTAAACAAATTAAAAGTTTTTTTAAATTTTTTTTATTGTAAACCGAAACAATAGCTCTTTTTATTTTGTTCATTGAACCCTTTCAATTTCCCATTTGATTGAGGTGCCTTGTTCACTAATCATATCAGAAATAAAAATATTCTGGTTTTCAATAAAACTATTTTTATAACCAAAATATAATCCAGTCTCAAAATCAATTTTATGCGTTGAGGATGTAAATTTCCAACCTTCTTTTTCGACTTCGATAAATATGGATTTACCATCTTGTGTTTTCATCACTCTTGCACTTGGTATTAAATGAAATCTTATTTCAAAATTTGTTGATTTAAAGTTTTTTCTTTTAATAATATTATCTGTTCCCGAAAGTTTTAAATTTGTATGATTAAATTCAACTTTTCTTTGATGATTAATACCATATCTCTTTGCATAACCATCATGAGATGCTTGAAATGACCATAAATTTTTATTTGAACTAATATTTTTATCAAAGATTCTAAGAGAATTATTTATTACATTTTTCCCATCAGATGATTTCAGAAAATTAACAGAGGAAGAATTTCCAACACTTAGAGTGGTTTGACTTGCTGTAAATTTAGAGATCAGGTTAAGTTGGTGTTTTGAATTTTGAAAGTAACCAGAGTTTGTAATAATTTTATTTTTATTGCTAATAAATTCAAATGATAACGCACCAGATTGGTAATCTTTAGAATAATTTCTTTCAGGTGAGGGTCCGAGATCAGCAGCTAATACAAAATTTTTATTTTTTAATAGTAAATATCCACCCACTTCATCTAAATCATTTTTGAAATTATATCCTAATTTTTTTATCTGAATTTCAAGATTTGCATCTTTAAAATTATGATTTCCATTAAATAAAAAATTATTACTAATATTTTTATTTGTTAAGGTAAATGCTTGACCCAAATAATAAATAATTTCGTCTAAATAATCACTAATTTCATTTTGTGACTCTTTAAGCCATTCTCTTATTAAAATAAAATACTTTAGATAAAAATTTAATTGCCTCAAATTTCTGGTTTTAGGAAATCCATCTTTATCAAAAGAAACTTTAATTATCTTTTTTAATAAATCAAATCCGTAATCCAAAAAATATTTTTCATTATAAGCGATACCAGTTAATATTATTGCAGAACAACCAATCATTTTATTATCAATCCATTGAGACTGTTTTATTTCATTAATTAAGTGATTAACTTGTTTCTTAATAATCCAATCAAATTTCTCTTTGTAATTATCATCGGAGTCCTCGTAGGTAATTTTTGCGTTTGAAATCCACGAGATAATTCTTTTAGATAATATATCTACTTCCCAAGTTAAATTATTATAATTATGATTTTTATTGATCCATTCAGCAATTGTGGATTGAACATCCTTTTTTGGAGAATTTAAATCAAGTGTAAATAGCCAAAAAAAACTATTTAAGTTAATAAAATCTTTGTTATTTATATTCTTTCTTAACCAGATTTTATCAAGTGAAAGATCACTAATATTATTTTTTTCCTTTTTAACTTTTACAATACACTCCAATAGGCTTGGGCTTGGTTTGTATTTAAGGTTATTTTTTTTTACTCTTGAAATTTTCTTATTATATATTTTTGAATTTAAATAAAATTCTCTTAATTTGTTATAAATAAAAAAGAAAAATTGATTTACGTAAATCAATGAATTTTTCAAAATCATTTTAAGTTTTTTAACAAATCTATATTTTTTTTTATATCACCTTGATTATCTTTAAAAATTGTTGTTCCAGAGACCAAAATATCCGCACCAGCATCTATTACACTTTTTGAATTCTCAAAGTTTATTCCTCCATCAACTTCGATTTGAAAATTATAATTATTCTCTATTTTAATTTTATTAAGGTTTTTAATTTTATCTAACACCTCTGGAATAAATTTTTGACCTCCAAACCCTGGAAATACAGACATGACCAGAACAAGATCTATATCGGGTAAAAAATTATTTATTGTCTTTAACGGTACGTCAGGATTAATTGATAAACCTACTTTGTTATTCAGGCTTTTGATGAGTTTTATAGAATCTTTTACGTTATCAGTGGTCTCTGGATGAATAGTTATAATATCTGAACCTGCTTCCGCGAAATTTTTAATATATTTGTGCACAGGAGATATCATTAAGTGAACATCAAATGGAAGCTTAGTATAGTTTCTCAGGGTTTTAATTACTGGGGGTCCGATAGTCAAGTTCGGAACAAAATGACCATCCATCACATCTACATGTATCATATCTGCACCACCCTTTTCTAAGCGGCTAATTTCTTCTCCAAGTTGGCTAAAATCAGCTGCAAGAATAGATGGTGAAATTTGAATTTTTTTCATTAAATACTTTAAGATACTACTATCAATAAAGTTTTTTAATTTGAATTAATTTTTTCCGAAAATTTGGTAAATCTGTATTGCAATTTCACTTTCTAATGGAAATGATAGCATACCCATGACAGAATAACCCATCAGATAAGGCATAAGATAAAACCTGAACATGTAAAAAAACCAAGCGACATAAAGTGGAACAAGAGGTTTTATAATAAAAGATGGTGTAATTACTCTAAATGAATTTATTAAAGGATCAGTTAACTTCACAAAGACTTTCATAAAGAAAAAGTTCGAATCTTCTCTTTGAAAAATATTCATTGCAACTCTTCCAATCAAAGTCCACATAATCATACCCATTATATAGTCAACCAGATAAACAAGTGGATGAAAATTTGCAGACATTTTTTGATTAGATCAAGGGGCGAAAAATTTCGCCCCTTGAGATTAAAATTATTTAGTGTTGTTTACCAAGTACTGTTTTACCACTAGGTACACGCACTTCATCAACCATTTTTTGTGTAGCTGAGTCAGGCGCTTTAGTAATTAAGCTCACTACTATCATTGAGACTAAACTTACTAATGATCCAACAATACCAAATGTTAACTGAGTTATACCCCAGAATCCTGCTCCACCAGTACGTACCCAAACTAGATACGCAGTTCCTGAAGCCAGACCTAGAAGCATTCCTGCCACCGCACCTTGTGCATTTGCTCTCTTCCACCATACACCAAGTACAAGTGGGAAGAACAACCCTGACATTGCAAAGTCAAAAGCCCATATGACCGAACCTAAGATACCTTGAATTTCAAGTGCAGCAATTGTTGCTCCAGCAAAACCAATTATTACAAGAAGTACCCTTGCAACAATCAATCTTTTAGCAGTTTCTGCTTTAGGGTCTATGATTTTGTAATATAAATCATGAGACAAAGCATTTGCGATTGCTAAAACAAGACCGTCAGCTGTTGACATGGCAGCCGCCATACCACCTGCTGCAACTAATCCTGAAATTACATAAGGCAATCCTGCTATCTCTGGAGTTGCTAATACAACGGCTTTACCACCCATGAAAAACTCGTTTAACTCAAGAGTTCCATTTCCATTAAAGTCGCTGATAAACATTAAGTTTGCTTGGTTCCAGTTTTGATACCAATCTATAGCTTGCACTTCTGCAATTGATTTACCTATGATTCCAGTTGGAAGTGTAGGATCCATTAAAGACAGTTTTGATAATGTAGCTAACATCGGCGCAGAACAATACAGTAGGAATATAAAGAATAATGACCAACCTACAGATCTTCTTGCTGCTTTTACGCTTGGAGTAGTAAAGTATCTCATCATTACGTGAGGTAATGAAGCCGTTCCGGCCATCATACAAACCGCTAATGAGATAAACTTCCAAGGCGTTGTGTTAACTTCAGAGTGTGCTTTTGTGATACCAGCTAAACCTTTTGGCACTGTAGCTAAATCAGCAGCAGAATTTTTGACAGTTCCAAGTCCGAATTGAGACTCTAACTCAGCAATTCTTGCTACTTCATCTGCTAACATTAGATGTGGGAATACCCCTGCACCCATTTTGTTGCTTATCCAGAAAACAGGTAACAAGTAAGCGATAATCAATACAATGTACTGAGCTACTTGCGTCCATGTAACTGCTCTCATTCCACCTAGCATTGAGCAAAGTAAAATACTTGCTAAACCAACATAAACAGCAATTCCAAATGGAATATCTAATGCTACTGATGCAATAGTACCAGTCGCATTGATTTGCGCTGTAACGTAAGTGAATGAAGCAACTGTTAAAACTAGAACAGCAGAAAGTCTTGCAACGTTACCACCGTATCTAGTACCAATAAAGTCTGGAACAGTGTAGCATCCAAACTTTCTCAAGTATGGTGCTAGTAGTGATGCAACTAAAACGTAACCACCAGTCCAACCAACTAGTAATGCCATGTAGCCATAACCTTTGAAATATATTCCTCCAGCCATAGCAACAAACGATGCACCTGACATCCAGTCAGCCGCAGTCGCCATTCCATTAAATACAGTTGGTACTTGTCGACCTGCTACGTAGTATGCGTCTACTTGAATTGTTCGAGACAGGTAACCAATTATAGCATAGATTGCCACTGTAAATGATACGAAAAATATTCCAATCATTTTAGCAGTCATTCCAGCTTGTTCAGCTATTGCCATCAAAATTATGAATACTAGAAACCCTCCAGTATATATTCCATAAACTTTGGGCAAGTTATCTATAAATTTACCTTTAATCATTAGTCATCCTCTCTTTCAGTAAAGCCGAACTCTTCATCAATCTTTTCTTGTCTTCCAGCAAACCAAAAAATTAATATTACAAAGATTCCTAAAGAACCTTGACATGTCATGTAATAAGATAATGGATATCCAAAAGGTCTAATTGATGATGCTTCCATTTCGGCACCGAAGAAAAAGATGCCAATTGAGAATACAAACCATATTGCTAAAGTAATAAACAGCAAATTTCTGGTCTTTTCCCAATGTTGTTGTTGTTTTGACATTTTTTTCCCTCCCTATAGGTTAAAAAAAACAATGATTACCCATAATGGTGAATATTGGAACCCCTAAAATTGTCGAAAATCGTTAATTTTTGTACTATATTACAACTTTTGGTATATAAATGGTGCTCAAATACAAATTCAATCTAAAAGACATATCTCTTGAAGATTTTAGGGTTTACTTCTTCGCTTTATTTAAGGCCTTAATTCCAAAAAAAAAAATAAAAAATATTAGTGATTTAGAAAAATTTATTCAAAAAAAATCTGCATGGGTAACTCAAGTAACATTGTACAGTTACCTCAAAACAAGAATGGGCACTAAATATGTACTTCATTTTGATAATGAAATACTTTTATCATCAATTAATAAAGCAAAGTGGAATATTTATATTGTTGCACTACAAGATTTAACTTTTTATAGTTTTTCTTACATCAGAAATTTTTTTAATTACCAAGATGTTGAGAAATCAAAAGATATTTTTTTTTCTATATTGGAAAATGAGAAAAAAAATGGAATGCCAGATGAAATTATAATTGAGGCAAAAAAAACATTTGCTGAAAGATTTTCAAAAATTAGTTGGGATCAACACTATAATTCACTTCCATTTAATGATAGCGCATTAGCATTATACAAGTGGGCCCCTATTGCAGATGAGTTAAAAAAATTAGATAGAAAGATTGTTTTAAATTCCATGATTTTAAAATGGGATAATATTAAGGAGGAGTTTCAGAAGCTAATTGACTTTTAAGTATTTTTTCTCTCACTTACCAAGTTCTTTACTACACTAGGGTCTGCAAGAGTAGTTGTATCACCCAACTGATCGTATTCATTAGCTGCAATTTTTCTTAAAATTCTTCTCATAATTTTACCAGATCTAGTTTTTGGAAGTGCTGGCGCAAACTGTATAAAGTCTGGGTAAGCATGCTTCCCAACTGTACTTTTTACATGAAGTTTTAAATCTCTCTCGAGATCCATGTTTGGGATCTCTCCAGAATTTAAAGTTACATAACAATATAAACCATTTCCTTTTATGTCATGTGGATATCCAACAACTGCAGCCTCAGCAACTTTTGGGTGTTTAACGAAAGCGCTTTCAATTTCAGCAGTCCCTAGATTATGTCCTGATACAATTATTACATCATCTACTCGTCCAGTAATCCAATAGTAACCATCTTTATCTCTTCTGCACCCATCTCCGGTAAAATACTTTCCATCAAATTGAGAAAAATATGTATCTATAAACCTTTGGTGATCTCCATAAACTGTTCTCATTTGACCCGGCCATGATTGTGCAATACATAATCTTCCCTGTCCTTGTCCCTTAATTACTGATCCGTTTTTATCGACTATTACTGGTTTAATTCCATAAAAAGGTTTGGTCGCAGAACCAGGTTTCAAATCAATGGCACCGGTTTGAGGACTTATTAAAATACCTCCAGTTTCAGTTTGCCACCATGTATCAACAATTGGACACCTAGAATCACCCACTGTTCTGTAATACCACTCCCATGCCTGAGGGTTTATTGGTTCACCAACTGTACCAAGCAGTTTCAGAGATTTCCGCGATGTTTTTTTGACAAGTTTATCACCCTCTTTCATCAATGCTCTTATTGCAGTTGGGGCAGTATAAAAAATATTTACTTTATATTTATCGATGATCTGCCACCATCTGGAAGCATCTGGATACGTCGGGACACCTTCAAACATAACAGTTGTGGCACAATTAGAAAGTGGTCCATAAATTATGTAACTGTGCCCTGTAATCCATCCTATGTCAGCGCTACAAAAATAAATATCTTTTGGTTTATAATTAAATATATATTGATGTGTCATTGAAGCATAAACCATATAACCACCCGTTGTATGAAGTACACCTTTTGGTTTTCCAGTCGAACCAGATGTGTAGAGAATAAATAGAGGATCTTCAGCATTCATTTCCTCTGGTTCACAGTTAGCTGAAACATTTTTAATCATTTCGTGGTACCAAACATCTCTGCTTTCATCCCAATTAATTCTGTTTCCAGTTCTTTTAACCACAATACATTTTTTTACCCTAGGGCATTCGACTAAAGCTTCATCTGTAATTGATTTAAGATGTATTG
>CACJOS010000010.1 GCA_902595115.1 uncultured Pelagibacteraceae bacterium
ACGCTCATTAATCTTGGATCAAACGTTGAGGGAATAATATAATCTCGTCCATAAGTTGGCCTCTCGCCACCCATTGCTGCTACAACTTCGTCAGGAACCCTCTCTCTAGCAAGAGATGCAATAGCATTTGCGGCAGCTATTTTCATTTCCTCATTTATAGTTCTTGCTCTTACATCAAGTGCACCTCTAAATATATAAGGAAATCCAATCAAGTTATTTACCTGATTTGGATAGTCAGATCTTCCAGTTGCTACAATTGCATCTTTTCTTACTTCTTCAACTTCTTCAGGGGTAATCTCTGGATCAGGATTAGCGCAAGCAAAAATTATAGGATTTTTTGACATACTTTTAACCATTTTTTTTGACAAAATACTTTTAGACGACAACCCCAAAAAAACATCTGCACCTTCAATAACCTCCTCTAACTTTCTTTTTTTTGTAATAATTGCGTGCTCTGATTTCCATTTATTCAAATTATCCCTGCCTTTATATAAAACGCCTTTGCTATCTAGCATCACAATATTATTGTATGGCACGCCTATTTTTTTAAATAAATTTGTGCAAGCGATAGCAGATGCTCCTGCTCCGTTTACTACTACTTTAATTTTTTTTATAGATTTTTTTGAAATATCAAGTGCATTTAAAAGTGCTGCCGTTGTTATTATTGCAGTGCCATGTTGATCGTCGTGGAAAACAGGAATATCAAGTATTTTTTTTAATTCTTCTTCAATTATAAAACAATCTGGTGCAGCTATGTCCTCTAAATTTATTCCACCAAAACTACCAGATATACTTTTAATACTTTTTGTTATCTCTTCAGGATCAGATGAATCAATTTCTATATCAATTGAATTGATGTCAGCAAAACGTTTAAATAGTACTGCCTTACCCTCCATAACTGGCTTTGAAGCAAGAGATCCAAGATTGCCCATTCCTAAAATAGCTGAGCCATTACTAATTACAGCAACTAAATTTCCTTTACTTGTATAATCATAGGCAGCGTCTGGATTTTTTGATATTGCTTTTACGGGAGCAGCTACTCCAGGAGAATATGCTAACGCTAAATCTCTCTTTGTTGTCATGGGCTTAGATGAAATTATCTCAATCTTGCCAGATTTCTCTTTATGATGAAAATCTAAAGCTTCTTTATCTGAGTAATGTTCAATTTTATTTTTTTTCATTGTTTATTAAATAGATATACAAATAGAACTAATTTATAAGATTAATATGATTTATGAATCTGATCAAGTCAACAAGCACATTTAGTTTCTTCGTTCTTATAAGCAGAATATTAGGATATTTAAGAGACGTTTTAATTGCAATTTATCTTGGGTCTGGACCAATAGCGGACGCTTTTTTTGTAGCATTTAGAATACCAAATACGTTTAGAAGACTCTTCTCAGAGGGAACATTTAACTCTGCATTTGTCCCTAGTTATATGAAGGAGTTAAATAGTGGGAAAAAAAGAGCCAAAATATTTGCAGGTAACATTTTTAATTTTCTAACTTTAGTGATTTTATTTTTTGTTTTAGTTGTTGAAATATTTATGCCTTGGTTTGTCTTTTTAATAGCACCGGGTTTTACAGAAAATTCAGATAAGTTAGATATGACAATTAATTTAACCAGAATTACTTTCCCCTTTCTTTTATTCGTAAGTTTATCGTCTTTTTTTGGAGCAATTTTAAATTCGCATAATAAATTCGCTGCCGCATCAGCGGCACCTATAATTTTAAATATTTTTTTAATAATCACACTTTTTTTTGCAAATTATTTAAAAGATGATTTAGTTATATTTTTATCATATGCTGTTACTATCTCTGGGTTAGTACAATTGCTTTTTTTAATATTCTATACAAGAAAAATTTATTTTCCTGATGTGTCTTTCAAAATTAATTACAATAGTAAACTTAAATTTTTTTTTAGAAAATTAATTCCAAGTATTTTTTCTTCTGGAGTTACACAAATAAATATTTTAGTGGGTACAATAATAGCCTCTTTCCAAGCTAGTGCTGTTTCCTATTTATATTATGCTGACAGGATCTACCAAATAAATTTAGCTATTGCTGGTATAGCAATTGGTACGGTATTACTCCCAAACTTGAGTAAATATGTTGAGAGGAAAAATGAAAAAAAAATAAAATTCATTCAAAACAAATCCTTGGAACTATGTCTCTTTTTAAGCATACCAGCAACCTTAGCATTGTTGATATCATCAGAGGAAATCACATCTGCATTATTTGGATATGGTTCATTTAATCAAGCAAGTGTTAAAAATTCTGCTTACGCGCTATATTTCTTTTCATTTGGTTTGCCAGCATTTGCTTTAATCAAAGTATTTTCAAGTTATATTTTTGCTCGGCAAAATACGAAAACACCGTTTATTTTTTCAATTTATTCAGTAGTAATTAATATTTCCTTAAGCCTATATTATTTTGATGATCTTGGATTTATAATTATACCAATTGCTACAACTATATCTTCATGGGTAAATGCCCTTATGTTATTTATATTTATAACTAAAAAAAAATATTTTGAATTCGAAAACTATTTTATTTTTTCGATTTTTAAAATTTTTTCAAATTCAATAATTTCTGCTTTAATTTTTTATCAAATGATCAATTTTTTTAACGATTTTCTTGTATACGAAAGTCAATACAAATTAGTTACCATAATCTTACTAGTTATAATAACGTTTATTTCATACATACTTCTTTCAATAATTACTAAGGCTTTTAAAATATCTGATATTACTTTAAGGTATTAAAATATAATGAGTAAAAAAATTTTTTCTGGAGTTCAGCCCACAGGAAATTTGCATTTAGGTAATTATCTTGGTGCAATAAAAAACTTTGTTGATCTTCAAAAAGATAAAGATAATTCATGTATTTATTGTGTGGTGGATTTACATGCAATTACTGTTAAACAGGATCCTAAGATATTAAAAAAAAATATAAGAGAAACAACTGCCTCCTTTTTAGCTAGCGGACTAAATTCAAGTAAAAGTATTATATTTAATCAATCCAAGGTCCCATCGCATGCAGAGGGATCTTGGTTATTGAGTTGTGTAGCAAGAATGGGTTGGTTAAACAGAATGACACAATTTAAAGAAAAGGCGGGACATGATAAAGAGAAAGCAAGTGTTGGACTTTATATTTATCCAGTGTTGATGGCGGCCGACATTTTATTATATGATGCAACTCACGTACCAGTTGGAGAAGATCAAAAACAACATCTAGAACTTACAAGAGACATAGCACAAAAATTTAATACAGATTTTAATTGCTCCGACTTTTTAAAAATCCCAGAACCACTAATACAAAAAGATTTTTCAAGAATAATGAGTTTAAGAGACGGGACAAAAAAAATGAGTAAATCGGATCCATCGGATCAGAGCAGAATTAATATAACAGACACAAAAGACCAGATTGTGAATAAAATTAGAAAAGCCAAAACTGATAGCAAACCTCTTTCAGAGAATGTCAGTGACCTTGAAGGTAGGCCTGAGTTAAAAAATTTGCTTGGTATATTCTCAAGTTTACAAAATCAAGACTTAGACGTATCCACTAAAGAGTTTGCTGGAAAAAATTTTTCAGAGCTAAAAGAAAAACTAGCAGAAGTTCTAGTTGAAAAAATTCATCCAATATCTAATGAGATAAATAAATTGTTAAAAGATTATAAATATATTGATAAAATTTTGTTGGAAGGGTCAATAAAAGCTGAAAAAATTTCAAAAAAAAAAGTGAGTGAAATCAAAACAAAAATAGGATTTTAAAAAAGTACTTCAAATTTAAGTATTAATTACTATATATATAATATGTTTGTACAAACACAAAAAACACCAAATCCAGATTCACTAAAATTTTTGCCAGGCAGGAAAGTTTCAAATGCTGGTTCTTTTGAAGTTTCAAAAAAAGATAATTTTAACAATGTACTTGTGAAAAACATTTTATCAATTAATGGTGTTGAAAGTATATTTTTGGGATCTGATTTTGTCTCAATAAATAAAAATAAGGATATAGATTGGGAGGATATTAAACATATTGCTATATCTTTTATAAACGAATTTTATGAGGATGGTAATGAGTATATAATTAATCATTCTAAAAATAAGAACGAAGATGAAAATCTTGATGAAATCGAAAAAAAAATAATACATGTTCTCGAAACCAAAGTTAAACCAGCAGTTGCTAATGATGGAGGTGACATTAAATTTCTAGAATTTAAAAATGGTATTGTAAAAGTCAAACTACAAGGAAGTTGTTCAGGATGTCCAAGTGCCACAATTACTTTAAAACAAGGAGTTCAAAATCTGCTTAAACATTATGTTCCCGAGGTAAACCAAGTAGAAGCTGAAATGAATTAATAGTTGAAAATGTTAAAAAAGAAAAAAATTAATATTACGAAAATTAAAAAAATTCTTGTTGAAAAAGGTTTTACGATTAAAAAAAAAAATAATTTTATTTTTTCTAATGATCTAAAAAGTTTTTATTACACAACTTTATGTAGTTTTGGGCTAATACTAATTTTCTCCTTAATTCCGCTTTCGGTTAATATAAAAGAGGATATAAAAGTAGGTAAGTCAACTATCGATAATAATTCAAATATAAATTTTCAAAAAGTTCTGGAAGGAAAGTCAATAAATAAAGATAATATAGATGAAGGTTTAGACATTAAAAATTTATTTCAAGATATTTTCTCCCTAGATGAAGTTCCCACAGATACTGTTAGACTTAGTGCGGAAACCATTAATCAACTTTTTAAAGATACTAATTACACCTTAGAATCTGTAAGGAAAACAAAAATTGTGAAGCCAATAAGGCTTTCTTTACTTCCTACTGAAATAAAAAAGATTGAGAATACAAAAAAGAAAAAGAACTTATTTATTCAAATAATTCTCCCCCTAATTTTAGAAGAAAACAATCGGATCAAATTAGATAGAAAAAAACTTTTTACAATTTTAAATAAAAATATGAATTCAGACTCAGAAAAAAAATGGTTAAAGTCAAAATTTCAGCAATATGGAGTAATTAATAATGATTTATCAACACTTAAAGTAAGAATGGATATAGTTCCTGTATCACTTGCAATTGCCCAAGCAGCAAAAGAAACTGGCTGGGGAACGTCTAGATTTGCTATAGAGGGCAACGCACTTTTTGGACAGTGGACATGGTCGGGGGAAGGCATCAAACCTGCTGGTGTTGATCCTGAAGATTCAAACCATAAAGTTATGAAATTTAAAGTATTAAAGGCTTCTGTTAGAGCCTATCAAAGAAATTTAAATACACACGGAAGCTACAGACAATTTAGATCTGCAAGAGCTAATATGAGAGATAACGACGATGATCTAGATAGTTTACTCCTAGCTGATTACTTAGACAAATATGCAGCCACAGGCAAAGAATATACAAAAATAATTAAACAAATAATTAAACAAAATAATCTGCAAGATTTTGACAAGGTAAAATTATTACCTTCAAGTATAAAACTAAAAAATATTATTTAATCTAATTTAACAGAAAATTGTAACCCAAACCATCTCCAACCATCTGTATCGTTAAGAGAGCAATTTATTCTTCCTCTTCTAAATTTGAATTTATCTGAAAAATTTACAATTAATTTCCTATTATTAAATTTAATATCTGTTTTTTTCCAACCATCACCTTCATCTGAAAAACAATTTATATTTTTTAAATTTTTTTGATTTTCAAAAAATTCGATTTGTAATTTAGGTGGATTATTATTTGTTATGTATTTATTCTCGGGTATTACTTTCTTATATTCTAAAGGCAATAAATCGATATTAAATTCAAATCTCTTTAAATCCCCGTATTTTTCATTAATTGGAAATCTTGGTAACTCATACGGATTTTTATTAACATCAATAACACCTGAGTGTTGACCAAAACCATATTTAAAAAATTTTTTAATAAATGATGTATGTTCAAGACTAAATTCTCCAAATGGATATGAAAAAAAAATTGGATTATATCCTAAATTTTTTTTAAAAATCTCAATAGACTTTAAAATATCATTTTGAAACTTATCGTAGTTGATATCTAGTAAATACTCATGTGAGTGAGAATGATTTCCTATAAACGCAAAACTTTCACTTTCAATTTCCTTTATTTGACTCCAATTCATGTACCCATTCTTTCCGACGGCTTCAGTAGAAATAAACAATATAAATGGAATTTTGTTTTCTTTTAGATACGGCCAAGCATGTTCATAAAAAGATTTAAATCCATCATCAATTGTAATTAATACCTTTTTAGTTGTTTTAACTTCTGAGAAATTTTTATCAAAATCATTAGGGTCTAAAAAATTGTATTTTTTTCTCTTTACAATTTCCATATGTTTTTTGAACACTTCCATTCTTATATTAGTTGATGGGTATTTATTTTCATTAAATCTGTGGTACATAATTGAGAGTATACCTTTGTCATTGGCATAAGATTTAATTTTATTTTCATCAGATTTTACATTAAGAGTAAGCAAGATAAATATTATGAAAATATTAATAATAGATGCAACTGGAAAAAAAATTCTTTTAGGTCTCATTCTTAATAAAAATATTTATACAGGTACTTACATAAATAGTAAAAAGAATTATGATAAATTGATAATTTTGGTTAATAAATTCATATTAAAACATAAAACTAATTTAGATAAAATAAAAAGAATATATGTTAATAGAGGGCCTGGTAGTTATGCAGGTTTAAGAAATTCAGTTTCAATTGTTAAGGCTATACATCTATCAAAAAAAATTGACTATTACTCGTATAGTTATTCTGACTTTAGACAAAAAGAAAATAATGTAGATCGAACAAATAATCATAAAAACCTAAGAGAATTGCCTAATTTGTGTGATAAATTTAACATTAAAAAAAATTTGATTAATCCTATTTATTTAAGTTAAAATATACTTATGTCAGATAGTATTGAGCAAAAATGTTTAGCAAAAGGTGTAAAACTCACTGATCAGAGAAAAACAATTGCAAGAGTAGTATCTGAGTCTAAAAAAAATTATGGGGAATCTGATCATCCTGATGTCGATGAGCTATATAAAAGAGTACAAAAAATAGATCCAAAAATAAGTATTGCAACAGTTTATCGTACAGTGAAATTATTTGAAGAAACTGGAATATTAACCAAACATGATTTTAAGGGTGGTAAAGCTAGATATGAGGAATTGAGAGAAAGTCATCATGATCATCTAATTGATGTAAAAACAGGCGATATTATAGAATTTGTTGATGACGAAATAGAACTACTTCAAAAAAAGGTAGCAGAAAAATACGGTTATGAGCTTGTTGATCATAAGCTTGAACTATATGGAGTCAAAAAAAAATAATTAATGTCAAAAAAAGTTTTTGTTAAAACATTTGGCTGTCAGATGAATGTTTATGATTCTGATAAAATAATTGATGCACTTAAAATAATTGGATATGAAAAGTCAGAAAATTTGGATTCAGCAGATTGTTTTGTTTTAAATACATGCCATATTAGAGATAAAGCAAAAGAGAAAGTTTATCACGAGATAGGACGAGTTAGAGAAACATTTATAAATAAAAAAAAACCACTAGTTATTGTTACAGGATGTGTGGCACAGGCCGAAAATACTGAAATGTTAAAGCGAGAGCCTTATATAGATCTGGTTATTGGACCACAATCTTACCACAAGCTTAACGAAACCATCTTAAAATTTGAAAGAAATAAATTGAAAAATGAAATTACTGACTTCGATACTATAGAAAAATTTAATTACTTAAGTAAAATATATAATAAGAAAAGTAAAGTTTCATCTTTCTTAACCATTCAAGAGGGATGTGATAAATTTTGTCATTTTTGTGTTGTGCCCTACACAAGAGGACCAGAATACTCAAGACCATTTACTCAAATAATAGATGAAGCAAAAATAATGGTTCAAAATGGATCTAAAGAAATTATTTTGCTAGGACAAAACGTAAATGCATATAATTATAATGAAGCAAATAAAGAATTCAGACTTTCAGACTTAATTATTGCCCTCGAGAAAATAAATGGCATTGAAAGAATAAGATATACTACTTCTCATCCAAGGGATATGACCAAAGATTTATTAGAATGTTACAAACACTCAAAAAAACTCATGCCATTAGTACATTTACCAATTCAGTCAGGTTCTAATAAAATATTAAAATTAATGAACAGAAAACATAAAGTAGAAGAATATATTTTGACATTTGACTATTTGAAGGAAATTAATAATAAAATTGAATTTTCAAGCGATTTTATTATTGGATATCCTGGAGAAGAGGAGGAGGATTTTGAAAATACAATTAAATTAATTGATATGATTAAATTCATAAATTCATTTTCTTTTATTTTTAGTTCAAGACCAGGCACAATAGCATCAAAAATAAAGCCAATTGATGAGAAGATTTCTAAAAAAAGACTTAAAATAATTCAAGAAAAACTATTTGGATATCAAAAATTAAAAAACAAATCATTCGAGGATAAATACATAGATGTTTTGGTAGAAAATGAAATTAAGGGTCAAAATAAATTATTTGGAAGAAATGTATATATGAATTCAGTTATTTTTGAGGGAAGCAAGAGTTTAATCGGAAAAATTGTTAAGGTTAAAGTAACAAAAACTAACCAAAATACTCTGATTGGTGAACTAAATGAAAAAAATAAATTTAAGGCAGCATAAATTTGAATAGGGCTAAACAAAACATTAAGAGTAAAATAAAATTTGTATATTCTGATAATGATAGCCTTAGTGTCATATTTCAAGACAATGATTTGTTAATGGGAGTTGTTGGTGAATTTAATGAAAACTTAAAAGAACTTGAAAAACTTACTGGAACAAATTTATACTTTAGAGGCAATTCAATAATAATCAAAAGCAATCAAAAGAATAATGAAATTTTAAAAAATGCTATCATGTTTCTTTCAGATCAATTTATAAATAATGGCACGATTGAAAAAAAAGATATATTATCATCCATTAATAAATTTATGATTAACGAAAATAGTAATTCTGGTCAGAAAATTGAATACATAATTAAAACTCCAAAAAAGTCAGTAATCCCACGATCTGAAAAGCAAAAAAAGTATGTTAGAGCCTTAAAAGAGAGCGAGATAATTATTTCTACAGGCCCAGCTGGAACGGGAAAAACTTTTCTAGCAGTTGCTGTTGCATTAACTATGCTTTTAGAAAAAAAGATTGAGAGAATTATTTTATCTAGACCTGCAGTCGAAGCTGGAGAGAGACTTGGTTTTTTGCCAGGAGATATGAGAGAAAAAGTTGATCCTTATCTTAGACCGCTTTACGATTCCTTGTATGATTTGTTAGATTTTGAAAAAATTCAAAAAAAAATAGAGATAGGTGATATCGAAATTGCACCACTAGCATTTATGCGAGGAAGGACATTAAAAAATTCATTTGCAATCTTAGATGAGGCTCAAAATGCAACTGATACTCAAATTAAAATGTTTTTAACGAGAATTGGAGAAAACTCTAAAATAGTAGTCAATGGCGATCCATCACAAATAGATTTGCCAAATAAGTCATTATCTGGTTTGAATAAATCTAAAAAGCTTATAGGTCACTTGGATGAAATTTCAGTAGTTGATTTTGATCATTCAGACGTGGTGAGGCATCCATTAGTTTCAAAAATAGTTAAAGCCTATTCAGATCAAAAAGATGATTAAAGCTGAAGTTATCATAGATAACGCAGCGTGGGAAAAAAAAATAACAAACATTACAAAATTATTCAATAGAATATTAAAAAATTTACCCAAAAAATATATTTTAAAAAATAAGAAAACAATAATAACAGTTCTATTATCAAGTAATTCAAAAATAAAAAAATTGAATAAAATTTTTAGAAAAAAAAATAAACCTACAGATATTTTATCCTTTCCAATCAAAAAAAGTATTGATAGTAAATTTTTTTATCTTGGAGACATAATTATAAGTTTTGAATTTATGAACAGACCTAAAACAATTAAATTACTGGAGTTCAAAAAAAAAGTTATTAAAATATTTATTCATGGTTTTTTGCACTTAAATGGATTTGATCATAAGAAAAATAAGGATTTTTATAAAATGCAAAAAGAGGAAAATAAAATTTATAATTTGGTGAAAAATAAGATTTGAAAAAAACTGTAAAAAAAAAATTATTATCTTACTTTTATATCTTTTCTCTCGGGGTACTAAGTTCATTTAGTCTTCCACCTTATAACTTTTTTTTTATTAATTTTTTTACATTTTCAGCACTATTTATTTTTTTTGTGAAACAAAGATTTTCACTATCTAAAAAAGAGTATTTTTTAAACGGCTGGGTATTTGGTTTTGGCTATTTTATGTCTGGATTGTACTGGATAACTATATCGCTTACATTTGATCAAGAATTTAAGATTCTAATACCATTTGTTTTTTTTTTAATTCCATTATTTCTTGGAATATTCTACGGACTAGCTACATACTTTTTCAATTATTTTAAAAAGTTTAGTAATATTTCCTTAGTCTTGGCTTTCTCGGGTTTAATTTCAATTTTAGAATATTTAAGAGGAAATATTTTGTCAGGATTTCCCTGGAACTTAATATCATTCTCTTTTTCAGACTTTTCGTATTTGTTGCAAACACTTTCATTGATTGGAACATATAGTTTCAATTTACTTTGTTTGACATTATTTATATTACCTTCAATTTTTTATCTAAGAAAGAATAAATACGATATCTACTTTATAGTTTCATTTGGACTATTACTAATTTCTGGAATTATATTTGGTCACATGAAACTTGATCAATCAAAGGGTGCCACTTTTATGAGTAATAACTTTATCATAAAGATTATTTCTCCTAAAATTGGAATCGAACGGTTTTACAATACTGAAAATGAGCAGGAAATTCTTGAGAGTTTAATTAAGTTAAGCAAACCAAATAAAGAAGTTAAAACAATATTTGTATGGCCAGAGGGGGTTTTTAATAGTACAGAATTGAAAAATCTAAAAAAATACCAAGATGTTTTTAAAGAAAAATTTAGTAATAAGCATTTAATTATATTTGGCATTAATAATTCTGTTGATAAAAAAACTTTTAATTCACTAGCGGTAGTAAATAGCAATTTAGATGTTATAGAATTTTACAACAAAAATAACCTTGTTCCATTTGGTGAATTTCTACCCTTAGAAACATCTTTAAAAAGTTTAGGTATGAAGACAATTACAAATTTTTATAATTCATATTCAGCAGGTGAAAAAAGAGAAATAATTAATTTACAAAAACACGATTTTGACATCAGCTTTCTGCCGTTAATTTGTTATGAAATTATATACTCTGGCCAAATTTCAAAGAAATATAATTACGATTTAATTATAAATATTTCAGAGGATGGGTGGTTTGGAAAATCAATTGGCCCACATCAACATTTTGCCCATTCTATTTTTCGATCTATAGAAGAGGGAAAAAGTATCATTAGATCAACCAATAATGGTACATCAGCTTTAATTGATCCTTTTGGACAAGTTTCTAAAATATCAGAGTCAACTTATGAGGGAGTAATTGAAATTAACCAAATAAAAAACCCTAAAAAAACTTTTTTTTCTAAACATGGGAATAATATGTTCTTTTATTTTATCGCTATATATATTAGCTTAATTTTTTTTTTAAAAACAAATAGGGAGATAAAATAAAATGAAAAAAGATTATTTGTTCACTAGTGAATCTGTATCAGAAGGTCACCCAGATAAAGTTTGCGATAGAATTTCAGACATGGTTGTAGATACCTATTTAGGCATGGAGCCCGAAGCACGGGTAGCCTGCGAAACATTGACTACAACAAACAAAGTTGTTCTAGCAGGAGAAACAAGAGGACCTGACATTAAAAAAGATGAATTAATTTCCAAGGTTCGAGATTGCATCAAGGATATTGGTTATGATCAGGAGGGTTTTACTTACAAAGAAGCAACAAAAATTGAATGTCATTTACACTCTCAATCAGCTGATATAGCTATGGGTGTAGACTCTTCCGGAAATAAAGATGAAGGCGCTGGAGATCAAGGAATAATGTTTGGTTACGCATGTAATGAGACTGATGTGCTTATGCCAGCACCAATTCACTTTTCACATAGAATCCTAAGACTTATGGCTGAAGATAGAAAGTCTGGAAAACTAAAAGGAATAGAACCAGATTCGAAAAGTCAAATAACAATAGAATATAAAGATGGAGCACCAAAAGCTGTAAAGTCAGTTGTGATTTCCACACAACATTCAAAAGATGTGAACTTAGCAAAAGTAAAAGAATTATGCATGCCTTATATTGAGAAGTCTATTCCAAAAAATTTACTTGGAAGTCTTGATGAAAATGAAATATATATTAACCCCACAGGGAACTTTGTAATTGGTGGACCTGATGGAGATAGTGGACTTACTGGAAGAAAAATAATTGTAGATACTTATGGCGGAGCAGCACCTCATGGTGGTGGAGCATTTTCAGGTAAAGATCCAACCAAAGTGGATAGATCTGCAGCATATGCATCTAGATATTTGGCGAAAAATATTGTGGCATCAAAAATCGCAGACAAATGCTTGATACAGTTAGCTTATGCAATAGGAGTATCAAAACCTTTATCTATTTATGTGGATTTATTTAGCAACGATGAAGAAAAAAATCTTCATGTTGAGAAACTTATAAAAGAAAATTTTGATTTAAGCCCCAGAGGAATTAGAGAAATGCTAGGGCTCAATAAACCAATTTATGAAAAATCTGCCGCTTACGGACATTTCGGTAGAGAACCAGGTAGCGATGGTTCATTTTCATGGGAAAAAACTGATAAAGCATCAGTATTTAATAAGTAAATAAAGTTGAAAATCTAGGAAAAATACCTATATTCAACTCACATTATTGAATTTTCAAAAATGGGCTTCGGCCCATTTTTTTTTGGAAGGAACAAATGTTAAATAGAAGAGCGGATAAATTAGAACTAATCAGAATTGCAGAGGCAGTCGCCTTAGAAAAATCTATTGATAAAGAATTAATTATAAATTCAATGGAAACTGGTATAGCAAAAGCTGCTAAATCAAAGTTTGGACAAGAGAATGAAATTGAAGTCCAAATAAATAGAGATAACGGTGACATAGGTATATATAGAAAATTAATTGTTTGCGAGAAACCTGAAAACTTAAATACAGAAATAAGCCTTCCAGATGCTATTAAATTAAGTGATGAAAATAAGCAAAAAAAAATAGGTGATACAATACTTCAACCATTACCTTCTTTTGATTTTGGTCGTATTGCTGCACAAACTGCAAAGCAGGTAATAAGCTTTAATGTGAGAGAAGCTGAGAGAGAAAGACAATACAATGATTTTAAAGATAAGAAAGATACTATTTTGAGCGGTATAGTAAAAAGATTAGAATTTGGAAACGCTATAGTTGACCTTGGAAGAACTGAAGCAATTATTCAAAAAAATGAAATGATACCACGAGAAAATGTAAAGGCGGGGGATCGTATCAAAGCGTATTGTAGTGATGTAAGGAGAGAGCCAAGAGGTCAACAAATTTTTTTATCTAGAGCTCATACTAAATTCATGGAAAAGCTTTTCATACAAGAAGTTCCAGAAATATACGATGGACTAATAGAAATTATTTCTTCAGCAAGAGACCCTGGAAGTAGAGCAAAGATATGTGTCAAGGCAATAGATACTTCCTTAGATCCTGTTGGAGCATGCGTTGGAATGAGAGGAAGTAGAGTACAAGCTGTAGTAAATGAGTTACAAGGAGAAAAAATAGATATTGTAAATTGGTCAGAAGATCCTGCAGTTGTTGTTTCTAACGCTTTGTCTCCTGCGGAAGTTCAAAGAGTAAATGTCGATATTGAAAATAAAAAATTGGATGTAATTTTAACAGAGGAAAATTTAAGTAAGGCAATTGGTAGAAGGGGACAAAATGTAAGACTTGCTACAAAATTAATGAGTTACGAAATAAATATAATGACTGACCAAGAGGACTCGGAGAGACGACAAACAGAATTTAAGGAAAAGACAGAAAACTTTGTTAAAAATTTAGAACTTGATGAGACACTTGGGCAGTTACTAGTTGCTGAGGGATTTTCTTCTATAGATGATTTAAAAGATTCTACAATTGATAATCTTATTAAAATTGAGGGAATAGAAGAAGAAACTGCCAAAGAACTTATAGATAGAGCCAATGAATATCATAAGAAAGATCAAGAGGAAATTTCAAACAAAATTAAAGAACTTGGACTTGAAAATAGCTTAATAGATCACGAAGGATTAACACCAGGTATGTTAGTTACACTAGGTGAACAAAAAATACTTACCCTAAGTGATTTTGCAGATTTAGCATCCGACGAACTTACAGGGAGCTATGATGTAATCAAGGGAGAAAGAGTAAAAATAAAAGGATATCTTGAAGAATTTGCTTTATCCAAAAAAGAAGCAGATGACTTAATAATGTCTGCTAGAGAAAAAGTTTATAAAGATTGAAAGATGAGTTATGGAGAAAAAAAAAACCAAATTAAAATTATCGGGAAATATAAAAAAATCTATTACCAATATTGAAAGAGCCAAGTCTCAAGGTACAAACTCAGTTGTAATTGAAAAAAAATCTGGAAAATTTGGAGGCAAAAGACCTTTTAACATTAATAGACCAGATTCTAATTTTAAAAAAAATACTAGCCCGAAATTTAGAACAACAACAATAGAGAAACCTAATTTACCTAATAATGATTATGAAAAAAGAAAGCTCGCTGAACAAAGAGCTACCAAGAGATTAAAAGCGGATCCTGAAAAAAAAGAAATTAAGGGCAAGGTTGGATCTAAAAGAAGAGAACTAAAGTTGACGGTTTCAAGAGCTTTAAGTGGAGATGATGAGGGAAGATCAAGAAGTTTAGCCTCTTTAAAAAGAGCGAAGCAAAAAGAAAATAGAACTTTAGACAAAGATAATTCAAGAGAAAACTTAAAGCCTATCAAGAGAGAAATTAATATACCTGAAGTTATTACAATAAGAGAATTGGCGAATAGAATGGCAGAACAATCTAGTAACATTATAAAACACCTTCTTGGTATGGGAGTAACAGCAACTATTAATCACTCAATTGACTCAGATACAGCAGAATACTTAGTTAAAGAATTTGGTCATATTCCTATTAAAGAACAAAAAGCTGAGGAGATAATCAAACGAATTAAAGAGACAAAATCAGAAAATTTAAAAAAAAGGCCACCAATTGTAACAGTGATGGGCCACGTTGATCATGGAAAAACTTCTGTTCTTGATGTTCTAAGAAAAACTAATGTAGTTTCGGGTGAATTTGGAGGTATTACTCAACATATAGGAGCATATCAAATTCAGAATGATAAAAATAAAATAACTTTTATAGATACACCAGGTCATGCTGCTTTTACAGAAATGAGAGCTAGAGGATCAAAATTAACTGACATAGTTGTACTTGTTGTTGCAGCTGATGATGGAGTTAAACCTCAAACAATTGAGTCGATTAAACACGCCAAAGCTGCGAAAGTTCCAATTGTTGTCGCAATAAATAAATGTGATTTACCTGAAGCAGACCCACAAAAGATTAAAAATCAACTTCTAGAACATGAGCTTATAGCCGAAGAATTATCTGGAGACACTCTTATGGTTGAGATTTCAACAAAAACAAAGCATAATTTAAATAAACTGATTGAGGCAATTACACTTCAATCAGAAATTTTAGATCTAAGAACAGATTATGAAACAAAAGCTAATGGAGTAGTTTTAGAATCCAAGATAGATATTGGTAGAGGACCTATAGCTAATATAATTATTACAAGTGGAACCTTAAAAAAAGGTGATTACTTTGTGAGCGGATTAAAATGGGGGAAAGTAAGAGCTATAATAAATGATCTTGGTGAAAACATACCTGAAGCTTTTCCCGCTTCACCTGTCGAGGTTTTGGGTATTAATGGAGCCTCAAAGTCAGGCGATGATTTTCTTGTCCTTGAAAATGAAAAAGAAGCTAAATCTTTGTGTGATGTGAGAATTCAAGAGTCTAAAGAGGGCAAAAGTTCTCTTAATTTTGTTACTCAAGAATCAGCATTTAAAGACAAGATTTCAGAAGAATTAAATATAATCATAAAATCTGATGTTCATGGCTCATCAGAAGCAATCAAAAGTGCTGTTGTTCAAATAAAACACGACGAAATAAAACCAAAAATTATTTTATCTGATATAGGTATGATAACAGAGACTGATGTGAGTCTAGCAAAAGCTTCTAATGCAATATTAATAGCTTTTAATGTAAAACCTACTAAAGAAGCAAAAAAACTAGCAGAACAAGAAAAAGTTCAAATTTCATCTTACAACATAATTTATGAAGCCCTAGATTTTATAAAGGCTAAAATGTCAGGACTATTAGCACCAGAAGTTGAAGAAAAAATTATCGGTTCAGCAGAAATACTGGAAATTTTCAAAGTGTCAAAAGTTGGTAAAGTTGCTGGTTCTAAAGTTTTGGAAGGGGAAATATCAAACGAGGCAAATGCAAGAGTAATTAGAGATGGAGCAATTATATATAATGGTAAAATAAACACAATTTTTAGAGAAAAAAACCAGGCAAAACAGGTAAGTGCTGGGCTTGAATGTGGTATAACTCTTAAAGATTTTAATGATTTCCAAAAAAAAGATATCATTGAGGCATACAACTCAAAAGTCACTGAAAGAAGAATATGAGCAAAAAAAATATTAAAACAGTTTCACAAAGACAGTTGCGTGTTGGCGAAATGGTGAAGCAAGCACTATGTAATATTTTTATGAGAGGGGAAGCAAAATTGCCTAATTTAGAAACAAGCAATATAACTGTAACTGAAGTTAGAATGAGTCCTGATTTGAAAACAGCAAAAGCTTTTGTACTACCACTTGGTGGAAAAAACGCTACTGAAGCAATAGATGTATTAAAGGAATTTTCTTTTGTAGTAAGAAAAGTGTTATCAAAAAAAATTTCAACAAAATTTTTACCAAAATTACTATTTGTTAAGGATGAGTCATTTGATTATGCAGAAAAAATTGAAAATTTAATAAAACAAACAAACAGTCAGGAAAAATATGAGTAAGAAAGCTAAAGAACTAGCAATTCACGAAAAAGATAATGGATCATCGGAGATCCAAATTGCTTTATTAACTGAGAAGATCGAAGCGTTATCAAAGCACATGAATTTATTTAAAAAGGATAAACATTCTTCGGTCGGTCTTTTAAAAGCAGTTAATAGAAGAAAAAAATTATTAGATTATTTAAAAAAAAATAAAATTGATTCTTACAAAAACGTCATAAGTAAATTGAATCTTAGAAAGTAAAAAATGTTTAAAATATTTAAAAAAGAAATTGATCTTAACGGAAAAAAAATAAAATTAGAAACAGGTAAAGTAGCTCGTCAAGCAGATGGAGCGGTTATAGCAACATGTGGAGAGACGGTTGTTTTGGCAACTGTTGTAGGAGCTAAAAAAGTAAACCCTGAGGTGGATTACTTTCCACTGTCTGTAAACTATCAGGAAAAATATTATGCTGCTGGGAAAATCCCGGGTGGTTATTTTAAAAGAGAAGCAAGACCGACTGAAAGTGAAACATTAATCTCAAGATTAATTGACAGACCTATAAGACCTTTGTTCCCAGATGAATTTAAAAACGAAGTTCAATTACTCCCGACGGTAATATCATACGACAAAGAAAACGAAGCTGATATTTTATCTATCATCGCCTCTTCAGCAGCTTTGGCAATATCTGGAATGCCATTTCTTGGACCAGTTGGAGCATCAAGAGTTGGTTTCATCGATGGAAAATATGTTTTAAATCCATCAAAAATAGAATTAGAAAATTCTAAATTGGACCTTGTTGTTGCTGGAACTAAAGATGCAGTTTTAATGGTTGAGTCCGAAGCAAATGGATTAACTGAAGAAGAAATGTTGAATGCTGTTAAATTTGGTCATGAAAATTTTGTTCCAGTAATTAAAATGATAGAGGAGCTTGCCAAAGAATGTAGAAAACCAGATTGGATTGTTGAGAAAAAAGATTTATCTGAAGTTAGGAAAAGATTAGAAAAGGAGTTTACTGATGATCTAAAAAAAGCTTTTTCTACAAGAGATAAGCAAGATAGGTCAAATCAAATATCTGAAATTACTGAAAAGGCTAAGAAACTATATGAGGAGGATGAAAATTATACTGAGCTGGACGTAAATTATGAGCTTAAAAATTTAGAAAAAAGAATAGTGCGAACAGATATTTTGAAAAATAAAAATAGAATTGATGGAAGAGGTTTAGCGGATGTTAGACCAATAATGTGCGAAGTGGGTATATTACCAAGAGTTCATGGGTCTGCTCTTTTTACTAGAGGAGAAACTCAAGCAATTGTAACTACTACATTAGGTACGTCAGATGATGAGCAGAGGATCGAAAGTTTGGATGGTCTTCAAAGAGAAAGATTTATGCTTCACTATAATTTTCCACCATTTTCAGTTGGTGAAACTGGAAGGATTGGAACAGGAAGAAGAGAAATTGGTCATGGTAAACTTGCTTGGAGAGCAATTAATTCATCTTTGCCATCAAAAGAAAGTTTTCCTTATACATTTAGAATAGTATCTGAGATCACAGAGTCCAACGGATCATCTTCAATGGCGACTGTTTGTGGTTCATCTTTAGCGTTAATGGATGCAGGAGTTCCAATAAAAGAGCCAGTAGCTGGAATTGCAATGGGCTTAATTAAAGAGGGTGATGATTTTAGCGTCCTATCAGATATTCTTGGAGATGAAGATCATTTAGGTGATATGGATTTTAAAGTTGCTGGAACTAAAGATGGTATTACATCCCTTCAAATGGATATTAAAATTACAGGAATAACATTTGAAATAATGGAACAGGCTTTAAAACAAGCAAAAGATGGAAGAATTCATATTCTTGGTGAAATGAATAAAGCTTTAGCTAAATCACGAGATAATGTTGGAAAACATACCCCTAAAATGGAAAAAATTACTGTTGATAAAAAAGATATCGCAACAGTGATTGGAAAAGGTGGTGCAACAATAAGAGAAATTGTTGAAAAATCAGGGGCAAAAGTTGACGTTAATGACGAAGGTGTTGTAACAGTTGCTGCTCCAGACGAAGACTGTAGAAACAAGGCTATGCAAATGATTAAGGATTTAACTGCAAAAGCTGAATTAAATAAAATTTATAATGGTAAAGTTATGAAAATTATGGAGTTTGGTGCATTCGTTAACTTTTTAGGTAAACAAGATGGTCTAGTTCACATTTCTGAACTTGCAGATAAAAGAGTCGCTAAAGTGACTGATGTTGTAAAAGAAGGTGATGAGGTAAAAGTTAAAGTAATCGGTTTTGATAGAGGAAAAGTTAAGCTTTCAATCAAACAAGCAGCGATATAAAAAGTAGAATATGCAAAATCAAGAAATAATAAAAATAATTGAAAACTTAAAAGGTCGAAGGGGTTACGAGGAAAAAAAAGCATTTAAGCTAGGCTTTTCTTCACTTTATGCTTATTTCGAGGATAAAATTTTAAAAGAAAAGCAGGCTATAGAAGATCAAAAAAAAGAATTAGAAGAAATCAAATCTGATACCACCTCAGAAAAAAAAGAAAAGAAAAGCTGTGGTTGCTGTTAAGCACCTTTAAAAAATAAAAAAAGTCGCAGTGATTTTTTGATCTAAATAACTATGTAATTTAAATATTAAAACGAAAGGAACACTAATGAAAAAAATACTATTAGCTATAACTTTAATTATATTTTCAACCTCTGCTTTCGCTGGCTCATGTCCGATGTTAAGTGGAAAAGTGAAAACTAAAATTGAAAAAGCTCAAAAACTTCATGATGCTGGTATGAAAGCACATTCTGATGGAGATCATTCAAAATCAGAACAACTTTTAAATGAAGCACTTGATCTATTTAAAAGTTAATTAATTTGGGGTTAGGGGCACCTGGCAACAGAACGCCCCTACTCATTTGTTAATTTAGTTTGCAGTACCAACGTTATTTAAAAAATACAACCTTGTGAGTCGTCCTGTGGTCGGCATTTTAATTAATTTATCCAATTAATATTCTTATTTAATTTATTGTAGGTTTTTACTTTTTTATTATGAATCCAACACAATGTAATATTAAGATCCTCCATTAGATCTAACAAATAACTATATTTATTCATCAATTTCATCGGATCACTACTTAGAGCAAGATACATTTCTACTCTCTCAGGTAATATTTTTTCGTTTTGATATCTTATTTTATATTCTAACAGTTTTATTATTCCATTTCTTATTTGTTCTTTTAAATTTTGACTTTTCCAAGTTTTAATTTCAAAGAGTTTTCCAATACCATTCAGTTCAGTATATAGATCAAATTGTGCCCCTTTGTGCTGTAAATTCTTTTCTTTTAATTTTTTAGCAATAATTTTTACAGTTTCTTCATGTTGCATAGTAGCTTTTTCTAATAATTCTAATTTACTTTGATTTTTTTTCTCTAGATTTAAACCACCTTTAGGTTTCCATTTTTTTGCAACTTTATTTATATCAATATCGCTTAATTTTATTGGTGCTGGATTATTAAATATTTCTTTTGGTATCTCTTTTTTAAAATATTTAGTTTTTTCATTCGCAACAAAGTTCTCTTCTCTAACTAATTTAAAGTTACAAATTTTAAAACCATCTACACCTTGAGAATACCAGAAATCATTGATTAGATATTTACCATCATATCTATAACCATTCTTAGGTGCATAATCAGAATTTAAATTACTACCTCTAAAAACCCTTACTGGTATGTTCCAATTGCAATTAAATACTAAAGATTTATTAAATGTATTTTCAAATGATTGGTTTGATGTTTGTTTACCTGTTTTTTCATCCCTTCCGCCCTGACCAATATAAATTACTTCTTCTCCTCGGTCATAGGTTTCATCAACGTAACCTCCAGATAACACAACTGCCTTTGCTACCCCTTGAATTTGAGATATTCCAAATACAGTATTATTATGTAGCCCTGCCTTAAGAATTTCTTTCCTATCTTTAAATACTTTACCTTCTTTATGTTCTTCAACTTTTTTAAAATTTGAAACGTTTAGTTTATCTAAATCTATGTCTTTATAAATAATTGGATTTCTTTCTTTACCCCAAAATTCTGGGATTGAAATTTCTGCATATTCTCTAAATCTAATTTTATATCTGCCTGGTCCAAAAGGTGACTTTATAATTTCTTTTATTTTTCCAATTAAAAAAGCCTCTCTATGCTTCTCTTTGCCATGCCAAATTTTTCTTGTATCGTGTCTGTTCCTTGTGCAGATAACATATTTACATTTTGATGCTTTTATAGGATTTAATTTCCAAGACTCTGAAGTTTCTTTGAGCACAATCTCATCAATGCTTTTGTAGGTAAGTACAACAATTGTGTTTGGCATAGATATTAATATTTTAAAAGTTCTTCATGATCCAAGGCTATCAAATCATGAAGCCTGTGACGACCAGATTTTTGGTCGGCATTTGGTCGGCATTATTCTATAATTTGTGTGATTTGATTATTGCTGATTGTTGCAATATAAGGATTATTGAAACAAAGTTCGGGGCACCTGGCAACAGAACGCCCCTACTTATTTATTTTGTGTTTAATTTTACTTATTAAGAAAATAGCTATTGCACTAACTGCAGCAAATACCTCAAGTGCGTGACCAGAATCACCCAGTATCATTTGAACAATATAAAATATAATACAAACAACAAACCAAACTAGAATTAGCATTATTTATCTTTCCATTTGTGAAAGTTTCTTTTTGAGTTTATTTGATAAACCTTTAAACCATTCTCCTTCTTTACCTGACTCTGGTAGCACCTCACCATATTCAATCATCTGCGAAGGTGGTAGATCAACTATATAAACCCACACTTGAGTTTCATTTAACTTTGTTTTTTTTACTAAGATATTTTTTAAATCAGATATTAGTTTATCCTTTATTTTTTTAGGTCTACCGGCTCTTATTTGACCAAGTAAAAATAATGAGGGCTCTTTTACTTTTTTACCTCCCATAAAATGATTATTTTTTTTGGTTTTATTAAATATAACTTGAGCAAAATAAGTGTTTGCCCCAGTAACTACATTATGAACCTTGGTTATGCCTTGCGCTAAATCTTTTTGTTGTTTGGCAGTTAAATTAAAGTTTGAATTGGTAACTGTGTAAGTTGGCATTTATTCACTTATATTTTTTGGATCAGGCATTCCAACTTTATTGTATCCAGCATCTACGTAATGAATTTCACCTGTAACCCCACTTGCCATATCACTTAATAAATATAAAGCTGAATTTCCAACATCAAGATTGTCTACATTCCTTTTAAGAAATGAATGATCAGCATTCCATTTATATAAAAATTTAGCATCACCAATTGCGGAAGCTGCCAAGGTCTTTATCGGACCTGCGCTAATTGCATTTACTCTTACTCCTCTAGATCCAAGATCTCTTGCTAGATATTTTACGCTTGCCTCTAAAGCTGCTTTACAAACACCCATTACATTATAATTAGGTATAGCTTTATTTGCTTCATAACTTAGGGTAATCATGCTTCCACCCTGCTTCATTATTCTTGATGCTTCTTTTGCAACCTCTGTAAATGAAAAACATGAAATTAACATACTTCTTAAGAAGTTTTCTCTTGTTGTATTTAGATATTCTCCTGATAATTCAGATTTATCTGAAAATGCTATAGCATGCACCACAAAGTCAATCTCTCCCCATTTAGACTTTACATCCTCAAAAAGTTTTACAACTTCCTCTTTCTTTTCAACATCACAACTAAAAGTTAAATTTGAATTTAATTTTTCTGCCAATGGAATTACTCTTTTTTTAAGAGCATCTCCCAAATATGTAAAAGCTAATTCAGCTCCAGCCTCTGCTAATTTTTGTGATATTCCCCAAGCAATAGATCTCTCATTGGCAACACCCATGATTAATCCTTTTTTGCCCTTCATTAAACTCATTGTTAAACTTTCTCAAAAACTAAAGTTGCATTTGTTCCACCAAAACCAAAACTATTAGACATTATAGAATTTAAGGAAACATTTTTTTCTACTTTTGTAATTATTGGATATTTTTTTGCTTCGTCATCCATATCAACAATATTTGCTGACGCTGAAATAAAATTATTTTTCATCATTATTAAACTATAAACTGCCTCGTGAACTGAGGTTGCTCCCAAAGAATGTCCAGATAATGATTTTGTTGAGCTTATTTTCGGTTTGTAATCTTTAAAAACCTCACCTACTGCTTTTAATTCAGTTATATCTCCTACAGGTGTAGATGTTCCGTGAGTATTTATATAATCAATTTTATTTTTTGCAGTTTTTAACGCCATTTGCATACATCTAACAGCACCTTCTCCAGATGGAGCAACCATATCGTAACCATCAGATGTTGCACCGTAGCCGGTTAATTCTGCATAAATTTTTGCACCTCTTGCTTTTGCATGCTCATATTCCTCAAGCACTAAAACACCGCCACCACCTGAAATAACAAAACCATCTCTTGTTTTATCATAAGGTCTTGATGCTTTATCTGGTGTATCATTGTATTTAGATGATAAAGCTGTCATCGCATCAAACATGGCTGTCATTGCAAAGTGAACTTCATCACTTCCTCCTGCAAAGATAACATTCTGTTTTCCTAATTGAATTAATTCCATCGCATTACCGATACAGTGTCCACTTGTAGCGCATGCAGAACTTATGGTGTAATTTACACCTTTTATTTTAAATGGTACAGCCAGTGTTGCGGAAGCTGTACTTGCCATAGTTCTTGGCACTACGAACGGTCCCATTTTTTTTGGATTTTTTTCTCTAGTTTTATCTGCAGCCAAAATTACATTTTCAATTGAAGGTCCTCCCGACCCCATTACCATTCCTGTGGAAATATTACTTACGTCTTTTTCCTCTAAACCAGAATCTTTTACAGCTTCATTCATGGCTATATAATTATAAGCTGAACCTTTGCCCATAAATCTAATAACTTTTCTATCTACGTGGTCTTCTAATTTTATGTTTGGTAAACCATGAACATGGCTCTTGAGATTAAATTCTTTATATTCTTCAGAGAAAGTAATACCTGATTTTGAATTTATAAGAGAATTGTAAACTTCTTCTTGATTGTTACCTAAACAAGAAACTACCCCAATTCCAGTTACTACTACCCTTTTCATTATTTAAACAATCCAACTTTCAAATTTTCAGCAGAATATATTTTTTTATCATCTGCTTTAAGAATTCCATTTGCTAAACCTACTGTTGTACCCTCTTTAACTAAAATTCTCTTCATATCAATTTCATATGTTGCGATTTTTACATTTTTTAACACTTCACCTGTAAACTTTACTGCCCCAACTCCTAACGCTCTACCTCTTCCGGGGTTTCCAAGCCAACCTAAATAAAATCCAACTAGTTGCCACATTGCATCAAGTCCTAAGCATCCAGGCATAACTGGGTCCTCCTTAAAATGACAATCAAAAAACCATAATTCATTTTTAATGTCCAGTTCTGCTTTCAAAATACCTTTTTTAAAAGCTCCCTTATTATCCGCAATTTCAGTAATTCTATCAAACATAAGCATTGGTGGTAAAGGAAGTTTTGCATTTCCAGGTCCGAAAAGTTCGCCATTACCGCACTTTATTAGCTCTTCGTAATTGTATGCTGATTTTTTTTCCATAAAGTTGTTCTTTAATAGTGTATTTAGATAATTTACAATATACAATCAGATTTGAACTGATAAATTAGGCTAAATAATGAATAATAATACTCATTTTGAGGAAAAATTGAGATCTGCAGGCTTAAGAACTACTAAGCAAAGATTAAAAATGTGTGAAATTCTTTTTGATAGAAAAAAGACTTTTCATTTTACTATAGATGATCTTCGAAAAATTTTAAAAAAGAAACTAGATATTAAAATATCTCAAGCTACAATTTATAATACAATTAATGCCTTTAAGAACAAAGGTTACATAAAGGAAATTTCATTAAATTCCGATAAAACATATTTTGATACAAATGTAACAAATCACCACCATTTTTATAACGAGACAACTAGTGAGCTTATTGATTTTCATGATAAAGATGTCGAGGAAATAAAATTGAGAAAAAACCTTCCAGGAAAAAAAATTAAATCAATTGAGGTTTTGGTTAAAGTTTCAAATAAATAACAATAATTATTCACATCTAGTAAAGTAGGACAAAAAAACACTTTAGAATCATTCTAATATATTGACATATGATGCAAACTCATTAAATTAGGTCTGTGAGTAAAGAAATTTTAAAAGAACAGTCAAAATGCCCTTTTACAGGTGTTGGAACGCCACCAAAACATCCAACTGGAAAAGGAACTTCTAATAGAGATTGGTGGCCGAACAGTCTAAATCTTAAAATACTAAGCCAGCATTCTAGATTGGTAAATCCGATGGATAAAAAATTTAGTTATGCAAAGGAATTCAAAAAATTAAATTATAAAGCTCTTAAAAAAGATCTACTTAAATTAATGACAGACTCGCAAGATTGGTGGCCAGCTGATTATGGTCATTACGGTCCATTATTTATAAGACTTGCTTGGCACGCGGCAGGTACGTACAGAACTGGCGATGGAAGAGGAGGTGCTGGTACAGGTAATCAGCGTTTCGCTCCACTCAACAGTTGGCCGGATAATGTTAACCTAGATAAAGCAAGATTATTACTCTGGCCTATAAAGAAAAAATACGGAAAAAGAATTTCTTGGGCAGATTTATTTATTTTAGTTGGGAATGTTGCACTTGACTCTATGGGTTTCAAAACTTTTGGTTTTGGCGCTGGTCGTGAAGATATTTGGGAACCAGAGGAAGATATTTATTGGGGATCAGAAAAAGAATGGTTAGGTGTAAATAGATACAGTGGAAAAAGAGATTTAGAACAGCCATTAGGAGCTTCTCATATGGGATTAATTTATGTTAACCCTCAAGGTCCTGACGCTAATCCTGATCCATTATTGGCAGCACACGATATCAGAGAAACATTTGGTAGAATGGCAATGAATGATTACGAAACTGCAGCCTTAGTTGCAGGTGGACATACTTTTGGTAAGTCTCACGGAGCAGCCCCAGAATCTCACAAGGGTCCAGAACCAGAAGGATCAAAAATTCATGAACAAGCAACTGGTTGGAATAGTAATTATAAAAGTGGAAAAGGTGTTGATACTATCAGCTCTGGAATAGAAGGTGCCTGGACTCAAAATCCAATTAAGTGGGATATGGGATATTTAGATTGTTTGTATGGTCACGAGTGGGAATTAACTAAGAGTCCTGCAGGTGCACATCAATGGACACCAAAAAAAAATGGTCAAGAAATCAAAATGGTTCCTGATGCACATGAGAGAGGAAAAAAACATCCTCCAATGATGCAAACTACCGATATTTCATTAAAAGTTGATCCAAGTTATGGACCAATAACAAGACATTTTCATAAAAATCCAAAAGAATTCCACGATGCTTTTGCTAAAGCATGGTTCAAGCTTACGCACAGAGATATGGGTCCAAGAGCATGCTATTTAGGTCCAGATGTACCAAAAGAACAATTAATTTGGCAAGATCCCGTCCCTAAGCAAAAATATAAAATCAAAAAAAGTGAAATAAATAAACTTAAAGCTCAAATAATGAAATCAGGACTTAAAGTTTCAGAGCTAGTATCAACTGCTTGGGCATCTGCATCAACTTTTAGAGGTTCTGATAAAAGAGGTGGAGCAAACGGAGCAAGATTAAGACTTGAACCCCAAAAAAATTGGGAAGTAAATAAAGTGTCAAAAACAGATAAGGTTATTAAAGTATTAGAAAAAATTAAGAAACAATTTGATGGCAAAAAGAAAAATGTTTCAATTGCTGACTTGATAGTTCTAGGTGGTTGTGTTGCAATCGAAAAAGCTGCTAAAAAGGCTGGTCATAAAATTGATGTTCCTTTTTCTTCAGGTAGAGGTGATGCATCACAAGATCAAACAGATATAAATTCATTTAGTTTATTAGAACCAAAAGCAGATGGATTTAGAAATTACTTGAATTCAGACACAAATATTTCAGCAGAGGAACTTTTAGTAGATAAAGCACAGCTTATGAGATTAACAGCGCCCGAGATGACAGTTTTAGTCGGAGGTATGAGAGTGTTAAATTCTAACTATGATGGATCAGAAAATGGTGTGTTTACAAAAAAACCTGGTTCATTATCAAATGATTACTTTAAAAATTTACTGGATATGAACACTACTTGGAAAGAGGTCGATAAAAAAGAACAGTTATTTATTGGAAAAGATAGAAATACAAATAAGGTTAAATGGAAAGGCACAAGAGTAGATTTAATATTTGGTTCGAATTCCCAATTAAGAGCTATAGCTGAGGTTTATGCTTGTGAAGATTCAGAGAAAAAATTTGTAATCGATTTTGTAGCAGCATGGACAAAAGTAATGAATTCAGACAGATTTGATTTAAAACTTAACTAGGCTATAATTAATGTATGACCGAATTAACCAGAGGCATATTTCAAACTAGTAAATCATTTTATGATAGTAATAAAGGTTCATTATTAAGAACTTTAATCTATACTATCGGGCACTTTGCAATTGCTATTACAGTTTTAATGTTAATAGCGGATGTATCGTTTATGATTGCATTAACAGATGCAATTGTTGAGCCTTTAGCTAATGCAGTATGGTATTTTGTGCTAGATAAACTCTGGACAAGCAAATTAAGTAAGAAAAAATAATTAGTTTTTACCCCATACATTATACATATTAATCCACCCTTTATAAGTTTGGCTACTAACTTCGCACCAATCTTTTTTGCATTTTTTTAAGACAAGTAATCTACCACTATCTATATTTGCAATAGGTTTTGAATAAACACTTGGTTTTTTAAATAGAATTCTATTTGATAAAACAATTACAGAATTTACTTTTTTTAATTGAGAGATGTGTATCCATCCACTATTTTTTTTATGGTCAATTACTTTTCTAAAGTTCTCTTTTTTATCAATGACTTTGACTGGTAAATATTTTTTTTTATAAATAAATTTTACAGGATAATCTAAACCTGGACCCATTCTTACATTTACTTTAGAATTTTTTAGCATTAAATAGTAATTTTCATTACTAAATGCAGTAGTACAAAAAAAAATTAAAAAGAAAAAAATTATTTTTTTCCGCATATACAATTCTTTTTTTTTGAAAATCTCGTATGTCTAAAAGTTAAATTTAAAAGATTTATTATCAAGATTTTATTTGATAGCACGTTTTTTAGACCTAATATATATTTAAGAACTTCTGTTGCCTGTATGTTGCCCACTATACCTGCAACTGGACCTAAAATTCCATCAGTTTCACAGTTTAAAACTTCTTCGTTAACATCTGATTGATAAAAACATTTTAAACATGCCTCATTATTTCTTTTAAAATTAAAAGAAAAGATATGACCGTCGTATTTACCTATGGCACCGACTATAAATATTTTTTTTAATTTATTTGCAAATTGGTTCAATAAAAATTTTGTCTTAAAATTATCAGAACCATCTACAATAATATCAAATTGATTTAATATTTTATAAGCGTTTTTTTTTGTTATTTTAGTTTTATAAATTTTAGTTTTTACGTCAGGATTAATATCAATTATTTTTTTTTTTAATACCTCAACTTTATATTTTCCCACATCCTTCAATGTATAAATTGATTGCCGATGTATGTTTGATGCATCAACTTTATCATAATCAACTATGCCTATTTTTCCTACTCCTGCTCTAGATAAATAATCAGCAACTGGACATCCAAGACCACCCGTTCCTACAATCAAAACATTTGAACTAAGTATTTTTTTTTGACCTATCGTTCCAACATTTTTCAGAACTATCTGTCTTGAATATTTTTCAATTTGTTTTGTGGAAAGATTTTTCCTCATTTGCCAGTAGAACCAAAACCTCCACTTCCTCTAATTGTTTCAGGAAGTTCATTCACTTCTTTAAATTCGATTTTTAATACTGGTGTGAGAATCATTTGTGCTATTCTATCATCGCAATTTATCACAAATTCACTTTCACCATGATTAAAGATTATTACTTTAATTTCACCTCGATAATCACTATCAATAGTTCCTGGAGTGTTAAGAACACTGATGCTTTGTTTAGCTGCTAATCCAGATCTTGGTCTTATTTGTACTTCAAATTCTTCAGGAAAAGCTATTGAGATTCCAGTTGGAATTAAAGCTGATGCTCTAGGCTTGATTTTAATTGGTTTTTCAATAAATGCCATTAAATCCATCCCCGATGAGCCAATAGTTTTATATTTTGGCAACTTTACTTTTGGATCAAGCCTTTTTACTAAAACTTTAACCATTAATTATTCCAGATTTGAAACAATTTTTTTTACAATTTTGTTAGCAATTACAGATTTTTTATCTTTAGAAATTTTTTCAATTTCCCCATTTTTGTACAAGATGCTTACTTCATTGAAGTCTGAATCAAAGCCTATCTCTTTATTAGAAACATCGTTTGCAATTAACCAATCACAATTTTTTTCATTTATTTTTTTTTGTGAATTTTCAATTATATCATTGGTTTCAGCTGAAAAACCTAATACCAATTTAGGTCTTAAGGAATTATGGTTTGAAACATGTTTTAAAATATCAATATTTTTTTCTAAACTAAGGCTATAGTTTTCTTTATTTTTAATTTTAGTTTCGGATACTTCTTTGAGCTTGAAATCTGCGACAGCAGCAGAAAAAATTGCTACATCTACAGGCAGATTTTCAATTACGGCATCAAACATTTCTTTTGCTGAATTAATATTGATTATTTTTACACCTTTAATTGGATCAAGTTGCGTTGGACCCGATATAAGGGTTGTATTAAACCCACTTCTTTTAAGTGAATTTGCTATCTCATAACCTTGTTTTCCGCTTGATTTGTTAGTTATATACCTTACCGGATCAATAAATTCTTTGGTAGGTCCGGCAGTTACAAGTGCTTTAAGGCCATTGTTTTTTTTTAATTCTTTTGATTTTTTTTCCAAAAAATTAATTATTTCTAGTGGTTCGGTCATTTTACCTTCGCCATACTCTCCACATGCCATATCGCCGATATCTGGGCCTATAAATTCATGACCCATATTTTTTAAAATATTTACGTTGTTTTGATTAGATTTATTTTCCCACATTCTAACATTCATAGCTGGAGCAATATAAAATTCTTTATCTGCAGCTAATAATACAGTTGATGCTAAGTCATCAGCATTAGCATTTGAAATTTTTGATAATGTATTTGCAGTTGCAGGCGCAATTAATATTATATCTGCCCATCTAGATAGTGAAATATGATCCATCTCAGCTTCAGAACTTGGATCAAATAAGTCTGTATAAACTTTTTCTTGAGATAAACCAGTAACAGAAAGAGGTGTTACAAATTTGTTAGCATTCTTAGAAAGTATAGTTTTAACTGAGCTACCTTTTTTTTTCAAAAGTCTAATTAATTCTAAAGCTTTATAAGCTGCAATTCCTCCTGTTATAACTAGTAATACTTTTTTATTTTTTAATTCACTCATCTTTGGATTAAAATACCATGAAACCTATAAATACAAGCAGTAATAAGCCAATAATACTCTGATTTCTAAAGGTTTTCATTTCAAGTTCTTTATTTTTCATTGCTGAGTAAGAATTTGTATTTTGTGGAATCTGACCACTTGCAAGGAATGTTAGTGCTTGATTAGCTTTTTCCATCATTTGTGGTAATTCAGGAAGTTTTTTTAAAACTTCTGCAGAATCCTTTAAAGTTTCTGTAAAATTATTTATTGGATCTTTTGTTTCTCTTAACCATTTTTCTAACACTGGTCTTGAAGTCTCCCATATATTAGTTTCTGGGTTTAGTTTTCTTGCGACTCCTTCCACTACTACCATTGTTTTTTGTAACAAAAGTAGCTGAGGTTGAGTTGGCATATTAAATTTTTCTGTAATATCAAACAACTGTTTAAGTAATCTCCCACCTGAAATATCCTTAACTGATTGACCAAAAATTGGTTCACCTATTGATCTCAAAGCTTGAGCGAGCTCATCAACATTTACATTATTTGGCACTAAGCCTGCTACGAGATGAACTTCAGCGACTTTTTTATAGTCTCTTTGAATAAAACCAAATAAAATCTCCGCTAAATATCTTCTGTTGAGTTTGTCAATTCTACCCATTATACCAAAATCAATTGGCACTATTTGTCCACTTTCATTTATAAATAAATTACCTTGGTGCATATCAGCATGAAAAAACCCATCTCTTACTGCATGTCTTAAAAAATGTTGTATAATATTCGAGGCAATATTTTTTACATCTATATCTCTTTCATTAATTAAATCTCTTTCTCTTATGGAAACTCCATCAACCCAATCTAAAGTCAAAACTTTTTCACTAGTATAAATCCAGTATATTTTGGGCACAAAAAACCCAGAATCATTCTTTGTATTTTCGGCAAATTCGTTAGCGGCCGCTGCTTCAAACCTTAAGTCCATCTCATGATTAGTAATTTCCTTTAGAAGAAAAACTACTTCTACCAGTTTAAGTCTTTTAGTTTTTGTTACTGTACTTTGAATTATGTATGCAAGAAGCATCAAAGCATCAATCTCTTCATTAAAAACTTTTTTTATTTCAGGTCTTAATATTTTAATTGCTACATCTTTTACGGTTCCATTTTCATTGATCTGTGCTTTATGGACTTGCGCTATGGATGCTGCAGCCACTGGCTCACTAAGATTTAAAATAGAATTGTAATTATCTAAGCCTAAACTTTCTTTTAAAATATTTTTAGCTTCTGACATTTTAAATGGAGGTAATCTATCTTGAAGTTTTTCTAATTTTTTTGAAACCTCCTCGCCAATTATATCTGGCCTAGTTGCTAAAAATTGACCTAATTTGATAAATGTTGTTCCCATACCCTGAATAGATTCACATAGTTTGTCTTCATCAGATTTATTATTTAAAGGATCTTTTTGTTTGTAAAATGAAAAGGCAAAAATGTTTAATAAAATTTTAATAATTAATGGTGGCTGATGTATTTTCGAGACTATTTCTACAGCATCGGATTTAGCCAATCTTCTTGCAATCCTGAATAAAATAAAAATCTTTCTTAACATTAAACCTTCCAGCCAGAATGTATTGCAACTATTCCACCATTAAAATTTCTATATTTGCAATTTGTAAAATTATTACTTTTCATGCAATCAATTAGTTCTTCTTGATTAATAAATTTATCTATACTCTCAACTAGATACTCATATGGCTGTTTATCTCCAACAACAAAATCACCTATTTTTGGTATCAGTTTTGAATATTTCTCATAAATTTTTCTTAAATTTTCATTTTGAACTTTTGAAAATTCAAGGCATAAAAATTTTCCACCTGGTTTAAGAACTCTAAAGGCTTCTTTTATAGACTTATCAATATTTTTAGTATTTCTTAATCCGAAACTAATAGTATAGAAGTCGAAATAATTATTTTTAAATTTTAAATTTTCAGCCGAATTTACATACCATTTAATATTATCAATATTCTTAAATTTTTTTTTTCCTTCGTTAATCATATTTTTATTTGGGTCAACATTGTAAACCACACCATTATAATTAAGCGAATCCAAGAATAATTTACCAATATCACCAGTGCCACATGCTACATCTATTAACTTCGAATTTTTGGATGGAGACATCATATTTATTAAATCCTTCTTCCAAAGCCTGTGAAGTCCAAGCGACATGAAGTCATTCATCAAATCGTACTTGTTTGATACTTTGTCGAAGACTTCCTGAACAAGTCCTTTATTATTTTGTAAAATTTGTTTCATTATTTTTTTTTAATATCTGATAATATAGTACTTAATGCCAGAATTGCCAGAAGTAGAAATTGTTAAACAGTCACTTATAAAAAACATTAAATCTCAAAAAATTCTAAAAGTAATAGTAAGAAATAGAAATCTAAGATTTAAAATACCAAAAAATTTTAAGAGTATTCTTCAAAATAAAAAAATTATTAATATAAGAAGGTTTTCTAAGTATATAATTCTTGAACTTTCAAACAAATCGTATTGCATTTTACATTTGGGAATGTCTGGAACGATACATATTATTAAAAAAAAAAGGAAAAACTTCGTTACAAATTCAAGTTTTTATCACTCACCATTTTTACCAAAAAAACATAATCATGTTGAATTTATATTTAACAAATTGAGACTTATTTATAATGATCCAAGAAGATTTGGATATTTCAAAATTTTAAATGATCATTTAAAATTAAAAAATTTTATTAAAAAGTACGGCATTGAACCTTTTAATAAAAAGTTTAATTATAATTATGTTAAAAGTAGACTACAAAATAAGAAAAAAAATATTAAAGATTATCTTTTAGATCAAAAATTTGTTTCTGGTATTGGAAACATTTATGCATCAGAAATTTTGTTTGAAAGTAAAATAAATCCTAAAAAAAAATCATGTGATCTTTTGGAAAATGAATTGAAAAATATGGTGAAATATTCAAAAATTGTTTTAAGAAATTCAATTAAAAGGGGTGGTTCAAGTATAAGAAATTTTGTTAATACCTCAGGCGACATTGGCAGTTTTCAAAAATATTTTAAAGTTTATAGAAGAGAGGGAAAAAACTGTCCTAAAATTAATTGCGATGGTAAGATTTTGCGTATAGTAATTTCGAATAGATCGACTTTCTATTGCAATAATTGTCAAAAAAATAAAAATAAGCAGTTGACCGTGCCAATTTGAGCAGTTATATCTCCTCGCGTTATGGCAAATACAAAATCCGCAATTAAAACTACTAGAAGAATATCTAGAGAAACAAAAGTGAACAAGCTTAGAAAAAGTAGGTTCAAAAATGCTATAAAAAAAATGAACGTTTTGATTGAAAAGAAAAATAAAAAAGAGGCTTTAAGTTATTTACCAAAATTAAACTCAGAAATCATGAAAATTGCTAAGACCGGTATTATTAAAAAGGGAAACGCCTCTAGAAATTTGTCAAGACTTACAAAAAAAATAAACGCTCTTTAACAACCCCTAAGCGACATCAGTATCTTCAACTTTTGGTTTACACTAAATATCTTAAACTTTTATTTTTAAATACTAAATATAGATTAATTTAATCTGTTAAAAATTTTTCTTTTTTATTTTTTTTTTAAAAAAAATTACCACCTTTAGTTTAAAAAATTTCTATTATAGATTTAATTTTCAATTCTATTACAGATTTAATTTTTAATTTAATAATACACTTGCAGATTTTATTTTTTTTTTACTTTTTGAAAATTTTTGTTGATAAAATTTTTTAAAAGTCTGTAAATGAAATTCTTACAAATATCTCATGAACAACAAAATAACACTTAATTCTAACTCTCAAACACAGCTCTCTTGGGAAAAAATTCAATCAGATTTGAAATATAAGTTTGGAAATGATATTTATGATAGCTGGCTTCGAAAAATTACTTTTGAAGAAGAGTTTAATAATTACATATTATTATCAGTTACAACACCATTTATAAGAGATTGGATTACATCAAGGTATCTTGACCAAATCTTACAAACAGTTAAATCTCATAAGTCGGAAATAAGTAGAATAGAACTATCTATAAATTCGAGTTTAGCCAAAGAAAAATTTGAACCAAAAGTTGTAGATAAAATTGAAAAACCAAGTAGTAACATTTCATTCATAAAAGATTTTGTATTTCAATATAACAGAATTGACCCAAATAAAAGTTTTGAGACTTTTATTACTGGTGAAAGCAATAAGTTGGCTTTTGAGGCTTCCAAAAAAGTTTCTGAAAAGATCTCTCACTATAATCCGTTGTACATTTATGCTGGTGTTGGAATGGGCAAAACTCACTTGTTAAATGCTATAGGGCTTAAACTTAAACAAGAAAATAAAGTAATGCTTATTTCTGCCGAGAGATTTATGTATCAATTTGTAAAAGCTATAAAATCAAATGATATGGTTAAATTTAAAGATTATTTTCGAAATGCTGATGTATTTTTAATAGATGACATTCAATTTATGAATGGAAAAGAGGCTATGCAAGAAGAGTTTTTTCACACTTTTAATGCTCTTCTTGATAAAGGATCACAAATAATAATTTCTGGAGATAGACCGCCAAATAAACTTTCTAGAATACAAGAACGAATAAAATCTAGATTTTCTGGAGGATTAGTAATTGATATTCAGCAGCCTGATTTAGAGTTAAGAAAGAAAATTATCAAGTTTAAGTCGGAAGAATTAATTAAATATCATGCAAACCAAATAAATATATCTGATGAGATTCAACTTTTTTTAAGCAAAGAAATTAAAAATAGTATTAGAGAATTAGTCGGTGCTTTGAATAGAATTGTCTCATTTTCAAGAATCTATAACAAAACACCTAACATTTCTGAGATAAAAATTATTTTAAAAGATTTGCTTAATTACTCAGAAAATAAAGTTACAGTTGATTTAATACAATCTTTGGTATGTAAATTTTTTAAAATATCTAAAACTGAGATGTTATCTTCAAGACGATCAAGATATTTAGTTAGACCCAGGCAAACAGCAATCTATCTCACTAAACTTTTAACTACAAAATCATTACCAGAAATAGGTAGAGATTTTTCAAATAGAGACCATACTACTGTGATACACTCTATAAAAACGATTGAAAATTTAAAGAAAAATGACAATGAGCTATGTAACAATATTGATACTTTAAAAAATCAAATTTTATACAACAATCAGAAAAATGAAATTTAATGTTAATCAAAATGATCTTCAAAAATCTTTAGGATATTGTCAAGGGGTTATAGAAAAAAGAAGCACACTGCCAATACTTTCTAATATTCTATT
This sequence comes from uncultured Pelagibacteraceae bacterium, assembly GCA_902595115.1. GTDB lineage: Bacteria > Pseudomonadota > Alphaproteobacteria > Pelagibacterales > Pelagibacteraceae > Pelagibacter. The sequence continues at coordinate 35,912 of CACJOS010000010.1, forward strand.
AGATGCTGGCGAGGCAAAATTAAAAATCACTGCAACAGATCTAGATTTGATATTTATTAATGAGATTAAAAATGTTGAAATTTTAGAAGAGGGTAAAACCACAACTACATCCTCGACAATGTATGATATTATAAGAAAATTTAGTTCAGGAAAAAAAATAAATTTTAATTTGTCGGGAGAAAATAAAGTAAAACTTGAGTCTGAAAAATCAATTTTCAATCTAAATTGTATTTCTGCCTCTGAGTTTCCAGTCACAGAGGAAAATTTCAATGAAAATGAATTTAACATTAAATCTAAGCAGCTTCTTAAGCTATTGAATAAATGCAAGTTTTCTGTTTCAAACGATGAAACTAGACATTACCTAAGTGGGATTTATTTTCATCAAACTGAGCTAGATGATAAAATTTACTTAAATGCGGTGGCTACTGATAGTCATAGAATGTCAATTTCGAAAGTGCAACTAAGCCAAAAAATTAATTTTGAACCTATAATTCTACCAAAAAAAACAATATTTCAATTGGTGAATTTATTAGAAGATTATGATGGGGAAGTTAAAATATCAAATATTAAATCTAAAATAAAATTTGAAATGGAAGATAGTGTATTAATATCAAAACTCATTGATGGTAAGTTCCCTAACTATATTCAGGTAGTACCGAAAAGTAATAAAAAAAGATTAGAAGTTGAACTAAAACCATTTTTAAATTCTGTAGATAGAGTTGCATCAGTCTCAATGGATAAAAAAGATAGCGTTAAATTTAAGTTAACAAAAGATAAACTTGATTTATCAGTGAACAATACAAGTAGTGGAGATGGAAATGAAACTCTTAATGTAAATTTCGATCATGAACTTGATATTAGTTTTAATTCGAGGTATCTTATTGACATAGCATCTCAATTAGACGGTGATAAAATTGAAATATACCTAAACGAGACTGGCTCACCGGCATTAATTAAAGACCCTTCCGATTTTGATAGTATTTATGTTGTTATGCCGATGAAGGGCTAGAAGTCTTATTTAAAACATCATACATAGTATTTTGCAGTGAATTCAAAAATAGTTTACCCTCAAGTCCTGGTTTTATTGGTTTAAGTATTGTTATAGTTATTTTTTTATTTTTACTAAGATTTCCATTTTTGGGCCATACTTCACCTGAATTAATTGTAACAGGCAAACAATTGATATTTAATTCCTGGTATATTCTAGCGACGCCTTTTTTAAAATCAGGTCTTTCATTAGGATTGGTCCTTGTTCCCTGTGGAAAGATAACTATTGGTCTATTATCTTTGGATGAGATTTTTATCGTATCTACAAAATTAATTTTTTCTTTTGATATTTTATTTCTTTCCACTGGTATTGATCCAATTTTTTTTAAATACCAACCAAAAATTGGAATTTTAATTAACTCTTTTTTTAATATAAATTTAGGTCCTTTAAATATTGCTTGCAGATAAAACGTTTCAAAAGCTGATTGATGAGTACAAGCAATAAAAAATTTTTCACTATTCAAAATATTTTCCTTACCAATAATTTCAATTTTAGTAGAGAGAAATAGTTTTAAACAAATCTTTGACCAATGTCCTAATATTTTTCCGCCAAAGATAGTAATATTTTTTGGCATCAATAAAGATGGTAAAAATACAATACAAACTAAAATAACTCCACTATAAAAAAAAATCGAAAAAAGTTTTTTAGTCATAAATTAAAATCTTTACTAGATGATGTTGATTAGCTTTTGCCTTTTAAGGACCACTTTCATCAATTTATTATTTATCATTATTTCTAAAGGTTTAGGTCTTAAATTATAATTTGAGGATAAAGACATTCCATATGCACCAACATCTGAAATTGCTACAAATTCCTTTTCTTTTAGATCCTGAAAACTTTTCACAGATAAAAATTTGTCAGTGGTTTCACATACCGGACCAACGAAATCATGTATCCTTTTATTTTTTTTATTTGTTTTTAATAAAGGAATAATACTGTGATATGATCCATATAAAGCAGGCCTCATTAGATCATTCATTGCTGCATCTAAAATAATAAATTTTTTTTTGTTTGTATTTTTTATATAAATAATTTGTGTAAATAAAACTGCTGTGTTTGCAATTAAAGATCTTCCAGGTTCAAAAATAATTTTAACATTATGTCTTTTTAAAAATTTTTTTATTATTTTGTTATATTTTTTATAATTAAATACTTTCGTTTTTTTGTCATATTGAATACCCATTCCCCCACCTAAATCCACGTATTCAAAAAAATATTTAGATTTTTTAATAATTAGATCTAAAACATTGAGCATTTTAAGATATGGCTTGTAGTCAGTTATTTGACTACCAATATGAACACTTAAGCATTTTACTTTTACATACTTGGAATTTTCGAATTTATTTAATATGTTTAAGAAAGCTTTTTCTGTTAGACCAAATTTATCCTCGTGTTTGCCAGTAGAAATTTTTTTTAAAGTTTTAGCATCAATGTTTGGGTTTAACCTTATTCCAATATTTACAATTTTTTTTTTTAGTTTGGCTAATCTCTCAATTTCAAATATTTCACTCTCGGATTCTGTATTTATAAGTAAAATTTTTTTTTCTATTGCAAATTTTAGTTCCTCTGTTTTTTTTCCTACACCAGAAAATACAATTTTTTTTGGTAATATGCCTGCCTTTAAAGCTTGCATCATTTCTCCTTTTGAGACAACATCAGCACCCACTCCAAACTTTTTAATTTCTTTCAAAATTTGACGGTTATTATTTGATTTTACAGAAAAGCATATTAAAGGGCTTATGGATTTAAAACTTCGTTGAAAATTGCGAATATTATTCCGCAACCTATTTAGTGAGTAACAATAAGTTGGTGTTCCATATTTTCGAACTATTTTTAAAGCATCAACCTTCTCAACAAAAAGTTTATTTTTTTTAAAATACATTAAATTAATTTAATAACTTTTAATTGATTTTTTTGACCCTGATATTCTGGATCACCTTTTTTTCCACAAGAAAAAAAAATTATTGCACAAAATAAAATTAAAAATATTTTTTTAAACATGTTTTTTGTATTTTTTTATCATTTTCTTTATATTTTCAAAAGAAGTTCCACCATAAGATTTTTTTGATTTTACTGAATTTTCAAGATTAAATAATTTCAACGCACTTTCATTAAGATTTTTGTCAATACTTTTTATTTCAGAGACAGTTAAATCATTCAATTTTTTACCTTTTTGTTCTGCTAAATTTACAATTTTTGAAGTTACCAAGTATGCTTTCCGAAATGGATATTTGTGTTCTCTTACAATATAGTCAGCAAGGTCTGTAGCAGTCGTATAACCAGTTTCTGCTAATTGTATCATTTTTTTTTTATTAACAATAAAATTATTCAAAACTTCTCTCATAATTTGTAAAGATATTTTTATTTGATCAAATGATTTAAAAGCTAACTCTTTATCATCCTGCAAATCTTTAAAGTATGATAGTGGCAAACCTTTAAGTATTGTCAGCATCGAAAATAAATTTCCGTAAGTATTTCCGGTTTTTCCTCTTAAGTACTCAAGGGTATCTGGATTTTTTTTTTGTGGCATTATCGATGAACCTGTAACAACTTTATCCTTTAATTTAATTAAATCAAAAGCATCTGAATTCCACAGGATAAATTCCTCAGCAAATCTAGATATATGATTTGAGCAAACTGAGATTGAATATAGAAAATCTAAAACAAAATCTCTATCCGAGACAGTATCAACAGAATTATTAGTTGGTTTTTTAAACTTTAATTTTTTTGTAGTAAATTCTCTATCTATATCAAAACTAGTTCCTGCAATTGCGGCAACACCTAAGGGATTTTCTAATAATGATTCCTTATTATATAAAAATCTCTTTTTATCTCTACTTAACATTTCTACATAGGCCAGAATATAATGTGCAAATGAGATAGGTTGTGCGTTTTTTAAATGGGTAAAGCTGGGCATTATTGTGTATATATTTTTTTCAGCAATTTTAATTATTGATTTTATTGTAGTATCAATTTCTTTAACTATGTCATTTGAGGCATCTATCATCCAAAGTTTAAAATCTACAATTACTTGGTCATTTCTTGATCTTGCTGTATGAATAAATCCAGCATCCTCACCAATTAAATCAAAAAGCCTTTTTTCAATACTCATGTGAATATCTTCACTTTGATTGTTAAAAATAAATTTTTTTTTATTTATTTCATTAAATATTTTTTTAAGTCCCCAGATAATTTTATTTTTAACTTGTAAGGAAATAATCTTTTTTTTAAAAAGCATTTCTACATGTATGGAGGAAGCATAAATATCCTGCTTATAAAGTCTTTTATCGATATTTATTGAGCTTCCAACTTTTGCAAATAAACTTGAGCTATTTTTTTTAATTCTAGTGCTCCAAACTGGTTTATTGTTTTTATTTTTACTCATGATATGTAACTATACATTTTAGAATGAGATTATTAAGCTTAAAATTATTTTTGTTATTTATATATTTATTATTTCCATCAATTACTAGTGCTGATCAAAAGCTAGATATAAAAAATCTTAAAATTCACAAAGAACCAAAGAAAGTCAATAATATAATTTTCAAGAATTTTGACGATATAACTATTTCTTTAAATGATTTTAAAGGTAAATTAGTTGTTATAAATTTTTGGGCAACCTGGTGTGCTCCATGTAGAGAGGAGATGCCATCTTTAGATATCCTTCAATCAAATAAAAATTTCGAGGATTTAATAGTTTTGCCGATTAATGTTGGAAAAGAAAATAAAGAAAAAGCAAAAAAATTTTTTAACGATTTAAAAATAAAAAATCTAAAACTTTACTACGACGACTCAGTTAAGCTTGCCAACACTTTCTCGTTAATAGGACTTCCAACTACTATTTTTATAGATAAAGACGGTGATGAATTTGCAAGGATTATAGGGTCCGTTGACTTTGGAGATCAAAACTTTATTAAATGGTTATCGAATTATAATTAGATTATGGAATTTGTTTTAAACTCAAAAATTATCGAGTCTGAAAATAAAGATAAAATAAAATATGCTGTAATTCTTCTCCATGGATATGGAGGTGATGGCGCAGATATAAGTTCAATTGCGCATACATGGAGACGTTTTATAGATAATACAATTTTCTTTTGTCCTGATGGACCACAAACTTGTAAATTAAATCCAATTGGCTTTCAGTGGTTTGATTTAAGTATAGATGACCAAAATTATATTATTGCAGAAGTTAAAAAAACTGAAAAGATTTTAATTGAATACGTTGATCAAATTAAGGAAAAATTTAAATTAAATAATTCTCAAATTATTTTAGCAGGATTTAGTCAAGGATGCATGATGTCAATTAATTTAGGTCTTACAAGTAATGAAAAATTTAAATCTGTCATTGGATTTTCAGGAAAAATAATAAACAAAATTGACTTACAGGAAAGAATGAATTCAAAAACAGATGTATTACTGTTTCATGGTGACGCAGATGAAGTTGTCCCACCATCAAGTTTACTAGAAGCGAAAGATTTTCTCGAGAGAAACAAAATAAAAGTAGAAGTTAATATGATAAAAAATTGTGCTCATCATATACCTGTTGAAGCACTAAGTTTAGCGTTAAAATATATTAAAAAAATAATATAAAAAAAATTTTAATAATTTGATTGATAATATTGATTATTAAAAATTAATAAGTTATTCTAAACATAATAACATGACATTCATTGATAAAAATACATCTTTAGATAACTGCCCAGCTTTGGTTTTAAATGCAGACTATAGACCTTTAAGTTATTATCCTTTATCTCTTTGGAGTTGGCAAGATTCTGTTAAGTCAGTTTTTTTGGATAGAGTTTCAATTGTAAACTATTATGATAAAATAGTGCACAGTCCATCATTTAGCATGAAACTGCCAAGTGTAATTGCATTAAAGAGTTATATAAAGCCAATTTCAAATCCTAATTTTACAAGATTTAATGTATTTTTAAGAGACAAATTTAGTTGTCAATACTGCGGTAGTAAAAAAGAACTTACATTTGATCATCTTCTGCCTAGATCTAAGGGCGGTAAAACTGATTGGGACAATGTTGTTACAGCTTGTTCAAGCTGCAATGTCAAAAAAGGAGGAAGATTATTAAATAAGTCTGGTATGAGTCTAAATCAGATGCCTTATCAACCTTCAACTGAAGATCTTCATCGGAATGGAAAACATTTTCCACCAAATTTCCTACACAAAACTTGGGTAGATTATTTATATTGGGATGTTGAACTTGAACCTTAATTAAATTTTTTCAGACACACGAATTGCAATTTTTGATCCAGTTTTTACAATTTTATCAAATATCGAATAAATACCATCTTTTGATGCACCTTTTTCGTACGCGATATCTTTATGATGCAGCTCGTCTTCTCTAAATTTTATAATTTTTTCTTTAAGTTCTTTTTCATCAGATTCGATTTGATCAATTTGATTTTGATAATGTTCGTCTATCACCTCTTCAACTGATGCTGTACAAAGCATTGCTGCTTTTTTACCAAGCAAAGTTGACCCAAATCCTAAACCAACACCTAATAGATCCCATAATGGTAAAAATTTTGTTGGTTTGATTCTTCTTCTTCTTATTTCTTTTTCAAAATAATTTGCATGCTCACGTTCATGTTCTTTCATTTCTTCTATTGTTTTTTTCAGTTCGTCATCTTTAACAAAGGTGTTTAAGGCTAATAGTTGACCTTCGTATATTTTTATTGCCCCTCTTTCACCCGCATGATCAACTCTAATAAATTCTTCGATTTTTTTTTTATTACTTTTTTTCATATTTAATAAATATAGTAAAAGTTATAATCATTATAAGAGCGGAAATAAAAGTATTTATTGTAGCAAGCGAGACCCCAAATATTGAAAAAGTAACATCTTTACAGCTTATAGGCTTATTCTTTAATTGTTTTAAAATTTCTGTTTTGTCAATTATAGTTGTGTCTATATTACTACCACAAACAAAGGACTCCGCGATTAAACCTTGCTCAATACCAACATGGTATATTGACAATAATGTCCCTGATAAAAAAATTATACCCAATATCAAAAAAGATAATTTTTCTAAATCTTTTAAAATAGTTACTAAAATAATCATTATAATTGTCAGGATATAAGGTACTCTTTGTAGCAAACAGAGATTACATGGTTTATGTCCTAAAACGTATTCTACAAAAAAAGCGAATAAAATCGCAGATATTGAGAAAATTAATAATAAATTTAATTCAGTTTTATACCTCAGAGAAGTTATCATTATTTAATTAAAGTTAAGTAAATTAGAGTTATTAAAAAAATTATTATAGTACCAATAATAGAAGACCACACTGCGCCTTTTTGTTCAATAAAGCTTACAAATTTTTCACCAAATTTAAATGTAAGAAATGAAACTAAAAAAAATCTTAGACCTCTTGATATTAAACTAATAATTATAAACGCAATTATATCAAATCCTATTAAACCACTAGTGATTGTAAAAACTTTATATGGTAAAGGGGTAAAACCCGCTAGAAATAAAGTACCAAGCCAGATGAACATTCCACTTCCTTGAGAAAGATCCATTTTTAACTTTAAAACTTTGTTTTCATAATTATAGAATTCAATAACATTCATTGCTAAATCTATAAATAAATAGCCAATCAGATATCCAAAAATACCTCCAAGCACAGAAAATATTGTTGCAATAAAAAAAATTTTTAAATACGAGGATTTTTTTGCAAGCACCATTGGAACAACCATTACATCTGGTGGAATTGGGAAAAAGGAGCTTTCAATGAAAGATACAATGCCTAAGTAAAGATTTGATCTCTTATTTGACGCTAATTCTATTGATTTATTGTAAAGTTTTTTGAACATTTTTTGGTTTTATTACAAAATAACTTTTTATACTATTTATTTAAATAAAATTAATTGTTTAAATATAGGGCGAATGGCGGAACTGGTAGACGCGCACGACTCAAAATCGTGTTTCGCAAGAAGTGAGAGTTCGATTCTCTCTTCGCCCACCAAATTATGGAAGTATCAGAAATAAATAGTCTTGTTGAATTATTTTTTAAAAAATTAGAGGAAGTAGATAACAAAAAACCACTTCTTAACTCGTTAAAATCCGAAAAAAAAACTTATAACTGGAGCGATGTATCTGAACGAATATTTAAACTATCAAGTAAAATAAAAAAATTAATAAAATCCGGCGATAAATGTCTAATTCTTTCAGAAAATAATCCAAATTGGTTTATTTCTGATATTGCAATTATGAATGCAGGTGGAATTTCAGTACCTATTTTTACTACTTACTCAGATAATGACTATAAATTCATACTTGAGGACTGTAATCCAACTTTAGTAATTGTTTCAAATAACACGCAATTCAAAAAAATAAAAGAATTTATAAATGATAAATCAATTGAAATAATTTCTTTTGAAAAAATAGATACCAAAAGTTATTTGATAGAAGATATATTTAAAGATACTTTAAACGAAACAATAATTAATAATAATTTAAAAAGAAATATGCCTGCATGTATCATTTATACATCCGGGACATCTGGCAATCCAAAAGGAGTTATTTTAAGTCACGGCGGAATTCTAGCAAATTGCGAAGGTGCCTTTGATTTACTATTGCCATTAATTAAAAAAACTTCGCCAGTGTTTCTCACATGGTTACCATTATCACATTCCTATGAACATACCGTACAATTTGTACAGATTTTAATTGGTGCTAAAATATTCTATGCTGAAAGTTTGGAAAAACTGTTGACTAATATGTCAGAGGCAAAACCAACTATAATGACCGCAGTCCCTAGATTTTATCAAAACTTATTCAATAAGATTAATATTAACTTTAATAAACAAAAAGGATTTAAAAAAAAATTGATAAATTTAACAATTGAAATTGGAACAAAAAAATTGAAAAAAATTAAACTTAAATATCATGAAAAAATAATAGACTTTTTCTGTGAGAAATTGGTCAGAAAAAAAGTTAAACAACAATTTGGTGGAAATCTTCAAGCTTTTGTCTCAGGAGGTGGTGCACTTGATCAAAAAATTGGAGAATTTTTAAATTCAATAGGTCTTCCAACGCTTCAAGGTTATGGTTTAACAGAAGCCTCACCAGTGGTTAGTTGTAATATACCTGGTAAAATTCAAGTTGAAACCGTGGGGCCACCTTTTAAAACTAATTTAGTTAAAATTGCTGAAGACGGAGAAATTTTGATTAAAGGAGAAAATGTAATGTTAGGCTATCTAAATAAAAAAAAAGAAACCGATGACATCATTAAAGATGGTTGGCTATATACTGGTGATATAGGTGAAATAAATGAAGAGGGAAATTTAAAAATAACAGATAGAAAGAAAGAATTAATTGTTAACTTAGGTGGAGATAATATTTCACCAACAAAAATAGAAAATTTATTATGTTTAAGTGAAAATATTAAACAAAGTTTTGTTTATGGTGATAAAAAAAATTACCTTGTTGCTCTAATTGTTGCTGAAAAAAATATAAATGAGCAGGAAATAAAAAAATTTATTGAAAATATTAATACAAAACTATCTTTAATCGAAAAAATTAAAAAGTTTTTAGTTATTTATGATGAATTTACAATTGAAAATAGAATGTTAACACCAACTTTAAAGTTAAAAAGAAAAATAATCTTAGAAAATTATAAAAAAGATTTAGAAAATCTTTACTAAATTAATTAAAATCATTTGATTATTATTCGCATAAACTCTTACATTTTTAACAATTAAAGAATTAAAAAAATTTATTAATTTTTTTTTCAACATCGAATTTTTTTGCAATCAATTAAATGTTTGACATAACTTAATTAAAAAAATAAATTATAACAAACGACGAATCAAATGATTCGTTAAACAACAAGGGAGCTAAAGATGGCTAAAAGAAGAAAAAAAGCTAAGAAGAAAAAAGCTAAAAAAAGAAGAAAAAAAAGAAGATAGTTTTTTCTTGAATTAAAACGCTTCTCATAACGCTTGTGTGAGAAGCGTTTTTTTTTACTCTGGATTTTCTTCCACTAAATCATCTGTTCCACCCTCGACATTGTTTTCTGTTTGCTCTACCTGAACTTTTTTACTTTGAGTGGTTGCTGATCCAGTTTGATTTTCTAAATTTCTTTTTAATGCTTTATTTAATTTTTTTTGAATATCTTCATAAGACAAATTAAGAACGATTTGAAATTCTGAAAGTATTCTTTCATATGCTTTTTCAAAAAGTTGTCTTTCGCTATAAGACTGATCTACCATTAGGTCATCACCCTTATTTAAATCTCTTACAACTTCGGCTAAATCGTAAATTTTTCCAGATGTTATTTTTTGCTCGTATTCCTGAGCTCTTCTACTCCACATTGATCTTTTAATTTTAGGTTTCCCCTTCAAAATTGATATTGATTTATTAATTTGGTTTATTGTTGAAAGTGGTCTTAAGTGTGATTGTTTATTTATAGGTAATAAACCCATCGCTTTGTCTTTTTCAAATTTAATGTCATAACACTGAACTTCAATACCACCTATAGTTTTAGTGTTTATAGATAAAATTTGTCCAACCCCGTGTTTTGGATAAACAACATAATCTTTAGCTTTATAATCTTTTTTTTCTGTATCCTGTTTTTTAATTTTCTTTATCTCGGGTTTTTGATCGGCTGATTTTACGACTTTTAAATTTACGTTATTCGTTTTTTCGATATTTTTAATTTTTTCCTTTTTTACCTTAATAGTTTTTTTTATTTTTTTTAATGGGATTTTTTTTTCTTTTTTTATTTTTTTAACTTTTTTTGATTTTTTAACCTTTGGTTTATTTTTAAAGGTTTTCTTTAAAATACTTTTCAAATTTATTTTCTTCATCTTCGTACTTTTTATGATCTTCTAGAGGATCTTTCTTTTTGTTTATGTTTGGCCATATCTCTGAATATTTTGTATTTATTTCCAACCATTTTTCTACATCATTGTTTGTATCTGGGACAATCGCATTTATTGGACATTCCGGTTCACAAACGCCACAATCTATACACTCATCCGGCTTAATTACAAGCATATTTTTTCCTTCGTAAAAACAATCAACTGGACACACATCTACACAATCAGTTAGTTTACATTTAATGCATTTATCATTTACTAAGTAAGTCATTTAT
>CACJOS010000011.1 GCA_902595115.1 uncultured Pelagibacteraceae bacterium
GCTAATCCAAGATCATTGTGACAGTGAGCAGAAATAACAGCTTTGTCGATATTTGGTACATTATTCTTAATATGTGTAATGGTTCTAGCAAATTCCTCAGGTATTGAATATCCAACAGTATCTGGAATATTAATGGTTTTTGCACCACATTTAATTGCAAGCTCAATTGTTTTGCACATGAAGTCTAGATTTGTTCTTGTGCCGTCTTCACAAGACCACTCAACGTCATCAGTGAATTTTCTTGCATAAGTCACACTTTCTTTAATAGCATCTATCACTTGGTCGTCAGTCATATTTAATTTATGTTTCATATGAACAGGGCTGGTAGAAATAAATGTATGTATTCTAAATCTTTTTGCGTATTTTAAAGACTCATTACAAGCATCAATATCCTTTTTCATTGCTCTTGCTAAACCACAAGGAATTGAATTTTTAATACCTTTGCTTATTGCTGAAACAGCTTCAAAATCTCCAGGTGAAGAAATTGGAAAGCCAGCTTCAATTATGTCAATTCCCATTTCATCAAATACTCTTGAGATTTGAATTTTTTCTTCAACGCTCATTGATGCGCCTGGAGATTGCTCACCATCACGCATTGTAGTATCAAAAATAAATACTTTTTCTTTATCACTCATATTTTATAAAAATTAATTCGTGAATAATACAACCTCTCGTATAGATTGCAAAATAAAAGAATTATTCCAACCCAATTTGGAACAATAATTAGTTTTTATCGCTATCTACTAATTTCTTCTTAGTTATCCAAGGCATCATAGCCCTAAGGTCAGCCCCAACTTTCTCAATTGGATGTTCTGCAAGTTTGGCTCTTGTTTGTAAAAAGTTTTTTTGACCATTTTTACATTCATTCATCCATTCTCTTGTAAAATCACCAGATTGAATTTTAGTTAAAACTTCTTTCATTCTTTTCTTAGTTTCTTCTTTATTAATGATTTTTGGACCCGATGTGTATTCACCATATTCAGCAGTGTTTGAAATTGAATAATTCATATTTGCAATCCCACCTTCATATATAAGATCAACTATTAATTTTACTTCATGCACTGTTTCAAAATAAGCCATCTCCGGTTCGTAGCCTGCCTCTACTAAAGTTTCATAGCCGTTCTTAATAAGTTCAACTAGACCTCCGCATAAAACTGTTTGTTCTCCGAACAAATCTGTTTCAACTTCATCCTTAAATGTAGTTTCAATTATTCCAGATCTACCACCTCCTATAGCAGATGCATATGACATCGCAATATCTCTCGCTTTTCCCGACCCATTTTGATGAACTGCGAATAAACACGGAACACCTCCACCTTTTTCGAATTCACTTCTAACTAAGTGACCAGGACCTTTCGGAGCGACCATAAATACATCTAAATCTTTTCTCGCTTTAATTAAATCATAATGAATATTTAAACCGTGAGCAAAAGCAATGGAGGTTCCTTCTTTAACTCTTTGTTCAATGTGGTTTTTATAAATTGTCGCCTGAAGTTCATCTGGTGTTAATATCATTACGACATCAGCCCACTCTGCAGCATCTGATAAATTCATTACTTTTAATCCTTTAGACTCAGCTTTTGCTTTACTCGATGACCCATCTCTTAATGCAACAACTACCTCTTTTACACCGCTGTCTTTTAAATTTAAGGCATGCGCATGTCCTTGGCTTCCATAACCAAAAATTGCAATTTTTTTATCCATTATTAAATTTTTATTTGTGTCTTTTTCATAAAACATTTTCATAATATCTCCTTTGTTATTTAAATACTTCTGCCCCTCTGGTCATAGCGACGGCTCCTGTTCTTGATATACTTACCAAACCAAGTTTTTTTAAATTTTTTGACATTGTATCGATTTCTCTTCTTAAAGCTGTTACTTGAACTACGTAAGATTTGTTCGTTTTATCCAATAATACAGCATTGTACTTTTTACAAGCCTTTAAAGCCTTATTTCTTTTAGAAATATTTCCAACCAACTTAAATAGAGCCATTTCTTTAAAAATAACATTTTTATCCTCTCTTTTAAAATCTGCAACTTTATGAACAGGGACAAGTTTTTTTAATTGTAGCTTTATTTGTTCAATTACTTGTGGTGTTCCAGTTGTTACTATTGTTATTCTTGAAATATTTAATTTTGCATCAACTTCAGCAACTGCTAATGACTCAATATTATAACCTCTTCCTGAAAATAATCCTACAACTCTTGCCAATACTCCAGCCTCATTGTCTACCCAAACAACTATAATATGTTTATCGAACTTACCTTTTTTACCAGGGGTGCTGTAAGCTGATCTACTCATTGTTAAACTAAAGTTTTACCTTTTCCAGTTATTTTGTTTTGCTCTTGATCTTTAGGGCCTAGTAACATTTGATTGTGTGGCTTACCAGAAGGTATCATTGGGAAACAGTTTTCTTGTTTATCTACTAAACAGTCAAAGATGACTGGCCTGTCGGTATTTAACATCTCTATAATTTTATCGTCTAATTCGCTCGGATTAGTAGCTCTTATTCCTACACACCCATAAGCCTCAGCTAATTTAACAAAGTCAGGTAATGCTGCAGTATAACTTTCGGAGTAATTTTTGTCATGCAACAATTCCTGCCACTGTCTTACCATTCCCATATATTCATTATTTAAAATAAATATTTTAATTGGAAGGTTATATTGCACAGCTGTTGACATTTCTTGCATTGTCATAAGCACTGATGCTTCACCAGCTATATCAATTACTAATTTTTTTGGATGAGCAATTTGAACACCAACTGCAGCAGGCAAACCATATCCCATGGTTCCAAGTCCACCAGAGGTCATCCATCTATTGGGTTTATCAAATTTATAATGTTGAGCTGCCCACATTTGGTGTTGGCCTACCTCAGTAGTAATGTAAGTATCCTTATTTTTTGTTAGTTCATACAGTCTTTGGACTGCGTACTGAGGTTTAATAGTTTCAGTACTATTAACATAATCTAAAGATTTTTTTTCTCTCCATTTTTGTATTGTTTCCCACCATTTAGAAATTTTTTGCTTATTAGAATTTGCAAAATTCGGTTTAGTTTTTTTTATAGTTTTTATAGTAGATGAAATAACATCTTGGACATCACCAACAATTGGTAAATCGACTTTAACATTTTTATTAATTGATGATGGATCAATATCGATATGAACTTTTTTAGACTTCGGAGAGAATTCATCAATTTTTCCAGTTATACGATCATCAAATCTTGCCCCAATATTAATCATTAGATCGCAATCATGCATAGCATTGTTTGCTTCGTATGTTCCGTGCATCCCAAGCATGCCTAAAAAAGAATTATCATCTCCGGGGAATGATCCTAATCCTTGCAAAGTTGAAGTAATAGGAAACCCTGTTGCTTGAACTAACTCTCTTAGCAACATGCTAGCTTTAGGTCCGGAGTTAATTACTCCACCACCTGTGTAAAAAATTGGTTTATTAGACTTTGACATTAGTCTAATCAACTCATCAATATCTTTTTGATTAAATCTCTTATGATGTTTACCATTTAGTTTTTTATCTTTTTTTGGTTTTGTATAAGTAGCTTTTTGAAATTGGATATCCTTTGGAATATCAACTAGTACAGGTCCTGGTCTTCCAGTTGTTGCTACTTCAAAAGCTTCATGAATGATTTTAGATAAATCTTTAATATCTTTTACCAACCAGTTATGTTTTGTACATGGTCTTGTTATACCGGTCGTGTCACATTCTTGGAAAGCATCAGTTCCAATTAAATGAGTTGGAACTTGTCCAGAAATACAAACTAAAGGTATAGAATCCATATAAGCATCCGTGAGCGCAGTAACCACATTGGTAGCACCTGGGCCTGAAGTTACTAAAACTACACCAGGTTTACCTGATGATCTTGCGTATCCTTCTGCAGCATGACCTGCACCTTGCTCATGTCTTACTAAAATATGTTTTATTGATGAATGATTTTTTAGCTCATCATAAATTGGTAATACAGCGCCACCAGGATAACCAAAAATAAATTCTACATTTTGATCTTCCAAGCATTTAAATACGATTTCAGCGCCGGTTGATAATTTTGCCATTTAACCAATCTAGCTGAAGTTGTGCTTATTGGTCAAGTTTAAGAGAGGATATTTTGATTTTTTTTAAGAACGAGCCAAGCATTTTATAATCAACTTTTTCCCAATCGATCATTTGATTTCTTGCCCATGTTCTTTGTCTTTTCGCATATTGTCTTGTTTTTATGGAAATTTGCTCTTTGGTAGTATCAATATTTTGCTCTCCATCCAAAAATTTACATATTTCGGATATGCCTATTACTTT
This sequence comes from uncultured Pelagibacteraceae bacterium, assembly GCA_902595115.1. Lineage (GTDB taxonomy): Bacteria > Pseudomonadota > Alphaproteobacteria > Pelagibacterales > Pelagibacteraceae > Pelagibacter. Next base: position 4,313 of record CACJOS010000011.1, read on the forward strand.
ATTTGATGTCTTGTCTTTCCTTATTTTAAGATGTCTAAATTTTTTCACTTCATTAACTGCACCTAATGAGATCATTTTGTTCACCCTTGTATTTATCCTTTTAATTAAATCATCTCTTGGACAATCAATATAAATTTTTAAAAAATCATTTTCATCAAAGTTTTTTCTCGTTTTTTCAAACCATTTATATAAAGAAATCTTCGTATATTTCTTCACCTCGTATGCTCTCAAAGATCTATGCGCATCATTTGGACTTATTTTTGATATAACTAATGGATCCAATTTTATTAAATTATTATAAAATTTCTTTTGACCAATTTTTCTATGGTTATTTCTAATTTTATTTCTAAATTTTTTTGGGATCGAGGGAATTTTTACTAAACCATTAATAATAGCTCTAAAATATAATCCTGTACCACCAACTAAAATTGGTATTTTGTTTTTGTTGTGTATCTGTTTAATTAATTTAATTGTCTTTTTTAACCAATCTCCGGTAGAAAAATTTTTTTTTACACTATAAAAACCATACAAATAATGCTTAATATTTTTGGTTTCTTTTACTTTTGGACGAGCATTTAGAATTTTTATTTCTCTATAAATCTGCATGCTATCGGTGTTAATAATTTCTCCATCTACTTTTTTCGCAAGTTTTATTGCAAAATTTGATTTTCCCGATGCAGTTGGTCCAGCAATTAAAATTATTTTGGACTTTTTGTCCATATCCTAGTCTAGTTTGACGCCGATATAACTCTTTTGATTTTGATTATTGTAAATTACGATAACAATAGATTTATTTTTTGCCATCACGGCGGACTTCATAATATTATCAAGATCTCCAGGTGTTTTAATTTTTCTTTTTTGTGCCTCTATTATTATATTATTTATCGCTAAATTTGCTAATGGACTATCATTATCTATTTTTGTAATTACAACCCCGGTAGTATTTGATGGTAATCCTCTGTTGCTTATATCTTCCTTCTTTAATGGCCTGACCTCAATTTTAAGATTTTCAATTCTAGAAGATTTTACTAGTTTTGGTTTTGTTTCTTTAAAATCTTCAGATGTTTCTAATCTACCTAACGTAATTTTTTTATTAATTAGTTTCTTATTTCTCCATATTTTAACATTTACAATTTTTCCAACTTTTGTTTGGGCTACTATCATCGGAAGTTCTTTCATTTCGTTAATTTTTTTTCCATCGAATTCTAAAATTATATCACCTGCTTTAACACCACCTTTATCCGATGGGCTACCATCTGAAACACTTGATACTAGTGCTCCTCTTGGCTTTCCTAATTGTTCGGCTTCTGCAATTTCTTTCGTAACTTGTTGAATTCTTACTCCTAGCCAACCTCTTTTTGTTTCTCCAAATTCGATTAATTGATCAATAACTAATTCAGCACTATTTGATGGAATTGCAAATCCAATTCCTATTGAACCTGACTGTCCTAATATTGCTGTATTAATTCCAATTACGTTTCCGTCCATATCAAACAATGGTCCCCCAGAATTACCTTGATTGATTGAAGCATCAGTTTGAATATAGTCTTCGTATCTAGTGAGACCTATACTTCTGTTTCTTGCAGATATAATTCCAGCCGTAACAGTGCCTCCTAAACCGAAAGGATTACCTATTGCTATAACCCAATCCCCTATTCTTGCTTTATCTGAGTTTCCAAATTTTACTGGAGTAAATCTATCGTCAGAATCAATTTGTAATACAGCAATATCTGATAATGGATCTGAACCAATTATTTTAGCATTATATTCTTTATCATCGTTAAATCTAACTAAAATATCTTCTGCACCTTTTATTACGTGATTGTTTGTAATAACAAGACCTTTTTCATCAATTATGAAACCTGATCCAAGAGCGCTCGCTTTTCTTTCTTGTGGAGTTCCAAATTCTTTAAACATATCCTCAAAAGGTGACCCTGGAGGAAATTCAAAAGGAAAAGGATTTGATCTCGATACAACTGTTTGAGTTGTTGAAATATTTACAACAGATGGCATTAGCTTTTCTGCTAAATCTGCGAATGAATTAGGCACATTTTGAGCTTTAACACTGAAAGTAAAGCCAAAAGTTATAATAAAAATTAATGCTATTTTAAAAAATCTATTTTTCATCTTATGTTTTAAAGTACCATACAATTATAAATCCGATAATTGCAAAAGTTAGACCTGAAAATCTTATCTGGGATATTTTCAACATGTCTATTTTTTTTAGCATATTTTTCATTTTTGATGGAAATATGGCATATAAAATGCCTTCAATAAATAAGAATAGACCAAAAGCAATGATCAATTCATTCATGAAATAATTATGGAGTTGCTTTAGATTTTACGTTTCCAAAAAATTTAAAAAATTCACTGTCTGGGGATAATACTAAAGAAGTTTCTCCACCTATAAGAGCTTTTTCATATGCTTGCATTGCTCTGTAGAAAGCAAAGAATTCTGGATCTTGACCAAAGGCATCAGCAAAAATTTTGTTTCTTTGACCATCGCCTTCACCCTTCATAATTTCAGATTTTTTTTGTGCATCTGCTAATATTACTGTAACTTCTTTATCAGCCGTTGAGGTGATAGTTACTGCCATTTCAGCACCTTTCGCTCTAAATTCTTTTGCTTCTCTATTTCTCTCAGTTTGCATTCTTGCAAAAATAGCATCACTGTTTGCTTGTGGGAGATCTGCTCTTTTAATTCTAACATCAATAATCTTTATGCCAAATTTTTCAGCTTCATTATTAACTCCTTCTTGAATTAATGCCATCTGTTTTGTTCTATCCTCAGATAATAAAGTTTGAAGTCTTTGAGTACCTAGTACACTTCTAATTCTAGAGTTTATAATCGTTGATAATCTAGATCTTGCTACTCTCTCGTTTCCAACTGAAATATAAAATTTTAGAGGATCAATTATTTGAAATCTTGCAAATGCATCTACAATTAGTCTTTTTTGATCTGATGCAATTACTTCCTCTGGTGGAGCATCCAGATTTAATATTCTTTTATCAAGAAAAACTACGTTCTGGATAAAAGGAAGTTTGAAGTTTAAACCAGGTTTTGTAAGAATTCTTTTTGGGTCACCAAATTGTAGAACTATTGCTTGATTTACCTCTTTTACAATAAATATAGAAAAGAAAGCTGTTGCAGCAATTACAGCAATTATTGGTAAAATTATTTTTTTCATATTAATTTGTCGCCTTTTTTAATTCTGGAAGTGGTAGATATGGAACTACACCAGATCCGGCTTCCTTATCAATTATTACTTTATCGATGTCCGCTAAAACTTTCTCCATTGTTTCTAAATACATTCTTTCTTGTGTTACTTGTTTTGCATTTTTATATTCGTTAAATATTGCTAAAAATCTACTTGCTTCACCTTCAGCTTTAGCAACAACTTCTTTTTTATATGCTTCTGCTGCTTGTAATATTTTTGCTGCTTCTCCTCGTGCTCTCGGTATAACATCGTTCGCATATGCCTCAGCTTCATTTTTAGATCTTTCCATGTCAGCTCTTGCTGCTTGAACATCTCTAAATGCGTCTATAACCTGGTCAGGTGGGTCTGCTTTTTGTGTTTGAACTTGTGTAACCTGAATTCCACTTGTGTACTCGTCTAAAATAGATTGAATAATTTCTTGAGTATCAGTTTCAATTTTTGATCTACCCTCGGTTAATATAGGTTGAATATTACTTCTTGCTATAACCTCTCTCATTGCTGTTTCAGCCGCTGCCTTCACAGTTCCTTCTGGATCTTGAATTTTAAATAAAAAGTTTCCTGCATCTTTAATTACCCAAAATACTGAAAAATCTATATTAACAATGTTCTCATCACCAGTTAACATGAGACTTTCCTCTGGTACATCCGCTACAGCTGAAGAGGTAAATCCACTGTCTCTTTCTGACCTAAAGCCAATATCAATTCTGTTTACTTTCGTTACTTTCGGTGTAAGTACACTTTCAACAGGAAAAGGAATGTGATAATTTAAACCCGGTTGAGTAGTTTTGACAAATTTTCCAAACCTTAAGACCACACCCTGTTCATCTGGTAGAACTCTATATAAACCACTTAAAGACCAAATAACTAATAAAATAATAAGACCAAAAATTATTGGCTTACCACCTTTAGCTGCACCACCAGGCATGAATTTGTTTATTTTATCTTGAATATTTCTAATGATTTCATCAATGTCAGGAGGAGTTGGACCCTTTCTTCCTGAACCATTTCCGCCTCCCGGAGGACTTCCCCAGGGACTACCACCTCTGCCTCTAAAATCATCTACCATGACACTCTATATAGTGTCTTTAAGATGAAAAACAAGATAAGTATAAGGGATAAATAGTACTAATTGAAGCAATGGAGCAAATAAAACCAAAGAAAAAGTTTGTTAAGAACCCTATTCTAGGCACTAAATTCACTATAGCAATATCGAGTGCTAAGGGTGGAGTTGGGAAATCAACATTTGCAACAAATTTAGCATTAGCCCTAAAAAAAACTGGTTGTAAAGTTGGTTTGCTTGATGCTGACATTTATGGGCCGTCTCTTCCGAAACTATTTTCAATTTCCGGCAAACCTGAAACTGATGGAAAAAATTTAATTCCAGTTAAAAAATACGATATTCAATGTATGTCTATTGGATTTCTTACTGAGGAGCAAACACCAATGATTTGGCGTGGACCAATGGTCACTAGTGCAATTAAAACTTTTACTCAAAAAGTGAGCTGGAAAAATTTAGACTTTATAATAGTTGATATGCCCCCAGGAACCGGAGATACCCAATTGACATTTACACAAGAAATTAAGTTAGATGGAGTAATTATTATTTCTACGCCTCAAGAAATAGCATTACAAGATGTAAGAAGAGGTATTAGGATGTTTGATAAGTTAGGCACTGAAATTATTGGTTTAATAGATAATATGAGTTTTTTTAAAGGTGACGATGGGAAAAAATATAATTTATTTGGTAGTGGTGGAGTGAAAAAAACAGCAGAGGACTTTAATAAAGAATTTTTGGGAGAGATACCAGTATTTCCAGAAGTTGGAGAATTTGGTGACCAGGGAAAACCAATAGTTGAAGCAAAACCCGAACATGAGGCCTCAAAAATATATTTAAATTTAGCTGAAAAGATAAAAAATAAATTTTTAACCGACTAAAAACATTTTTTTAAAGTATCATTTAAAATATATCCCAAAACTATATCACCTATATAATTTTTAGCTGACTGGGTAATGTGAACAGAATCTATAAAATTACTCTCATCAAGGCTATTTGAAATATCTATTAAAATTTCCCTCTCTTTAAAAAAATTTTTTGTTTGTTTTATTGTTTTTTTTGAGAATTCGTCTGAACGATTTAATGAAATTGGTTGATAAAATGCTAAGAAACTAGGTTTTTTACATAAGTTACTTTCAATAAAATTATTTGTTAAATTTTTTGATTTAATTAAAGTTTTTTCATAATTTTTTAATAAATTATTTATCCATTCATCGCTTTTATAATTAATATTCTTTTTAATTTTAGAAAGACCCGATAGTTTTCCAGTTTGCTTTTCATATTCTGCATAAATTGAGGAATATTTAAGAAGTATATATTTAAACTTATCTAATTCATCTCGTATCCAATAATTAAAAGGGTACCCAGGTCTTGGGTCATATAAATATGTCTGGAGAGTTTCATTGAAACCTCCATAAAATATCACTAAGTCAAACCTTAATTCAGAATATTTAAGTAATCTATGTAAGTGCTGATTATGATTTGAGGAAACGGAAGAAAAATTAAAAGTTTGTACTTTTATATTTTTTTCTCTAAGTTTTTGCTCAATCAATTTTGCAATTGTAGGATCACCGTTATAACCGGTTGATCCACCAAAGAAAGCAATTTGGAATGTATCGCGATCAATATTTTTGAATTCATCACCTCTGAAACCTAAAGAATTATGATCTTTATAATTAGGTTTTCCAGAAAACATATCATACGGGGTTGGAGATCTTTCAAATTTTTCTTCACTTACACTTGATGGAAAACCGTGTCCAAATAATTTAAATACGTAAAAATCTAAAAATATAAATACAATTATCGAAGACAAGAAATAAATTGAGAAAGTTTTTAGTCTATTTAAAAAAACTAACTTTTTTATAACATGATATAGATAATAGTTAAAAAAACAGATAAAGATAATTGCTATCGATATAAGTAATATTACGTTTTTCATTAATCAAGCTCAAATTGATTTTTATAATCTTTTTTTAAATTTGAATCTTGATCCTTTTTATCTAAAAAAAAATTTCCAATTACAAGCTTATCTAGCTCGGTTCCCATGAAACAATTAAATGCATCTTTTGGCGTATTTACAATTGGTTCACCTCTAACGTTAAATGAAGTGTTTATAAGCACAGAACAGTTTGTTTTTTCCTTAAACTTTTTTATTAATGAATAATATTTAGGATTAGTATCTTTATGCACAGTTTGTATTCTCGCAGAATAATCAACGTGGGTCACTGCAGGAATATCTGACCTTTTTATATTAAGTTTTTCTATTCCAAATAATTTTTTCTCCTCTTCACTCATAGTAATTTTTTTATCTTTTAAAATTTCTGCTACTAATAACATATATGGACTATCCACATTCATATTAAACCATTTATCTACGTCCTCTCGAAGAACTGAGGGAGCAAAAGGTCTAAAGCTTTCTCTGAATTTTACCTTTAAATTTAAATTTTTTTGCATTGTAGGAGATCTAGGGTCTCCTAAAATAGATCTTCCACCTAAAGCTCTTGGACCAAACTCCATTCTTCCCTGGAACCAACCTACAGCATCACCATTTTTTAAAGACTCGGAGGTTTTTTCAATGATTTCTTTTTCATTTAAGATTTGAAATTTAGCATTTAAATTATTTAACTCCTTTTCAATTTCATCATCACTATAGCTAGGACCAAGATAAGAACCTTGCATATCATCTTTATATTCGGCTCTTTTCTGTTTGAGCTCTAAATGCCATAAAGCTAAAGCAGCACCTAAAGATCCTCCAGCATCTCCAGCTGCTGGTTGAACCCAAATGTTCTCAAATATTTTTTTCTCCAAAATTTTTCCATTTGCAACACAATTTAAAGCAACTCCACCTGCTAAACATAAATTTTTTATATTAAATTCTTTCTTCAAAGAGACTGCCATAGAAACCATCACTTCTTCAGTTACATTTTGTATAGATGAAGCTATATTCATATGAAATTGAGTTAATTTTTCTTTTTTACTATCTCTTGGGCCTTGGCCAAATAATTTATGAAATTTTTCATTTGTCATTTTTAAACCAGTTGCATAATCAAAATAATCTTGCGATAGCTTAAATGATCCATCACTTTTTATATCAATTAGTTTATCTTTAATTAAATTAGCATACTTAGGTTCTCCATATGGAGCCAAACCCATAAGTTTGTATTCACCACTATTAACTTTAAATCCACAATAAAAAGTAAAAGCTGAATACAAAAGACCTAAAGAATGAGGAAAATGAATTTCTTTTTTTATTGATAAATCACTTTCATTTCCAACTGCAACAGTTGTAGTAGCCCATTCTCCTACCCCATCAGCAGTTAAAACTATTGCATCTTTATATGGAGATGGAAAGAAGGCGCTAGCAGCATGACTTAAATGATGTTCTGAAAAGTATATTTTTTTTTCGTCATTAAAACTTTTATCATGTTCTTTTAATAGTTTAAGAAGTAAATTTTTTTGAAATAATTTTTCTCTTAACCACGCTGGCATAGACTTAGTAAATTGTTTAAAACCTCGAGGTGCGAATGCAACATAAGTTTCTAAAAGTCTCTCAAATTTTAAAAAAGGTTTTTCATAAAAAACTATATAATCAATTTGAGACAATTTTAATTCCGAGAACTTAAGTACATATTCAACAGCATTGAAGGGATAACTAGAGTCGTGTTTTTTTCTTGTGAAGCGTTCCTCTTGGGCTGCTGCTAAAATTTTCCCATCTATCAATATAGCTGCTGCACTATCATGATAGAATGCAGAAATTCCAAGTATAGAAACCATAGTTTAAAAAATTGTATAAATAAAAGGTGCTACAGCTGAGCCCTGGCTTAAAATAATTAGTCCACCAAAAAGCGCTAGAACAAGAATTATTGGCAATAGCCAAAATTTTTTTCTTACTTTGAGGAAATTCCAAAATTCAATTAAAAAACTCATAAAATTAGAACTGATTTTTTAAATTATTATTTGAATTATCTTTCTCTAACCAATAGGTATTATTTTTATTTCTTTTTAATCCCAATATATCTTTGCCTAGAGCTTTCATGATTAATCCGGTTGGGGTCACTACAAGGAAAAAAACAATTCCCATAACTACTGGTGCGATAATACTGCCCAAAATTAATCCAAACTTAAACCATGCCTTATTTAATGGAGATAAGAATTTTGACTTTATTAAACCCAAAATCAAAAATATTAAAGAAATTATCATAGACCATATTCTAATCTCATTTTGATTTAATATTGGCCATATAGCAATAATCAAAAAAACGATTGAAAATACAATTCCAAAATTTCTATTTGATGGAAGTTTTATTTTCTCTTGCATTTTTTATTCTACTATTTTTTTCTTCAAGTCAAAAGCACTCATTAACTCGTTCCATTCCCTTTTTGATAATCCTGACTCCTCAAGGTTTGTGTCTTTTCCTTCAAGCAATTGTCTAATTACAAATTTACCTTTTGACGAAACTTCTGTTCCACCTACTCTATAATCCATGAACGCTTCATAAGTTATAGGAACCCATTTTTTAAGAGTATCTAACATAACATCGGCGTAAGCTCTTATTTCATATTGTGCATGACTATCCGCTCTTAATCTTAAAAAGTTCATTAAATTAAGTAAATCTGTTTTCCAATACCATTGTGTATATGTATTTAAAGTTAAGTTCATTCTTGCAAGTTCTCTAGCCAAACCTGATTTTTTCTCATCAATTACCGATCCATCATATCTTTCATTTAACATTGTCTCGTAATTATCATACGTTCTTTCTGCATCAGTTTTTAATAATTTTAAAACTTCTTTTGCTTGCTCTCCGCTAATTATTTCACCTCTCCCTTGTCTGTTATTTTTTGACTGTACAGCTAAGTTTTCTTGTGAAGGTAAGTAAAATTCTTTATCGAGAACAGAATATCTTGCTGAATATTCATTTACATTTGCGGTCCTGTGTCTTATCCATTGTCTTGCAATAAAAATTGGAAGTTTAATGTGATATTTAATTTCACACATTTCAAAAGGTGTACTATGCCAATGTCTCATTAAATATTTAATTAACCCTGAGTCTGTTGAAACTTTTTTTGTACCCTTGCCATAAGAAACCCGTGCAGCCTGCACAATAGAGGTATCGTCTCCCATGTAATCGATCACTCTAACAAAACCATGATCAAGAATTGGTATTGCATCAAATAATATTTTTTCTAACTCTGGTGCAATGACCCTTTTAGTTTTATTCTCTTGAGACTTTAGATCTTTTATTTCCTGTTGCTGTGCTTTTGTTAATTTCATTAAATTTTTTGAATATTAATTAATTATTATATTAAAGAAGTTTGTTTTCCAGCTAGTCTTTTTTTCTATCTGTCCACAATAATTATCAAAAAACTTTTGATCTAAATTACTGAATGTGCTCAATACTTTATCAGGATATTTAGTTAGGGGGATAAAAGAGTTTAAATTATGATTATTTATATAATTTTCAGAATTTTTCCAATTTTCAATTTTACAAATTCCATAGATTCTATTTTCACGAGTAAATTGTAGTTTATAATAGTTTTTAAGCAAATAAAATTCTAGGATCGATGCAATAAATAAAGCTATAAAAAATGATGATGAGATATATTTATTTTTTAGATAACTTAAGCAAGTAATTATAGCTATTAATAACAGTGGATAGATATAAATATTATATCCTAAAGAATCCCTAACACTAAATGATAAATTCAATACTGCAATTCCTAAAAAAGGAATAAATATTATAGCTAAATTTTTATTGTTTCCTTTTTTTAAAACTAAAATTAAAAACAAAATTGCTAAAATCAAAACATTAGAAAATCTGAAGAAGTCTAAAATTCCAATTTTAGTACTTAAAATTTGTATTGTAAGACTTTCGTTTGGAAAAAGTTTACTGCGGGAAAAAAGAATTTCTTTGATGCTTTGAAGAATATTTAAAAAATTTAATTCATTTGTTGCTTCAGGATTATAAGTACCCCAGCCATAATATGACATTTTATGAATTGGGTTTAATATGGAAAATAATATTTTATCGTTAAAGGATATTAATTTAATTAAGTCAAGAGAGTAAATGAATAATAAACAAAAAATAAAGCCATATATAATTATACCAAAAGGTCTAATAAAAGTTTTTAATTTCATATTATTTTTCTTAGATAAATAATATGAAACCAGAAAATATAATAAAATACATGTTGTGTATGCTAAAGGATCTATTAAGTGAGGTATAGAAATTTTATATCTAAAAATTAAAGATTGCTCAGTAAGTAACCAAAAAGCATAATAAAATTCAAACCCTATATATCCCAAAAAAAGTAACACCAATACAGTTGATAAAAATATAAAATATTTATTTTTTTTTAAAATCTGATTATTTGTGTCTTTATAATTGTAATAGGGGAATAAAAAGGGCAATATTAGAAGTAAGATAAATATTAAGAAAATTACTTGAACTTTCGCTAAAATAGCCAGACATAAAAAAAATCCAGAAAAAAAACACGAAATATAACTTTTTTTATATTTTACAAATAGGATGAGTAGATAAAAACTCAAAAGAGAGAGAATGGCTGATAGAATTTCACTTCTTATTAAAAAAAGTAGTTCATAAACACTATGAAAAGTAAGAAGTAAAAGAATGCCGGCATAGCATAAATTTTTTTTGATATTTAATTCGTTTAAAATTTTAAATAATAAAAAAGAATAAACAAAAAGATATATAGAATTTAAAAATCTGGCAATTGAGAAAAGGGTTTGAAAATTTTGGTCTATGTTATTTGAATTGATTATTTCATTTAAAGTAAAATTGTTAAAAAAAAATGATAAAATTTTGTAAATACCACCTAAAATGAAAAAAGTGCTAAATGCAGGATGATCAATGTATTCTTGTTCAAAACCTGAGTAAATAAGTAATGAGTTATAAATTAAAAAAATATCCTGATCTATTATAGCACTCCAATGATTATCAGACGCTTGAAATGCACTAATGAAAAAAAAATAAAGAAGGATAAATAGAAAAAAAATATGTTCTTTTCTCAAATTACTCATAAATAATTATATATTATAAATTAACAATGATAATAGTTTAAATATAAAGTTTATACTGTATGAAAAAAATTGGAATAGTGATCCCAGCATTTAATGAAGATAAAAATATAATTAATCTTATTAAACAAATAAAGAAAAGAATAAATTGTCCTATTTTAATAGTAGATGACTCAACAAACCAAAATACTAAAAAATTACTTAATAAAAATAAATTTAAGAATGTTAAATATTATCACAGAGGAAAAAAACTAGGCAGAGGATCAGCTGTAATTTTTGGATTTAGAAAATTATTAAAAATTAAAAAAGATGTTAATTGCTTAATCGAGATGGATGCAGATATGTCTCATAGTCCTCGGGAATTAAAAAGAAATATTTTCTATTTTTACAAAAATTCTTTCGGATTATTGATCGGAAGTAGATATTTGCCAAAAAGTAAAATCATAAACTGGCCCCTTTCTAGAAGAATACTCTCAAAACTTTCAAACAAATTAGCAAAATTTTTACTAGAGGCTCCAGTTAATGATTATACAAATGGATATAGATTTTATTCAAAAGAGGCAGCTAGAACGATAATAAAAAAATGCAAAAATACTGGTGGGGGTTTTATTGTTTTATCAGAGATTATATTAATATTATGGAAAAATGGTTTTAAAATTGGAGAAATAAGATCTATTTTTAAAAATAGGATTAGAGGTGAAAGTTCTGTTAATTTTAAGTTAGTAATAGAATCTTTTCTAGGGTTAATTAAATTATATATAATTAGAAAATCTTTTTAAGTTAAATTTTCTTACTTTTAAACCTGTTTTTTTTAATTTTGAAATATCTGCAACTAGACAAGTTGGTTTATTGTAACCAAAAGAAACTTTTTTGTTCTTTTTTTTAGCAAAAAAAATTGCAAGATCTCGAAGATCAGTTTTAATACCACTACCAATATTTATAATCCCTAATGTTTTTTTTCTCCAAAGATGACCAATAATTCTTGATATTTGATCAGTTGTCAAAAAATCTCTTTTGTGATTGAAATTTGTCAAATGAATTAATTTTTTTTTGTTATTAATTTTTTTTAATAAATTAGATAAAAAAAAGTCTTTATTCTTATTGTCTAAAATACTGAATATTCTACCAATACAAAACTTAATATTAGCTCGACCTAATTTTCTTATTATATAATTTTCAGCTAATAATTTAGTTTTACCATATTTGGATGAAGGTTTGACTTTTAACTTTTCTTTAATTTTATAATTTTTGTGAGGATAGACGTGTGACGTTGAAGAAAAAAAAAACCAAGAGATTTTTTTATTATATTTAATTATTGAGTCGACTAAATATTTTGTTCCAATATAATTAATATTAACAGCATCTTTATATTTTTTATTTACTTCAGAAATAGGGACTAAAGCTGCAAAATGTACTATTAAATCAAACTCATTGCTTTTAATCCATTTTTCAACTTGACCTTTTTTTCTGATATCTCCTTTAAATTTTATAAAACGAAAAGTTTTATTTATTTTTAAAAAAGTTTTTCCTAAGTTACCGTCAAAACCTGTAATTCCACATCTTATCATTTTTAAATTTTTAATAATTTTTCGGTTAGAAATTTAAGAGTATTAAATGAAATTTCTTTTGTGGGTAAACCTATAAAAAAGCCTCTATCTTCAATATCTTGCGAATTTTTAAATTTTTCATTTTTTTTATTAAATCCATACAGCTTTGCTGAAGGCTGGTTTAAAAAATTACCACTTAAAATTGGCCTAGTTTCAACTCCACAAGAGTTTAGATAATTTAGATATTTTTGTTTAAATTTTAAATATTTATTATCTATTAATATTGGAAAGCCAAACCAACTTGGATTTAAATTGTTATTTGGTTCAAAGAAAGAAAATTGATCTTTCCAATATTTTGAATTTTTTAGGGCATTTATTATTAGTTTTCTATTTTGAGCTCTAATCTTTATCATTTTATTTAATCTTTTTAACTGGCTCAATCCTATAGCTGCTGTTAAATCCAATGGTCTTAAATTAAAGCCTGAATTTATAAAATTGAAATTTTTTTTATTATTTTTTGCTAAACCGCGATCCCAACCATGTGCTCTCATACTATGAATTAATTCATAATCCTCTTTGCTTTTACAAACAATCATACCTCCTTCTCCAGACGTAATTTGATGTGAATAGTAAAATGAATAAGTTCCAAAATCTCCAAATGTACCAAGAAATTTTGATTTATATTTTGAACCTAATGCCTCACATGTGTCTTCAATTAAAAAAAGTCTATTTTTTTTTGCAAACTTTTGAATCTCTAGAATATTTGAGCAATTGCCTAAAATATGTAAGTTAACAATTGCCTTAATATTTTTCTCTTTTTTAATTAGTTTATCATCTAAACAGAATGTTTTTATATCAACATCTAAAAATTTAGGTTTCAGACCTGCTTGAACAAAAGGCCAAAGAGATGTGGACCAACATAATGCTGGTATCACAAAAGTATCACCTGATTTTAATCTATTTTTCTTTTTTGGATTTAATAGAGCGAAAGACGACAAGAGATTTGCTGATGAACCAGAATTAACCATTAGTGCATATTTAGATCCAACATACTTTGCAAATGCTTTTTCAAATTTTTTTGTGATGTTAGACATTGTAATTTTCTTGCTCAACAAAACTTCTGCACCAGAAAAAATATCCTCATTGGTAAAGCCTTTTTCTAATAATGGATAATTAGTATTTTTATTAAAATTGTCTAATTTGCTTAATTTGTTAATAATTTTCTCTAGAAATTTTTTGTCTTTATTTGAGAGCATTATTTTAAAATATAAATTACTTGTTATTAAAAATATTAATTATTATATTAAATATGTTGGGTTTCCAACTATGACGATAAACGAATTTCGTAATAAACATTGCGGACGTGGGGGCAGTACCCACCACCTCCACCATATTTAACAAATTGGGGGTGAATTAGGATCGACGGGTGTCTAAAAGCTTTTCTTTCGTTCGGGATTGTTCCACCGTGACGGGCAATTTTATAATTGCAAATAATAAATTTGCACTTGCAGCTTAATTAATTTTTTAATTAAGTTACGGGGTTTGGGGCACCTGGCAACAGAACGCCCCTTTTAAAAAGTTTTCTTTGAATAATGCCAATTTGTAAAAGAAATGTAAATTTAACTTACTATGAATTTAGCAAACAATTTTTAACTATTTAGCAATATAGCGTTTTAAAAAAATTGATATAAGTTTATGAAATACCCTTAGTTTTGAGAATTTTGATATATTGCAAATACCATGGCTGATAATTCAACTGCAATTTAGACCTCTTGCATGTTATTATTTTTAAATTATTAAAACAATAAAATGAAAAAAATACATTCTTTATATGTAACTTCAAAAGATATCTTGTTTAAAGAAAGATATATAATTAAGTTTTATAATGAATTAAAAGATGAAGTAATTTGTTTTTTAGATAAAAATAAAAATATAAAAATTTATTCTTCAATTTGTCCACACTTTGGCGGAGAAATTTATTATGATAAAAAAAACGATTTTCTAAGGTGTAAATGGCATGATTGGAAATTTTCCAAAGATACTGGGAAGTGTCTAAGTTACCCGATTAAATTAAAATTAAATCCTTACGATTTTGAAGTCAAACCTAATAACTTAAAAAAATATAATGTGAAATTAGAAAGTAATGAAATATATTTAAATTATGAAAAAGAATAATGTTTTAGAAGTTGAAATTCGTAAAAATATCAATTGCTCTAAAGATGTAGCTTTATGGAACTATTGGGATCATGAACATCTCGATGTTGTTCACGATGGTTACAAAGAATCAGATATTTTGTATGATAATAATAATTTCATGTTCAGAGTAGACAATATCAAGATACCATTTCCTTTTATAAAGCTTCAAACTCCTATATTCATGGTTCAACATGATGAAAATACTTTATATGTTTATGCAATTCAAATAGGCATTATATCAAAAACTACTATTACTATAAAATCGTTAACAGCTTCATCATGTGAGATTACAATGAACTATAAATTTTATTTAAATGGATGGAGGAAAATTTTAAAACCATTCTTGAAGATTATGATACCTAAATGGAATGAGAAAGTTTGGTTGGAAGATTTACCAATAAAAATTAGAAGGCAAAAAGTTTTAAATATGAATTTTAAAGACTTTAAAGGATTGCCAGAAAAAATTAATGAAAGAGAAGAAATTAAAGATGAAAATTATTCTTTTAAACTTCCAATTCCTCGACCAATAAATTCATCTAGAGATAGACACCCTTTAGCATTAAAATTCAGAGACAAAATTAAATAATTAAAATAAACTATCATAAATATTAAGATAAATTGCTTAGAAGCGGATCTTATCCTAGGTTGCTATAAAAGCAAAAACTGCAAGAATTAAGTGAGGTTTTCAAAAATTATTTATTTCAATTATTAATTTAATTATAGCAAGAACCAGTTTACACTTTTAATAAAATTTTATCTTTTAAAAATAAAGTTATAAGTATTTGCAAATTTACCTTTGTAAAAGGCATCATTACGTTTTTTATGCAAAATTTTAAATTCGTATTCTTTCATTAGATTAAAAATATTTTCACTTTGCTCTTTAAAATTTTGATTTATTTCAATTAATAAACTTTTGATTTTTTTATCTTTTAAAAATTTGCTTCCACCAGCCAAAATTAAATGTTCAATACCATCAACGTCAATTTTTATATAATCAGGAATATCTAATATCGAATTTTCAATAAAATAATTCATAGTTGTTCCAAATAAAGTATATTTCATATTAGCTTTAAACTCTTTGCCCTCTGCATCAATTGAGTCCCCAAATGAATTTAGTGCGCCACCCTCCATAAAATTACTTTCGTTCATTAGCTGAAACATATTTTGTTTATTTGTAAGCGGAATTGGTACTACTTTTATATTATTTTCTAAATTATTTATTGATATGTTTCTTGTAAGCACTCTTAAATTTGAGCTAGAGGGTTCAAAAGCAATAGTTGTTGAATTTACATTTTTTAAAGAATTATAAATTGAATATAAGCCAATATTCGCCCCGATGTCCCAAAAAATTAAATTTTCTTTGTTTTCAAAACCATCTATCCACTCGATTGTCTCGGGTTCTTTTGTGAGACATGTATTTACTCTCCACTCGAGAAGTTGATTTGGAACGAAGAATTTAACCTCTTTATTTAAAATTTTAATAGATTTATATGACTTTTCCTGAATAAAATCTTTAAACCAAATCAGAAAGCTTTTCTTTATTAAAATTCTTAGTATCTTATCCAACAATTCAATAATGTTAAAAAATAGATAAGAAATTTTTTTTATCATCGTAAATAATTAAGGATCATATTTTAATACCACATGAAAATAAAAAAATATAGAGCATGGCATTAGCCTGATATTAAAGAAATTAGCTAAATGTGTAGTACAAAATGTAATTTTGAGAAAATTTTAAAAAATTAAGTATTTAATAAATTATATAGCGTGACGTTCTGAGTCTTTAAAATTTGGTTATTTAATAATATTCTAACTAATAATAATTAAAATCATTATTATAGAATTACTTAAAGTAATGTTAATGTCTTTATTTAGCTATGAAAATTAAGATAAATCAGAAAGCGCCAAACTTTAAGTTACCCTCAACTAATGGCACAAAATTTGAATTAAATAATTTAAAAAGAAAAAATATAGTATTATATTTTTATCCAAAGGATGATACTCCTGGATGCACTCTTGAGTCGCAAGATTTTAGCAAACTTAATAATATGATTTTAAAAAACAAAACAGTTATTTACGGAATTTCTGCAGACTCAATACAAAGTCATTTGAACTTTAAAAAAAAATATAAAATAAAGTTTCAACTTTTGTCAGATATTAATAAAAAAGTAATTAAAAAATATGGTGTTTGGGGGAAAAAAATTTTTATGGGAAAAAATTACATGGGTATAATTAGGACAACGTTTTTAATTGATTCAAATCGTAAGGTTCTCAAAATCTGGAATAATGTAAGAGTTAAAGACCACGCAAAAGATGTATATTCAGAGATAAAAAAAATAGTATAAATCAAACCTTTAGTATAAAAATAACCGGAAAGTGAATGAAATTATTAACTTATTTTTATAAGAAATCTGCTTTTTTTTTTAAAAAAAAAATCAATGTAGACCGAGAAAAATTAAATTTTGAAAGCTTGGATGAATTATTCACATATTATGGAACTGATAAGGCAAAAAAAGTAAAAAATCCTTACAGCAAAAATTCAGATCTTTTTGTAGGACATGGTTATTCAAAATTTTATGAAAAACATTTAGAATTTTCAAAAAATGATAATTTTAATTTATTAGAAATTGGTACATGGTATGGCGCATCTTCTGCATCGTTTTGCAAATATTTTCCCAATGCAAAAATATTTGGATTAGATAAAAATTTTAAATTTAAATATAAATCAAAAAATATTATTTTTATTCAATGCGATATAAGAACAAAATATGGTTTGGAAAAGCTTAAAAGCCGAATTCATGGAAAAAAATTTAAAGTTATAATAGATGATGGATCTCATATTCTCACTCATATTATAAAAAATATATTTTTTTTTATAAATTATATCGAGAAAGGTGGATATTTTATAATTGAAGATTTTAATTTACCTAAAAATTATAGTTATTTAAACGATGCCAGTAATGAAGAAATTTTTATAGATGAAATATTCAAAAATATTTTAAGAAAAAAATATTTTAAGTCTAAGATTTTATCAAAAGATAAGCAAAAATATTTATTTGAACTTATAGAGAATATTTATATTTACAAAGGAAATAATAAAGACTCAGATATCGCTTTTTTGAAAATAAAATAATTATTTTAAAAATTTTTTTAAATCTGGTTTAAAATAGTTTGGCCCCTTCATGACTTTTCCTTTGTCATTGTAAATTGGCTTTCCTTCAGCGGATAGTTTGCTCATATTTGATTTTTGAACCTCATCAAAACATTTGTCTAAGTTTATACCAAATGCATGACCAGCCCCATAGGTAACATATAAAATATCTGTTAATGCATCTGCTACTTCTTTTAGGTCATTTGTTTGAAGTGCATACTTCAATTCTTTCAATTCCTCATCAATAAGATCGATTCTAAGTTTGTTTATTTGGACATTTCCTAAACCTGGCTTAGATTTTACCTCTTGACCAAAAGTTTTCATAAACAAACCTACTTTTTCAAAATTTGTCATAACCCTCCTCTTTGATTCTTTAGCAACTTAATGTATAAGATTATGACCTCAAACCAAAGTTTATGAAAACAAGAAAAGAATATGATAGCATAGGAAATATAAGAGTTCCTGTGGATAAATATTGGGGAGCTTCAACAGAAAGATCGATAAAATTTTTTAATATTGGCAATATTTTAGTTAATTCTATAATAATTAAGTCAATAGCAATTATCAAAAAATCAGCTGCTATAGTCCATCTTAAAGATAGAAAAATTGACAAAAAAATTGCATCCGCAATTATAAAGGCCTCTGATGAGGTGATTTCAGGAAAATTAAATGACAACTTCCCTCTTAAAGTCTGGCAAACAGGGTCTGGAACACAAACTAATATGAATGTTAATGAGGTTATTTCTAATAGAGCAATTGAAATTCTAAAAGGAAAAAAGGGTACCAAAAAGCCAGTTCATCCCAATGATCATGTAAATAAATCGCAGTCTACTAATGATGTTTTCCCAACTGCTATTCATATTGCTGTAGCGTCGAAGACAATTAATAAACTGATTCCAAGTCTTGAATTGTTAAACAAAAATTTGAAAAATAAAGTAAGAGAATTTAATAAAATTATTAAAATTGGTAGAACTCATCTCCAGGATGCTACTCCAATTTCGCTTGGACAAGAATTTTCTGGCTATCAATCACAACTTGAAGATTCAATTAAAAGAATCAAGTTATCTCTGAACGAAATTTTCTTTCTTGCTCAAGGTGGTACAGCAGTTGGAACCGGAATAAATACATCAAAAAATTTTGACAAAAAAATCGTAAAAGAAATTTCGAAATTGACGAAATTACCTTTTAAGGTAACAAAAAATAAATTTTCTGCATTGGCTTCGCACGACCCTATAGTAAATTTTTCTGGATCTTTAAATACTGCAGCAGTTTGTCTAATGAAAATTGCGAATGATATCAGATTTCTTGGTTCTGGACCTAGGGCTGGATATTCAGAATTAATATTACCAGAAAATGAAGCTGGTTCATCTATAATGCCAGGCAAAGTAAACCCAACACAATGTGAAGCTATAACAATGGTTTGTACAAAAGTTATTGGTAATCATACAGGTATTACTGTAGCTGGATCTCATGGACATTTTCAGTTGAACGTATTTAAACCCCTAATTGCTCACAATATTATTCAATCTATAGATTTGCTGGCTGATAGTTCAAAAAATTTTTCAAATTTTTGTGTTAAAAATATTAAGGCTAATAAGAAAAAAATTAAAGATCTATTAAATAATTCATTAATGTTAGTCACAGCTCTAACTCCAAAAATTGGTTATGATAATGCTGCAAAAATTGCGAAAAAAGCTTTAAAAAATAATACATCTTTAAAAGAAGAAGCTCTTAAATCAGGACTTATTAGAGAAAAAGAGTATAATATGTTGGTTGATCCAAAAAAAATGATTTACCCTTCATCTAAGTAAGCAATTAAAACTTTTTTCATAAAATTTTTAAAAAGTATAGAGTTAGATAAACTGAAGTTTGTTTTGTAATTATCTTCAACTATATTATCTACATCTTGGGACTGATTTACTTTATCATTTTTCCCAATGAAAGATATTTTATCAATTAAAAATGTGGAGTTAGCTAAATTAAATGAGAAATTAAATTTAACTTTTTTAAATTCTCTTTTTAATTTTTTACTTTTTTTGATCGGGAATGTTCTGTAAAATTGATTTATATCATATATATCCAGTTCTAAAGACCCAAGTAAATATATTTTTTCATTTTCGTTAAGGAAAGATGTTTCACTTAAACGTAATTTTAAAAATTTTTCATTATTAATAAAAGAATTATCGAAATTAAAACTTCCTTCTTCAAAAGTTATATTAAATTCTCCATTACTAAATATTTTACTTTTATAAATCTTATCTGTTTTAATCTTAATCTTGCCATTTAAATTATCATTTAAAAGTATATTGGATAAAAGTAATTCATTTAAAAAAACTGTATTTTTAAAAAAATATTCTAAATCGATATCTTTAGCATTCATATCTAAAATAAAATTAAAAGGAGATAATTCAATTAGTCCTTCAAAACTGATTGGTGTATTTTTAATAAATGATTTTTTCGAATTAATCTTGATCACATCTTTTTCAATTTTATATTGAGTTTTGAAATTGTTAGATAAAATATTTAAATTATTTTCAAAAATATAATTACCATTTAATAAATTACCTCGATTTGTGAAATCAACATCAATTTTACTTGCTTTGAAAGTTGAAGACGTATTTTTACTATCTAAATTTTTAACCCATTCAAATTTGATTGGTATTTTAAAAATATTTCCATTTGTTTTTAAAACTTTATTATTTTCCTTTGGATCTTTGAAAAAAATCAAATCGTTAATAGAGTAAATAAAAACTATATTATTATTTTTATCATTAAAAAAAAATTTACTTTTTTTGATAGAAGTTTTTTTCTCTGAAAATGGATTTGCTAATAAATTTTTAATTATATCAATATTTTGTCTTTTAACAAAAAAATTCGCATTTGACATAACTACTTTTTTTACAATCAAATTATCTCTATTAAATAAATTTTTTTGATTAATAAAAACTCTTAAATTTTTAATTTCTGCTATTTCGTTAGATACATCATCTTTATCGTAAAAAATTTTGGTATTTTTTATAAAAAAGTGAGGTGATGGTAAAATTCTATATGTTATACTGCTAGATAAGCTTAAATTTAATCCTGTTTCAGAAGATAAACTTTTATAAAGGTCTTTTTGGACTCTTCCAGTATCGTATAAACTTGGTATTGATAAATATAGTAAATATAAAAAAAAAACTGCAGATAGGCCAAATATCCCTATCTTTAAATTATGTTTAAAACTAAAATTTATTTTTTTCATGAAATTTATTTGATTTATAATGATAATTTGTAAATGATAAACTTTGAATATTTAAAATACTTAAATCCAGCACAAAAAGAGGCTGTAATCAACACTGAGGGGCCTGTTTTAGTCGTGGCAGGAGCAGGATCTGGTAAAACTAAGGTTCTTACTTCTAGAATTGCGCATATAATAAAAAATAAAAAAGCTTTCCCAAACCAAATTTTATCGGTCACTTTTACAAATAAAGCTGCTAAAGAAATGCACTTTAGAGTCAGCAAAATACTAAAATCTGAAGCAGTAGGATTATCTTGGCTTGGTACATTTCACTCAATTTGTGCAAAAATTTTAAGAAAACATGCAAAGGCCGCAGGTTTGAACTCAAATTTTACAATTTTAGATACTGATGATCAAGCCAGACTTATTAAAAATATATCTAAATCAGAAAATATTGATACTAAAAAACTTTCTCCAAAGTTTATATTGGCAATAATCGATAAATGGAAAAATAAAGGCTGGTTTCCTGAAGACGTTATTATAAATAAAAAAGATATCTTTGAAAAAACTATTCTTCCTATTTATGTAATTTACCAAAAAAAATTGATTGATTTAAATTGCTGTGATTTTGGTGATCTTATCTTGCATTGTGTAAAAATCTTAGAAAAAAATAAAGATATTTGCGAAATTTATAATAAAAACTTTAAGTATATTCTTGTAGATGAGTACCAGGATACAAATTACATTCAAAGTAGATGGCTTAATATACTTGCAAGATCTAACAAAAATATTTGTTGTGTAGGTGATGATGATCAGTCTATTTATAGTTGGAGAGGAGCAGAAATAAAAAATTTTCTTGAATTTGATAAGATATATGAAAACACAAAAGTAATCAGGCTCGAAGAAAATTACAGATCGACGCAAAATATTCTCTCTGTTGCTTCGGAATTAATTTCAAATAATAAAAAAAGAGTTGGTAAAACTCTAAAAACCAATTCAGACGAAGGTGACTTAATAAAATTGAATTGCTATAGAAATGGAAAAGATGAAGCAATTGGATTGAGTGATGAGATTGAAAAAAATCTTAAAAAAAAATTTTCACTAAATCAAATTACCATTTTAGTAAGAGCAATATTTCAAACAAGAGAATTTGAGGAAAGATTTTTAAAAATTGGATTACCGTATAGAATAATAGGTGGTACAAAATTTTATGAAAGAGCAGAGATTAAAGATTGTATCGCTTATCTTAGATTGGTTTATCAAGAGAAAGATGACTTGGCATTTGAAAGAGTTATCAATAATCCAAAAAGATCAATAGGTGAAAGCACTGTAAAATTAATACACGATTATTCAAAAAAAAATTCTCTTTCCCTCGTATCCTCATCAAAAAAACTAATTGAGATTGACGGAATAAAGCCAAAAGCAAAAGTTGGGTTAAGTAATTTTTTAAATTTTTTAAACAAATGGAGTAATGATTATAAATTAAAGAATGCTCAACATGTAAAACTCTTACAAATAATTTTGGATGAGTCAGGATATTCTTCAATGCTAAAAAATAAAAAAGACCTAGAGAATGAAAATAGATTAGAAAATATTAAAGAACTTCTCAGCGCAATGAAAGAATTTGATAATTTAGAAAGTTTTTTAGAACACGTATCTTTAGCCACATCTATAGACCAAGACTGGGATGGTCAAAAGATTAATTTGATGACTATGCATGCCTCTAAAGGTTTAGAATTTGATATAGTTTTTTTACCTGGGTGGGAAGAAGGTTTATTTCCACATCAAAAATCTATAGAGGAAAAAGGAGACAAAGGCCTAGAGGAAGAAAGAAGACTTGCTTATGTCGGTATTACTAGAGCAAAGAAAAAAGCATATATCTCATTTTCAATGAACAGATTTTACCAGGGAGATTGGATTGACAGTATGGCATCGAGATTTATAGAGGAATTACCTGAAAAATTTATTGAGAAAAATACTTTCTCAGATGATATAGAAAATCATACTGAGGATTTTGAATTTAATCAAGATTTTGAGGTTGAAGAAGGTACTAGAAGTCCTGGTTGGCTTAGATATCAAAAAAGAATTAAATGAGAAAAGAAAACTTTAAAAAGCTAAATTTATTAATGAATATTAATAAATTAGATGGATATATCGTTCCAAAAAATGATTCTTTTTTTACTGAGCAAGTCAAACACGATAGATTAAAGCTAATTTCAGGTTTTAGCGGTTCAGCTGGAATAGCGGTTTTATTAAAAAGACAAAATTATTTATTTGTTGATAGTAGATACTCAATCCAGGCAAAAATTGAATCAGGTAATAACTTTGAAATTTTAAATATTCACGAAAAGTTACCAAAAAATTATTTTAAAAATATTATTTTGGGATTTGATCCTAAGCTATTCACTTATTATCAATTAGAATATTTTTTTGGTAAAAAAATAAATTTAAAACCTATAAAGAACAATTTTATTGACCAAATTTTTAAAAAAAACAAAGTAAAAAACAAGCCTTTTTATTCAATTCCACATTCTGCAGCAGGAATAAATCATAAAAAAAAAATTAAATTAATATCTAATTACTTAAAAAATAAGAGGGCAGATTTTTTATTTATAAGTGCACCTGAAAATGTAGCTTGGTTATTAAACATCAGGGGATCGGATACACCTTTTTCACCTCTGCCAAATTGCAATCTTATATTAAGTAAAAACAGAAAAATGTATCTAATTACAGATAAGCATAAAATTAAAAGAATAATTAAAGAAAAGAAAATATCAAGTAAACAATTTATTAATAAAAACAAATTTAAACATTTAATAAATGACTTAAGGGGAAAAAAATTTATTGTTGATAACAAAACATTGTCAGTTTTTAATGAGGATTTAATTAAATCAAAATTTTTGATAATTGATAGAAATGATCCTTGCTATATTTTGAAATCAAAAAAAAATCCGGTTGAAATAAAAAATATGATACAAAGCCATATTTCAGATGGGGTTGCTTTAACAAAGTTTATAATTTGGATAAAAAATTCAAAAAATATAAAATTAACGGAAATGGAAGCTGAAAAAAAATTGGAGTATTTTAGAAAAAAAAATAATAATTATTTATATCCAAGTTTTAATACAATTGCAGGAACGGGATCAAATGGTGCTATCGTTCATTATCGCGCTACAAAAAAAACAAATAAAGTTATCAAAAAAAAAGATCTATTTCTTTGTGACTCAGGGGGGCAATATAAATACGGCACAACAGATGTTACAAGAACACTCTGTTTTGACAAACAACCAACAAAAATAAAGAATATATTCACTTTAATCTTAAAAGGACACATTGCTGTAGCGACCAGTAATTTAGCAATACAAAATACAGGTAGAAAATTAGATATACAAGCGAGAAAGTTTCTTAAAAAATCAAATCTTGATTATGGACATGGCACTGGACATGGAGTTGGCTATTTTTTAAATGTTCATGAGGGGCCACAGTCAATTTCAAAGTTTAATCGAGTAAAGTTTGAAGAAGGTATGATTTTGAGTAATGAACCAGGGTATTATAAAGAAGGTAAATTTGGTATCAGAATTGAGAACTTAGTTTATGTTAAAAGATTAAATAATAAGTTATTTTTTGAAAACTTAACTTTGGCTCCAATAGATAAAGATCTAATTAACTACAAATTACTAAATCAAAAAGAAAAGAATTATCTATTTAACTACCATCTATTAATTTATTCTAAAATTTCTAAATTTTTGAATGAAAATGAAAAAAAATGGTTGGTTAAGAATCTTTAATATCAAGCATTTTTATAAATTCATGTTGTGAAATTACTTTTATATTTAAGCTTTCTGCATCTTTAATTTTCCTATTTGTTGGTTTATCACCAACAATTAAAAAATCTAATTTTTTACTTACATTGCTTACTATTTTTCCAGAATTTTTTTCAACTAAAGACTTCGCTTCCGCTCTACTTATGCCAATTAGTTTTCCTGTAAACATAAAGGTTTTTTCTCTCAAAATTCCATTTTTTGATATTTCTGGTTCCGGGATTATACTTAAATTTTTTTGTAGCTCATTTAACACAATTAAGTTTTTATTATTAGAGAAAAACTTTTGTATAGATTTTATTTGAGTATCCCCAATTCCATCAATATTAGATAGTTCATTAAAACGAGTACTTTTTCCAAGATTTAAAAAATTTTCTATTTTTTTTAGTGTTTTGGATAATAATTTAGCGTTCTCTTGACCAATGTGTCTTATACCAATTGAATAAATAAATTTACTAAGAGAAATTTTTCTCTTTTTATCAATAGAATATTTTAGATTTGCTACAGATAAGCTTCCCCATCCATCTAATTTTGAAATCTTGTCATAATTTAAATTAAATATGTCATGAGGATATCTAATTAATTTCAAATCCCATAAGTTTTCAACAATTTTTTTTCCTAAACCATCGATGTTTAATGCCTCTTTAGAAACAAAATGTTTAATTTTTTCTATAGCCATTTTTTCACAAGTATACCCGTCATTAATACATCTTCTTACCGCATCAAATCTTTTAGTAATTTGATTAAATTCTTTTACAGTTGATGATCCACATGACGGACATTTTTTTGGAAAGTTGAACTTTTTTGAATTTTTATTTCTTTTTTTAAGGTCTACTGAGATTACTCTAGGTATTACGTCTCCTGCCCTTTCTACAGTGACAGTATCGCTTATCCTAATATCTTTTCTCTCAATTTCATCCTCATTATGTAAAGTGGCATTTGATACTAAAACGCCTCCTATGTTTACTGGTTTAATTTTTGCTACTGGAGTCATGGCCCCAGTTCTACCTACCTGAATATCAATTTTTAATATTTCGGATATTGATTTGTTTGATGAAAATTTATGCGCAATTGCCCACCTAGGCGCATTCGCAACAAAACCTAATCTCTTTTGAAGAGTAAAATCGTTTATTTTGTAAACAATACCATCAATATCAAATTCAATTTCCTTTCTTATCTGCTCTAATTTAAAATGATTTACCACTAAATTATCGACTCCTTTTATTAGTTTATTAAATTTATTTACTTTAAAGCCCCAATTTTTTAGATTTTTTAGAAATTCAAACTGATTTGTAACATTCAGATTTTTGGAATGACCGAAAGTGTACGCAATAAAATTTAGTGGAATCTTTTTTGTTTTTTTTGGATCTTTCTGTCTTAGAGAGCCTGAGGCCGCATTTCTAGGATTTGCAAACTTATCACTTAACCCCTCGAAGTCTTTGTTTTTAATAAAAACTTCACCTCTGATATCAATTTCATCTGGTATATTTTTACCTTTTAAAATTTTAGGAATATCATTAATTGTTTTTAAATTTTCGGTTATATCCTCACCCTCTACACCATCACCTCTTGAAAGGCCCTGAATAAATTTACCATTTTTGTAAAATAAAGATGCTGAAATGCCATCTATCTTCGGCTCAGTACTATATTCAAGGTCACTATTATTTTTTAAACTAAGGAAGTTAGCAATTTTTTTCTCAAAGTTTTCTAAATCCTCTTTATTAAAAGCATTATTCAGAGATAACATGGGTACCTTATGCTTTACTTTGTTAAAATTTTTTGAAGGTTTAAATCCTACAGCACTAGATAAAGATTTATTATTTATTTCAATAGGATATTTTTCCTCTATTTCTTTTATTTCTTTTTTTATATTATCGTAAGTGGCATCATCAACTATTGGTTTACTAAAGTCATAATATGCTTCATCATATTTTTTAATTAATTTAATTTTTTTTAGGTATATTTTTTTTAAATCTTTAGGATTTTTAGACTTCATTTAAGTAATCTTTTAAACTTTTGAAATACAGATTTTTTTTCTTTTTTAATTTCAAATGAAGGAATGTATTCTTTATTGAATATCTTATAAGATTGTTCGTACCACTCACTTGATTGATAGTTATAACCTAATAAATTTGCATATTTCGCGGACTCTTCAATTAGCCCGATTTTATAATTTGTTTCCACAAGTCTGTGTAAGGCTTCTTCGACATAAATTGTAGTATCATAATTTTCTAAAACATTTTTAAATCTATTTATTGCAGCAGCCCATTTTCTTTTTTTAATATAGTATTTTCCTAAATACATTTCCTTTGATGCTAATACATCATTAATAAGATTTATTTTGTACTGTGAATCAAGAGCAAAATCAGTATCTGGATAATTTTTTACAATAAACTGAAATCTTTTTTTTGATAAAATAAGAGGTTCTAAGTCTTTTTTTTCATCAATAATATTTTCGTAATAACACATCGCGTATAAAAAATGCGCATAATCAATATTTTTATGTTTTGGATATTTTTTAAAAAACCTGTCCAATTCACCTAGTGCTTCATCATAATAATTTTGAGAATAATAAGCGTAGGCTGATAGTAAAACTGATTTGGGTGCCCATTCTGATTGTGGATATAATAATTCTGCTTCATTAAATTTTTTTGCAGCATAAATTATATCTCCCTTTTCAAGCTCTTCGTAACCCTCCTTGTAGGCATCTATCATCTGTAATTCAAGATTTTCATCTTCTAAAATTGAAATCTTTTCTTTTTTTGAAGAACAAGCAATTATAAAAAATAAAAATAAAAAAAATAAAATTTTAAATGAAATTTTCATTTACTTTTTTTAACAGATAAATTGAAAAACTTAAATTTAATTTAAGCTATAGATTTTAATGCTTTTCTATTAATATATGAATGTGGGATAGTCTTTTCTTTTAACTCAAAGATGGTAAAATTTTTATTATCGCTAAAAACTTTTCTTATGACCTCATTTGTTAATTTATGCCCTCCTTGTGAAGAAGTGACTTTTCCAATTATTTTATAGCCCGATAAATATAAATCCCCCATACAATCCAAGATTTTATGATTTACGAATTCTTTTTTATTTCTTAATTTTTCATTGTTTAAAATTTCTGAGTCTTTAACAACTATCGCATTATCCAACGATCCACCTTTAGCAAGATTCATTTTTTTTAATTTCTCGATATCTTCATATAAGCAGAAAGTTCTTGAACTCAAAATATTTTTTAAGTCGTCTTCATAAACACTTACATAATTTCTTTGGGTACCAATTAATTCATTTTCAAATTTGATCTCGAAATCTATTTCTAAAGATGTTTTTGAAGGCTCTATAGAAATAAATTTACTACCGTCCTTAACTGTTACTTTATTTAAAATCTTAATTAATTTAATTGGTGTTTCACTTTCTTTAAGACCCACAGCTTCAATTGACTCAACAAAGTTTTTAGAGGAACCATCCATTATTGGAACCTCATCTTGGTCTATTTCAACCAATGCATTATCAACTCCCAATCCATAAAAAGCAGCCATCAAATGCTCTACTGTGGAAACACATATTCCTACCTCATTCATTAGAGTGGTACACAAAGTTGCATTTTTTACGTTATAAAAATTTGCGGGTATAATGTTATTTTCCTTTAAATCAACTCTTTTAAAGTTTATGCCAGTATTTGGTGCGGAAGGTAAAATTTTCATTTTTGCAATCTTACCTTTATGCAATGTTATACCTTCGAATTTTAATACTTTATTTATTGTTTTCTGAGTTAATAAAGCCATAAGGTCTTATAATTAAATAGCCTCAGCCTTAAAAAACAATAAATATTACGATAAAATACAATTACGAGAAAATATGAAAAAGTTTTTCAAAAAAGCCTATTTTCTTTATTTTTTTTGGAATTATACCAATTTCATTAAGGTTTGATCCTTTTAAAATGTTTAAACCAGCTTTAGAAAGATTATCAACATCAGTAACAATTAATGTTTTTGCATAATTTGAACAGATAACTTTATTTACAAAAATTTGATGCTCATTAAAAAGATCCTCCAATCCATTTAGTAATTTCTTTGGAATGTGTATAAAGCTCAAATCAATTATAAAGTTTTTACATTTATTTCCGATGGGAATAATGTTGTACTCATCTAAGTCTATGAAGCATTTTTTAACTAAAATATGAATAAATTTTTTATCGGGATAATTAGCTAATAACTGCTGCCTTAAATCTTGAATTAAGTATTCTATATCTTTTTTATCAATAATTTTATTTTCAAAATTGGTTTTTATCGATAAATCTATGTTGTAAGAATTTTCTTGCTCAACCATCAAATTAATTTTATTGACTGATGTATCTAAATTTTTTTCAATTTCTATTATAAGTTCTTTTAAAATATTATTAATTTTGTCAATTATTAAAAAATTTGAA
>CACJOS010000012.1 GCA_902595115.1 uncultured Pelagibacteraceae bacterium
ATAAATAATGAAAATATAAAAAAGAAAATATTCGAAGTTAATAAAGATATTAAAGTATTTGAGAGTCATTATAAACCTATAAATTTAAATGAAATTGATATCTCTCAAAATTATGTTGTTTTTTCTGGCATTGGAAATCCTGAAAATTTCAAATTTACATTAAAACAAAACAATCTGAAAATTTTAAAATTTTTTTCTTTTCCAGATCATTATGATTATAACAATTACGAAATAGATAATATTAAAAAATATGCAAATAAAAATAATTTGAAAATTATCACTACAGAAAAAGATTATCTTAGAATTGATAAAGAATTAAGAAATGATATTAGTTATATTGAAATGGATTTAGAAATAATCGATGAAAATAAATTTCTACAATTAATTTCTTAAAAATGAAAACATTAAAATATTTAATAGAATTTTTATTCATTAAATTTTTCTTTTTAATATTTAAAATAATTGGTTACAAAAAAGCATCAAATTTAGGAGCGAGTATAGGTTCAATCGTAGGTCCTCTATTTCGATCGAAAAATTTGGTAAAAAAAAATATTCAATACGCTTTTCCAAATTTGACGGATGATGATATGCAAAAATTTATAAAAAAAATGTGGACAAACTATGGAAGAATATTTTCGGAGTATATGTACATACAAAAGTTTAGAAGAAAAGAATTAGAAAAATACTTAAATATTAATGGAATAAAGACTTTAGAAAAGATAAAAAAAGACGGAAAGCCAGTGATTTTTATATCAGGCCATTTTAATAATTTTGAATTAATGGCTATGCAATTAGAATTATATGGAATTCAATTAGCAGCTGTTTATAGACCCTTAAATAATTTTTTTCTAAATCGCACAATGGAAAATTTAAGAAAAAATTATATATGTAAAAATCAAATTAAAAAAGGATTGGGTGGTGTTAGGGAAATTATTAAAGCCTTTTCAAAAAATACCTCTGTGGCATTGATGATTGATCAAAGAGTTACGGAAGGGGAGAAATCATTATTATTTAATAAAACTACCTTTACCACTACTATTCCTGCACAATTAGTAAAAAAATATAATTGTCCAATCGTCCCTATTTATATCCAAAGAAAAGACAACATTTATTTCGATATGACAATAGATGATCCAATTTATTTCAACGAAAAGGATGATATTAAATATATTACACTTCAATTAAATGCTTGGCTCGAAAAAAAAATCTTAATTAACCCAGAGCAGTGGATTTGGACACATAATAAATGGAAATTGTAAAAAGTTTAATTAATATTATCTCTTTTTACTGGCTTCTATATGTGAAAAATAAGCTTCCTGTAATTCAACATTCCAATAACTAAGTTTCTCAAGTTGTATTTTTTTTCCTGAAACAGCGCAAATAACATGATCTCCATTTTCAATTATTTCGAAATTATTTGGTAAATATTTTAATTTAGCTAATTTATTTTTCATTATTTAGTTGTATAAAATATATATGAACATTGGTATTATTGGAAGTGGTGGTAGAGAACATTCGTTATGCTTTAAGCTAAAAGAATCAAAAATCGTAGACAAAATTTATTGCTTCCCGGGTAATGCCGGAACTGAAAAAATAGCTCAAAATGTTAATATTGAAACTAAAAATTTTGAAGAGATAAAAAAAGAATGTCTAAAAAAAAATATTGAGTTATTAGTAGTTGGTCCAGAACAGCCTTTGGTCGATGGGATTGTAGAATATTTTAATGATACAAAAATAAAAGTTTTTGGTCCTAATAAAATTAGTGCACAATTAGAAGGTTCAAAAACATTTACAAAAAAATTGTGTAAAAAATTCAATATACCAACATCTAATTTTGAAATTTTCAAAGATGAAAAATCTGCTTTAAATTATCTTTCAAATAAAAAATATCCTTTAGTAATTAAAGCTGATGGATTGGCTGCAGGAAAAGGGGTTTATATTTCTAAAAATGAAAATGAAGGTAAGAATGCAATTAAAGAAATATTTGGTGGGCGTTTTGGTAAAGCTGATTGCGTTCTAGTAGAAGAGTTTTTATTAGGAGAGGAGATGAGTTACTTCATTGTATCTGATGGAATAAATTATAAATTTTTTCAAACAGCGCAAGACCACAAAAGAGTTGGGGAAAATGATACTGGAAAAAATACTGGAGGTATGGGAGCCTACTCACCATCAAGACTTTATAACTTTGAATTAGATAAAAAAATTAATGAAAAAATAATTAAGCCTACTTTAGAAGGAATTAAAGAGCTTGGATCAAATTATTGTGGTTTTTTGTATGTTGGATTAATGATTGTTGATAATGAACCCTATCTAATTGAGTTTAATGTAAGAATGGGTGATCCAGAATGCCAGACAATATTACCTTTGTTAGATACAGATCTTGGGGAAATTATTCTAGCTTGTTGTGAAAAAAAATTATTAAATTTAGAAATAAAATGGAAAAACAAGAAAAGTATATGCATTGTCTTGTGTTCTAATGGATATCCAGACAAATATGAAAAAAATGCTAACATTGATCAAATAAGAAATATTATATTAGATAATGATGAATATATTTTTCATGCTGGGACAAAAATAGAGGGAAACATATATTTAGCCACCGGTGGAAGAGTATTGAATATTGTTGCTATAACTGACGAATTTTCTAATTCTAAAGATAAAACTATTAAAATTTTAGAAACACTAAATTGGGAAAAAGGTTTTTATAGAAAAGATATTGGTTATAAAGTTATTGGCGTATGAGAATTATTGGTGGTATCTATAAAAATAAGAAGATCTCTTTGCCAACTGATAAATTTACTAGACCCTTAAAAGACATGGTCAGAGAGTCGATATTTAATATTATTGAACATTCAAACCTAATTAAAAAAAAAATTTTAAATTCTAAAGTATTAGATTTATATTCTGGATCTGGATCATTTGGTATAGAGTGTCTATCAAGAGGTGCGTCAAAAGTATATTTTTGCGAAAATTACTCTCCAGCTTTCAAAGTATTAAAAAAAAATTTGTTAAATCTTAATTGTCTCAGTAAATCTAATATTTTTGATACAAGTGTTACAGACCTCATAAACCAAATTGAAAGTTCACAAAATAATTTTGACTTTATTTTTTTGGACCCACCTTACAAGGAACAAAAAATAAATATTTTGCTGGAGATTATAATTGAAAGAAAAATTTTAAATAAAAATGGATTACTAATATTACATCGTAATAAAAAAACTGACGATATATTTCCAGAAAAATTAAAGATTTTATCAGAGAGGATATATGGATTATCTAAAATCTACTTTATAAAACTCTAATTTTTTAAAATTCTGTTCGTCTCTACTTTTATCAGCTCTACTGATGGTTGGTCAAAGGGATTAACTTTTGTCATCTCCCCTAATAAAATTGTTTCCAACATAAAAAAAGTGAATAATTCTCCTAATGCTTGTTCAGAGCGCCTTAAAACATTAAAACTTCTAAACGGTATATTTCTTTTTTTAAAAACATTCTCTGTAGCAATCTTTTGTGCATACTTTATCTGATAAAGGTTTTTATTTTTTAAGTGTTTAAAATTTGATAATAATTTTGAGTTATTAATTTTTTTTTTATCGTGGTCAACAACATTAAAAAAGGTAAAAAAAGAATTTTTTGGACCGTCAAGATATAGTTGCATCATGCTATGATTATCTCTTGGCATATTCGAAACTACTGGCAAAATTCCTTTGGAATTTTTTCCTAAACTTTCTGCAACTAGCTGTTGATACCACTCAAATAATTCTTTAGAGAGCTCATCGTAATTTAATATAATAGAATTATACTTCTTTTTTTTATAAAGTACGATGTCGACACTACACTATCAATTAAAGACTTTATAAAAAATTTATTTTTAACAAGATAATTTAAATTCTTAAAGTTTTTTGGTTTTAATCCCATAAAAATTGCAGGTAACATACCAACCTCTGATAAAACAGAATATCTTCCTCCAATATAATTTTTATGATTAATTATTAAACAATTAAGTTTATTTGCCAAATTTTTAATATAATTATTTGTGTTTTCACAAATAAAAATATTTTTATTTTTTTGTTTAAGTGATGAATAATTTGCAATAGTCTCTAGGGTATTTCCTGATTTAGAAATAATTATATTAACAGTCTGGTCTTTATTTTTTTGATTATTATTTCTAGAATTTAAGTTATCTAAAAAGTTAAATTTTTTTTTAATTTTAGGTTTCATAAAATTATATATAGCTTTAGCGCCCAATGAAGATCCACCCATACCAATCAAATTAAAATTGGTATATTTTTTGAATTTATTCACACTGTTATTATTGAAATCAAAACGATAATTTTCAGAAAAACTGTTTATTAATCTGCTTTTTTTATAAAAATTTAATTTTTTTGAAACTTGTAATGCGATTTTTTTTTTATTTTTTGTAATACCGAAGCCTTTTAGTCTTATATTTTTGGTAAGCATTAATTCTTTTTAATTTGCTTTAATACGAAATCTTCAGCTGATTGATCAGAACTTTGGGTTTTATTTGTTGAACTTTCTTTTTTAATAAGATTCTCGATGTCTTCATTTATTTTTTCAGTCTTATCAATAATATTCACTTTTTTTGCTGGTTCTGGAAGAGCGCCAAATTCTGGAGGCATCTCTAATGGGTTTTTTTTTTCAATTAAAAACTCATCACTATTATTATTTTTATTTCCTGCTAGCCCATCTTGCAACGTTTGACATGCGTTAAGAAAAAATAATATAAAAGTTAAATAGACAAATTTATTTTTCATTTAAATTTTCCTTTTTATTGAATAATAATTCAACAAAAATAAGGCATACAATTCCAATTGTAATAAATATATCAGCAACATTAAAAATAAACCAATGAAAATCGTTGTAATTTATATCTATAAAATCAGGGACCGCTGAATAGTAAATTCTATCAAAAAGATTACCAAGAGAACCTCCTAAAATAATAAAAAAAAGATATCCTTTAAAATCGTTAGATTTTATTCCTAAATATAAAATGACTATATTTACTAGCAGAATTATTAGAGTGATAAAATTATATGCAAATTGCTTTTCAAAAGATAATAATCCAAAACCTATTCCAGTATTCCAAACTAAAATTATATTTATAAATTGATTAATATAAATATCTACTTTGCCATAAGTTTCAGCAATATTTATTACATACATCTTTGAAATTCTATCTAAAGTAAAAATTAATAATGTAATTAAAAAATAAAAAAAAATCTTTTTATTTAAAAATTTTGTCATTTAAAGCTGCATGTCGGGTGTCTTTCACACTCTGTTTCTCTAATTTTCCAACAAATAGAACATTTTTTTCCGTTTGCTTTTAAAGTTTTTACTTCTATTTCATCTTTCACATTTTCATCCAAAATAATATTTGCAAGTGAAGTTATACATATTTCTGAAAAATCATATTTTTTTGCGAGATCATAAAGCTTCTTACTCAATCTGATATCAATTGCGGTTTCTAAGCTAGATCCTATTGTTTTGGCTGCTCTTTTTTCTTCAATACTAATATTTGCAACATCTCTTATTTTGTTTATTTTTTCCCAGTTGCTATTAAGCTCCTCATTTTTCCAAGATTTTGGAAATTCCGGAAACTTTTTTAAATGTATGCTGCTTTTTTCGTTCTTATTTAAAAGGCTAAAGATTTCCTCTGTCGTAAAAGATAAAATTGGTGCAAACCATTTTAATAAGGCGTCCAATATTGTATTTAATATTAAAATACAACTTTGTCTCTTATCTGAATTTTTTTTATCGCAATATAAAGTGTCTTTTCTAATATCAAAATAAAATGAAGAAAGATCTACAGTACAAAAGTTTAATAATTCTTTATATAAAACATGAAAATTATATTCTTTAAAGTTTGAATTAAATTTTTCATTTAATATATACAATTTGTGTAACATCAGCTTTTCAAGTTCAGGGAGTTTAGTTAAGTTAATTTTGCTATATTCTTGTTCAGAATAGTTGTCATTTATGTTTCCCATTAAATATCTAAATGTATTTCTAATCTTTCTGTATGCCTCAGCATGTTGCTCTAAAATTGAGTAGTCTATCCTTAAATCTTCAGAATAATCGGATGCAGTCACCCAAATTCTAAGGATATCCGCTCCATATTTTTTTAGAATATCTTCAGGAAATATCTGGTTTCCTAAAGACTTTGACATTTTCAAACCCTTACCATCCATCACAAATCCGTGAGATAAAATACTTTCGAATGGAGCTCTACCTCTTGTTCCACAAGATTCTAATAATGAGGAGTGAAACCATCCTCTATGTTGATCAGATCCTTCTAGATACATAGATGCAGGCCATTTTAAATCTTCTCTTTTTTCTAGAACAAATGAATGTGTAGATCCACTATCAAACCAAACCTCAACAATATCTTTTAGTTTAACATAATCTTTAGCTTTATATTTATCTCCTAAAAATTTTTGAGGATCATCTGAAAACCAGCAATCTGATCCTTCTTTTTCATAAATAGCTGCAATATTTTCAAACACGTCTTCATCTACTAAAACTTTTCCATCTGTTTTAGAAATAAATATAGGCAGTGGAACACCCCAAACTCTTTGTCTAGAAACACACCAATCTGGTCTTGTTTCGATCATTGATCTCAATCTTTCTTTCCCTTTTGCAGGATAAAATTCTGTATCATCAATAGCTTTTAAAGCTTTATCTCTTAATTTGTGGCTTTCCATAGAAATAAACCATTGAGGTGTGGCTCTGTGGACTAAAGGAGCTTTGGATCTCCAGGAATGAGGATATGAGTGGTTTAGTTTTCCATTCGCTAATAAATT
Organism: uncultured Pelagibacteraceae bacterium; assembly: GCA_902595115.1. Lineage (GTDB taxonomy): Bacteria > Pseudomonadota > Alphaproteobacteria > Pelagibacterales > Pelagibacteraceae > Pelagibacter. The sequence goes on from CACJOS010000012.1 coordinate 6,822, forward strand.
TTTTTCATTTTTAAGCTTCTCAATAACTATTGGGTTTGCTTTAAAAATATGAATGCCTTCAAAATTTAAAACATGTTTTGTATATTTTCCATCATCATCAACTGTTTCCACAGCTTTAATATTATTATTTAAACATAAATTAAAATCATCTGGTCCATGGCTGGGAGCGCAATGTACTATTCCTGAGCCTTGTTCTGTCGTAACAAACCTTGCCTCAAGCATCGGTATATCATAATTATATCCTAAATTCTTAAATGGATGGGAGCAAACTACTCCATCAAAATCGGATCCATTAATTTCACTTATAATTTTGTAGTCGTTAATTTTGCAATCCTCAACGACACTTTTTAAAAGATCTTTTGCAACTATAATTTTTCTATTGTTAAAATCACCTTTGTCATTAACTTGTATTACAATATATTTTAAAGATTTGTTATAAGCCAAAGCTTTATTTGCTGGTATTGTCCATGGTGTGGTTGTCCAGATGATTACCTCAGCATCTAAAAGATTTTTTAATTTTGATTTTTGAATAGGAAATGACACATAAATCGTGTCTGATGTATGATCCATATATTCAACCTCTGCGTCCGCAAGAGCAGTTTTTTCTACAGTGGACCACAAAACTGGCTTGTAGCCTCTATATAAACTTCCTTCCTTTAAAAATTTACCTAATTCTCTTACTATTTGAGCCTCAGCATCGTAACTCATTGTAGAATAGTAATTTTCCCAATCTCCAACAACTCCAAGCCTTTTAAACTGTTCTTTATGAACTTTAATCCATTTATTAGCAAACTCTCTGCACTCTTTTCTAAATTCAACGACTGGTATGTCATTTTTATTTTTTTTATTTTTTTTATATTGTTCCTCTATTTTCCATTCAATCGGTAACCCATGACAATCCCATCCTGGAACATATACTGAGTCTTTACCATTCATTTGATGGAATTTTGTAATTATATCTTTAAGAATTTTATTAAAAGCTGTTCCCATATGAATATTACCATTTGCATAAGGAGGTCCATCGTGAAGAACAAACTTTTCTTTGCCTTTATTATTTTCTCTTAATAGATTGTAAAGGTCAATTTTATTCCAATGTTCAACGATCTTAGGTTCTTTCAATGGAAGATTTGCTTTCATTGAAAAAGCTGTTTTTGGAAGGTTAATTTGATCTTTGCTCATTTTAATTTTTTAGCTGTTTTTACATCTTTTTTTATTTGTTTTTTTAACTCTTCTATACCATTAAATTTTTTTTCACCTCTTATAAATCTTAAAAACTCAACAGTAAGCATTTTATTATAAAGATTTTTTTTAAAATTAAAAATATTTACCTCGAGAAGAATTTTATTTTGGTTAAATGTAGGTCTATAACCTAAGTTTGCAATACCACTCAGTTTTTTTTTTGTTTTATTGATTAATATTTTGACTGCGTAAACTCCTGGTTTGGCTATCACATAATTACCAATATCTATATTACAAGTTGGGAACCCGATAGTTTTGCCCAATCTTCTTCCAAATTGTACAATTCCCTGAATGGACCAATTTCTATCTAGGTATTTATTAGCAGTAGAAATTTGTCCTGTTTCTAAAAGTTTCCGTATTGATGTTGAGGATATAATCTTTTTCTGTTTTTTTAAGGGTGATGGATTTATTATTTTATAATTAAATTTTTTTTCATAAAATTTTAATAATTTTACATCTCCCTCTCGTTTGTTTCCAAATCTAAAATTATTACTAACGAAAATTAATTTTGCAGATAACTTTTTGTACAGAAATTTTTCAATAAATTGGTTACATTTTATCTTCGAAAATTTTAAATCAAATTTTTTATTGATAACAAAATCAACATTAAATTTTTTTAAAATTTCCAACTTTTGGTTTAAATTAGATATTCTGTAATTTTTAATTTTTTTAAAAAAAAACATCTTGGGGATTGGATCAAATGTTACTACCCCAATTTTGTATTTTTTTCTTTTTTTTAAAATTGAAGCTTTTTTAAATAATTTTTGATGTCCTAAATGAACCCCATCAAAATTACCAATTAATATAATTGAGTTTTTATGTTTTTTTTGAATATCGAAATTTTTGTAATATTTAATTTTATTTACCATTTTAAAAGTGATTGATAATAATCAATCTTTACGTTGTATTTTAATTGAACTTTTTCAATATTTTTGTCTATTTCTTTTTTATGTATTCCTGAGGATATTAGCATAGAGTCGAAATTTTGAATATTAGCACCTTTAATATCAGTATTAAGATTGTCTCCAATGCACAATATTTTTTTATTTTTTATATCTGCAGCCTGTTGATACACAGGTGGATACGGTTTACCAAAATATTCAACCTTACCGCCAAGATCTTCAAATATTTTCGCTACAGCTCCTGCACAATATTCTGTAATATTACCTCTATCTACAATTAAATCAGGATTCGTACATATCATTTTTTTGCCAATTACGTTTTTGAATAATTCTTTATAATATTTTAGGTCTTGTTCATATTCTTCAAAAAGTCCTGTGCATAATATGAAATCAGATTGTACCAAATTATTAATTTTATTTTTTTCAAACAGTTGAAAAAGATCAAAATCGCTTGGAGGTCCAATATGATAAAAATTTTTTTCTTTATAATTTTTTTCTAAATATTTAAGTGCAGACTCCCCAGATGTATAAACTTTTCTACATTTATCTTCATCTAACCCCATTTTTTTTAAAAATTTAATTACAGTTTTATTTGGTCTTGGTGCATTGGTGAGCAAAACATATTTTTTATTTAATTTTTCTAATTCATCTAAAACATTAACAGAAGTTTGGTGGAGACTTAATCCATTGTGAAGTACGCCCCAAATATCTATAAAGAAGACATCATAGCTGTTAGCTACTGACTTCAGTCCTAAATCATCTAAATTTTTTGGCATCTAGGAGATATAGCTTAAAAAAATCAATATTTCTTGGTTTTTTAAGGTTTAAAATTATTGATGATATCTTGAAATAATTGCCAAGCATCTTTATATGAACCACATATTATAGGAGTTTTTATGAAATTTAAACCTTTGCACGATAGAGTGCTAATTGAAGTCTTAGATGGCAGCGAAAAAACTGCTGGTGGAATAATAATACCTGATACAGCTCAAGAGAAGCCACAAGAAGGTAAAGTTGTTGCTGTAGGCGGGGGAGCAAAAACCGAAGACGGAAAAATAATTCCGATGGATGTTAAAGTTGGAGACAAAGTTCTTTTCGGAAAATGGTCTGGAACAGAAGTTAAAATTGGTGGAAAAGAATACAGCATAATGAAAGAATCAGACATTATGGGTATTTCAACAGGAAAATAATTTAAGGAGATTGAAATGGCAAAAATAGTTAAATTCGATGCAGATGCAAGAGCAGCAATGTTAAAAGGTGTTGATATTCTTGCAAACACTGTGAAAACAACATTAGGTCCAAAAGGAAGAAACGTTGTAATTGACAAATCTTATGGAGCTCCAAGAACTACCAAAGATGGTGTTACAGTAGCTAAAGAAATCGATCTAGAGGACAAATTTGAAAATATGGGCGCTCAAATGGTGAAGGAAGTTGCTAGCAAAACAAACGATGAAGCTGGAGATGGAACTACTACAGCAACAATTTTAGCTCAAGCAATTGTTAAAGAAGGATGTAAATATGTAACTGCGGGCATGAATCCAATGGATGTTAAAAGAGGAATAGATGCAGCAGTTGACCAAGTAAAACAAAAATTAATTTCTTCTGCAAAAAAAGTTAAAGACAGTGATGAAATTGCTCAAGTTGGAACTATTTCAGCTAATGGAGATAAAGAAATTGGCAATATGATTTCTAAAGCGATGCAGAAAGTTGGAAACGAAGGTGTAATAACAGTCGAAGAGGCAAAAGGTATAGAGACTGAGCTTGATGTAGTTGAGGGTATGCAATTTGATAGGGGATACTTGTCTCCATATTTTATTACAAACGGAGATAAGATGACAACTGAGCTTGAGAATCCTTTAATACTTTTACACGAAAAAAAATTAACAAACCTTCAGCCGATGGTCCCTCTTTTAGAAGCGGTAGTTCAAGCTGGCAGGCCATTAATGATAATTTCTGAGGATGTTGAAGGTGAAGCTTTGGCAACTTTGGTTGTAAATAAACTTAGAGGCGGATTAAAAGTTGTTGCAGTCAAGGCTCCAGGTTTTGGTGATAGAAGAAAAGCAATGTTAGAAGATATTGCGATACTTACTGGTGGCCAAGTAATTTCTGAAGACTTAGGAATTAAACTTGAAAATGTTAAATTAAATGATCTTGGGTCTGCAAAAAGAGTTAAAGTAGATAAAGAAAATAGTACAATAGTAAGTGGATCAGGAAAAAAATCAGACATCGAAGCTAGATGTAACCAAATTAAACAACAAATTGACGAAACTACATCAGATTATGACAAAGAAAAACTACAAGAAAGACTTGCCAAGCTTGCAGGTGGTGTTGCAGTTATCAAAGTTGGTGGAGCAACTGAGGTAGAAGTTAAAGAAAGAAAAGACAGAGTAGAGGATGCTTTAAATGCTACAAGAGCAGCTGTAGAAGAAGGTATTGTTGTTGGTGGTGGTTGCGCATTGTTATACGCTTCACAAGACATTGACAAATCAGTGAAAGTAAAAGGTGATGATCAAAAAGCTGGAGTTGAAATTGTTAAAAGTGCTTTGCAAGCACCAATAAGACAGATAACAAAAAATGCTGGTGTTGATGGATCAGTTGTAGTTGGTAAACTTTTAGAACAAAATAAAACTTCGCATGGTTATGACGCTCAAACTGAGAATTATGTAGATATGTTTAAAGAGGGTATTATAGATCCTGTAAAAGTTGTTAGAACTGCTTTACAAGATGCAGCCTCAATATCTGGTTTGTTAGTAACAACTGAAGCAATGATTGCTGATAAACCTGAAGAGAAGGATTCTGGTCCTGCTATGCCTCCTGGCGGAATGGGTGGTATGGGAGGTATGGGTGGTATGGGAATGTAATCCCATTAATCTGAAAAAAAATTTAAAAAAAGGGCGGTTTTAACTGCCCTTTTTTTTTGGGTATTCTTTTCATGGTGGGCGAAAAGTTAATCTAACAAACCTATGTAGTCTAATTCTAACAAACCACATAGAAATAAAATACTCCTTACACTAGGTTGTATAAATCACTAATTTGTTGAAAATCCTATTTATTTACTTTTCTTTTTTTTTGATATTCCCAACTTATCGCTATGTCTCAATCTCAAAATAACAATTGCCCCAGCAATTAATACAATTGCTACAGCTTCATAAACCAACGCGGAAGGATCCATTTCTTTTCCTTGTAAAATTATAAATCGTGAGAGAGCAGTAATTGCAATAAGAAGTGGTAAAGTAATACTTATAGATTGTTGGTCCCAAAAAACTCTAACCATTGCTAATACCTCTAAATATAGGAACATTAAAAGTAAGTCAGCAAGAGTGACTGATGTGTTCACAAACATTAATTTAATTTCTAAAACAACAGCAATAATTGTACTTACTAAAATTATTCCTAGGAGGCCTAATTGTAAATATTTTACTAATTCTTTCATTTTAAAATAAATTGATTCGACTAATAAAATACAAGAAATTAGTTAAAAATTCTACCAACAATAAACAAGCCAAGTGCCACTGCTGGTCCTATACCAAATGCGAAAAGTATGGTTCCAATACCAACCGTGCCTCCTAGATACCAACCAATACTAACTACAGTTATTTCTAAGAACGCTCTAACGGCTGCAATTGGTAAGTTTGTTTTTTTTTGAAGTCCAGTCATCAAGCCATCCCTAGGTCCCGGACCCAAATTAGCCACGAGATAAATTCCACTACCTATTCCTACTAAGAAAACAGCTGACACCGCCAATATCATTTTTGCAGCAAAACTTTCTGGGGTAGACACATAATTTAAACAAACATCTATCATTGCAGCTATAATCACTGCGTTAAGTATTGTGCCAATTCCTGGTTTTTGATTTAAAAAAATCCAAAGTGATATTACAAAGATACTAATAAAAAAAGTTATAATTCCAATTGAAAAATTTACTTTTAAAGAAATACCTTGAGCTAGAACACTCCAAGGAGAAGCTCCAGTATATGAAACGAGCAATAAACCTTCACCTATACCAAACAAACTTAACCCAAAGCATAAAAAGAAAAAAGTTGATATTCTTGGTTTTAAATTAAGTGGCTTTTCAGAGCTCCACGAAACTCTTGGGATATTTTTAATTTTTAAAAACATAGTTTATTTAGTTATAAAACTTAATAAATCCTAATAAAAAATAATTTGCAAATAAATAATCTTATTTTAGTAATTAAAAAAATCTATAAACTTATATTTATGAAAAAAATATTCATAACAGTTTTAATTTTAATTGTTGGCAGCATTAAAACATCGTTTTCTGAAGATATAGTAAATTTGAATTATATTGAAATGGAAGTATTAAGAAATGGTGATGTGATTGGATTCTCAAATTATAAATTCTCAAAAGAAAATACTCTTTTAAAAGTTGAAAACGAGACAAAATTTAAAGTAGACGTCTTAGGTGTAAATATATTTAAAATTAATAGCTTGGGAACTGAAATTTACAAAAATAATAATTTAGTATCATTTGAATCTGAAACTTTTCAAAATAAGAAAGTTAAATATGTAAATTTAAAACTTTCAGAGGATAAAACAGAATATTTAATAAATGGTTCATCATATAAAGGAAATGCTACTCTTGATAACGTAATAGGCAATTGGTGGAATTACAAAATTTTGCAAACGGATACACAAATAAGTCCTTTATCAGGAAGTATAAAAAAACAACAAGTTAAATATATAGGTGATGAAGTACTAGAAATCCTAGGAAGAAAAATAAATTCGAATAAATTTAGTTTAAAATCCAAAAATCAAAACATTGCTGAAGATAAAAAGCTTGATTTCATTGTATGGATGGATCCTAGTACCAATATAATTTTAAAAGTTTCGTATGAAAGAATGGGTAGTTGGGAATATAAATTAAAAAAATTTAATTAAAAATTAATTTTCTTTTTTTTTTCTTACCTTTGCAATTAATTGTGTTAACGAATCTACCATTTGATCTGAGGCTTTAAAAATTTCTGTAGTTTTATAATCATAAGATAAATTTTTTTCTGGATTGGTTTTATCCTCTATTACTATCCCTTCGTCAGGAGAATTATTTTTTATGTAAATCAATATCAGCCAATTATCATCCTCATTTTCATCCCACTTAATAAAAATTTCTCCTGTTTCAAATCTTCGGTCTATACATCTTAAAATGGACATTTGTCTTGTAATATGTCTTTTATTAAGCTGAAACACTAAACTGCTTGCACTTCTATAAAAGCTCTCTAAAGCAAACTCAATTTTTTGTCTTGCTAAAGTATAATCTTTTTCTTTTTGAAGTAGCGTTTCCCTATCTTCATCGCCATGTATTTTTACTCCTAGAGCCTCTACTCTCTCTCGAATTTTTTGATCTCTTATAATTCTATATTTTTCTCTTAACTTATCTATTCTCTCCTGTAATCCTGCATAGTCTTCCCTTTTTTCTTTTAGTGAGATTTTTTCTAATTGTTCTAATTCTTTTATTTCTCTAATTCTAAATTTTTCGATTTGTTTTTCTAATTTAAGCTGTTCAAAGAATTTTCTCTGCTTTTCGGCTTGTTCTTGTCTTATTATCGCTTGTTCTTTTCTTAAAAATGATTTGATGTCTTTAACTCTTTCTTTCTCTAGTTTTATCTCATCTTTTAATAGTTGTTCTTTAAGTTTCAAATTAGCTTTCTTTTCTTCTTCTAGCTGTAATTTTTTATCTATTTTCTCTTTCTCAATTCTTTCCATTTCCTCAATTTTTTTTCTTCTCGTTTCATCTTTTTGTAATACCTTATACTCATTGATTGTATCTGAGATTTTTGTAAAGAATTTTTGAAGGAAAGTATCGATAGTTACAAAAGGATTGAAGTTTATTTTAATTTTAGGCTTCAAAGAGCTTTGAAGTCTTATTAATTTTAATAAGATTTGATTTTCTTTATTTTTCTTATCGACTTTAACTTTTTTTTTTTGAAACTTTTTTCTTTTTTTTGTTTTCTTTTGTTTTTTCGACTTTATTGAGGATTTTTTAATCTTATTGATTTTAGAGATTCTTTTAGCTTTTTTATTTTTTTTTTTCTTTTTTTTCATCTAGAGGGCCTATGAGATTTATCAATTTATTGTTGATAAATATAGTCTCTTGTGTTCGGGACAGAACCTAATTTTTTTGATAATTGGAATTGAAATACAACCTGGTCTCCCCATTTAAAAGCCATTTCACAACTTGCAAGATAAAATTCCCACATTCTAAAAAATTTTTCATCAAACATTTCTAAAACCTCACTTTTTTTACTTAAAAATCTTTCTTTCCAATGTCTTAAGGTATGTGCGTAATGCTTTCTTAAAACCTCAATGTCAGAAAGCACTAGACCAGATTTTTCTATTGGGTCAGCAACTTCACTTAAACTTGGTGTATATCCTCCAGGAAAAATATATTTATTGATCCATGGCTGTTGATGACGCGGAGGATTAATTGATCCTATCGTATGTATCAATGCGATACCATCTTCAGAAAGTAATTTTGATACTGCATTAAAGTATGTTTTATAAAATTTTTTACCTACATGTTCAAACATTCCAACACTTACTATTCTGTCAAACTTTTCATTTAAATTTCTATAATCTTCAAGTCTAAAATCAACTTGATTTTCTAAATTCATCTCTTTCGCTTTTTGTTTGCTATACTGCAACTGGTTTTCTGAGAGAGTTATGCCAAGTACTGAACATTTAGTTTTTTTCGCTATATCTAATGCTAATGTTCCCCATCCACTTCCAATGTCTAAAACTCTCTGATCATTTTCTAATTTAAGTTTTTTAATTATATGGTCGATCTTATTATTTTGTGCTTCTTCTAAAGTATTTTTTTCATCTTTAAAGTACGCGCAAGAGTATTGTCTTTTCTCGTCTAAAAATAAATCGTAAAGTTTTTCAGATATATCATAATGGTGTGCAACATTTTTTTTTGAGTTTTTCACAAAGTTTAAGCTTGTTAAAGTCTTATAAAATCCTCTTAGCTTATTAATTATCATTCCGTAATTATTTATCTCACCTCTTCCGATATTTTCAAATGCAATTTCTAAAAAGTCTGTTAGTGAACCATTTTCAATAACAACAGATCCATTTGAGTAAGCCTCTCCAAAATAAAGGTCTGGGTGAAATAGTAACTTATAATGTAAACTTTTATCTAAAAGTTTCAGAGTAATTGGATTCTCTTTTTTGGGATTTCCAATCTTATACTTGTTACTGTCGGCATCAATTAAAATAAAACCATTTTTGATAAATAATCTATTTAGGAATTTTGCTAATTTCATTTTAAGCAACCTTTAAAAAATTATAATTAAAATCTAATTTGTTTAATTCATCAAGTAGTTTTTTTTTACTGTCTTGATTTAACAAAGAAAGTGGAGGCAACAGATTTGCATAAGAATTGTCTGAGTTAGACAAAAATGTATGAATACCAGATATTAAATTATATTTATCAAATATCTCCCTCACATTACATAATTTTTGGTTATTAATTTGGTCCATTTGATTTACAAAATTATCATAAACATTACGTGATAGCTCCGCTGTAACATTACAGGTTGCAGTAATTATACCTGAGCATCCTAATTCTAAACCAACTAATAATTTTAATTCTGAACCAGGTAGAATAGAAAAATTTTTTAATTTCAAGTTTTTATATAAATTATATGTACTATCTTTTACTCCTATGATTTGATCCGGATATTTTTTTACAAGCTCCTCAACACATTCTACTGAAAATTTATATCCACACAATTTTTCAAAATTATATAAAATGATTTTGCACCATGAATGAATTTTGATTATCTCAGAATAAAATTTAATCGCATCGTTATCTGTATAAAAGTAATATGCCGGCGGCATTATAAGAAAATTCTCAAAATTGAAATTTTTACATACATTTAGAAAGTTAATAGTTTCTTTAAGTGAATTAAAACCTGTGCCAATTATATAATTATTTTTAAATTTATTTTTTGAAAGTTTCTCAATTAACTTAGTTTTTTCTGCAACAGAAATTAATTGAGCTTGTCCTGTACTACCAAAAATTACAACTCCATGACAACCCTGTAATATTAAATTTTCTGCATGTTTGATTGTTTTATCTACATCTAGATTCAATTCTTTATCTAACACAGATACTGAAGCCGCATAAATGCCATTAATTTTACTCATAATAAAAACTTATATAAAAATAAAATTTTAGTAAAGTTGATAAAAAATGAAAATTCTAGCTATTCAAAATAGGATGGGTATCGGTGATATGATAATATACTTACCTTTTATAGAGGCAATAGCAAAGAAATATAATACAAAAGTCGATATTCTTGTTAAAGCAAATTCTAAAGCGAAAGAAATTTTTAAATTTAATAATTATGTAGGTGAGATTATAAACTTAGACAGAAATAATAAGAATAAAAAAGGATTGCATGATGGTTTTTTTGGATCAATCACTTTAGCAAATCAATTAAAAAATTATAAATTTAAAAAAGTTTTTATTTTTAATTCATCTTTAAGGTATAAACTAATATGTAAGTTGGCATATATTAATGAAATATATCAATATCCGTTATTTGAAAAAAAAAATCAGCATATTATTTTAGCGGCACAAAATTTTCTTAAAGATACAATCGGTGAAAACGTTAACAGCGAACCTAAAATAGATGTAGATAAAAAAAGTATTTCTGAAACAGCAATAAAATTTAATATTAAAAAAGAGGAAAAAAATATAATTTTAGGTATCGGTGGATCTGGAAATACAAAACGAATACCATCAAAAATATTTTTAAAATTCATGGAAATGTGTGATAACGAATATAATTGTAGATTTTTTTTAGCTACAGGAATTAATGAAGAAGAGCAAAGTATCTTAAAAGATATATTGAATTCGAAATATAATTCCAAATGCTTAGCTTTAGATAAAATGAGTTTATTTCAAACTTTTCCTATTATTGCTAATTGTGATATAGCAATTTGTAATGACTCTAGTTTTAGTCACTTATCTTCTGCAATTGGTATACAAACTATAGTTTTAATGGCAGACACGCCTTTATTATATGGGAGTTATAGTTCAAAAATGTTCCCGATAATACCTGACGGGGAAGTAACAGTTAAACATGATACTTTAGGAAAAGATAGAATTGATCCACAAAAAATATTTTATAAGTTTAAAGAATTAATCAACTAACATCTTTCAAAACTATTTCTTTAGCCTCATTTACTATTGCAGCTAACCTAGATAATTCTGGACTTACATCTGGGTGAATTTTTTTCATAATATTTTTATATGACTTCATAACTTCTTCTTTAGAATATTTTTTTTTCGAATTTAAATTAAGTATTCTATAAGCCTCATCTAGTGATATAGACTGAGTGTTTGCGGCTGATCCCATATTATTAAAATTAAACCTTCCTGAATTTTTTAAAAATCTCAGAAGCCCCCAAATTCTTACAAACTGAAGTAAGGTCAAACCAGCTTTAGTCTTTATTAGTGGCAAAATCATAAGTAAAAATGGCAGGGAGAATATATACCTTCCAGCAAAGGCCATAATCACCGCAAGCACTATTGATAAAATAATAGTAAAAGATCTAATTCCTTTGGAAATTTTAGCACTTGATGTTTTAACAAACCAATTAAGTAATAAATACACTAGGACAAAAATAATTAGTGTTATGAAAAAAATATTCATGTAATAGATATTTAAAATGAAAGTACCACAATTAGAGAAAAAAAAAGAACTAAAATCTTGTCACAATGTGACTTGGGAGGATAACTATAGCTGGATACATCAAGACAATATTTTAGAAGTTTTAAAAGATAGCTCTAAACTCTTACCAGAAGTAAGAAAATATCTAGAGGATGAAAACAGTTATACAGAGGAGAATTTAAAAGATACAAAAGAATACCAAAAAAAACTTTTTGATGAAATTAAAGGTAGAATTAAGTTAGATGATGAATCTTTAAGATTCAAAGATACCAATTATGAGTATTGGACAAAAACAACAACAAAAGGAAATTATTCGATTAAATTACGAAAAAAAATTGGATCTGATGATGTTGAGGAAATTTGGAATGGAGATAGAGAAAAAGAAAAACTTAAAACTGAGTATTTTGGGGTTGGTGATTTAGAAGTGAGCTATAACGATAAGTACTTAGCGTATTCATTAGATCTAAAAGGTTCTGAGTATTTTACCATTCACGTGAGGGATATAAAGACGAATGAAATAATTACAGATAAAATAGAAAATACCTCAGGTTCTGTGCTGTTTAGTTTAGATGATAAATTTATTTTTTATTCTAAGCTAGATGAAAATCACAGACCTAAAAAAATTTTTAGGCATGAAATTGGGAAATCAGTTACGGATGACATTTTAATATTTGAGGAAAAAACTCCTGCATTTACAGTAAGTATAGGTATTAGTGCAGATGAAAAATACTATTTTATTAATTCATCAGATCATAATACCTCTGAAAAATATTATTTTAAGACTAATGAAAAATTACCTAAACCAAAATTGGTTAGAAAAAGAGAAAAAGGAATTATTTATAGTGTGAGTTCTTGGGGTGATTGCTTTTATATTCATACTAACAAAGATGCTGAGGATTTTAAAATTGAAAGATCAAAAAGTTTGGAGTCAAACGAGTGGGAAGTATTTATCCCATCAAAAGATGAAAGCATGATTGGTGGACTTACATTTTTGAATAACTGGATTATAAGATCTGAACTTACAAACGCCTTAGATAAGATTTTTGTGAGAGATATCAAATCAAATAAAGAGGAAGAGCTTATTTTTTCAGATGAGGAAGTTTATGATGCTAGTATTTCTCATACACAGAGAGATAGAAACACAGATTTAATTTATATCTCATATTCTACTCCAAAAACTCAATCTAGAACTTATTTATATAATTTAAAAACAAAAGAAAAAAAATTGGTAAAGGAACAAATTATTCCATCAGGTCATGATCCAAAAAATTATGTTGTAGAAAGAGTTGAGTGTAATTCTGATGATGGAAGAAAAGTACCCTTAACAATAACTAGACACAAAGATACACCTTTAGATGGATCTGCAAATCTTCTTTTATATGGATATGGTTCTTATGGTGCATCAATGTCTCCATCTTTTTCTTCCACTAGATTAAGTTTAATTGACAGAAATATTATTTGGGTAACTGCACATATACGTGGGGGAATGGAAAGAGGAATGAAATGGTGGAAAGAAGGTAAACTTCTAAAAAAGAAAAATACTTTTAATGATTACATTGCTGCTGCAAATTTCTTGATAAATAAAAAGTTTACTTCTAAAGGAAAAATTATAGGAATGGGTGGATCTGCCGGAGGGTTACTTATGGGAGCAGTTGTGAATAAAGCTCCAGATTTATTTTTAGGCATGATTATGGCTGTACCATTTGTTGATAGTTTAACAACTAATCTAGACCATTCTTTACCATTAACGATCGGAGAATTTGACGAATTTGGAAATGCAAAAGATAATAAAGATCACTTTAATTATATTTATTCTTATGCACCATATAATAATATAAAAAAAATGGATTATCCAAATATCTTAATTACAACAAGTTTAAGCGATAATAGAGTTTTGTTTGATGAACCAGCAAAATTTACAGCAAAACTTAGAGATTACAAAACCGACAATAATCTTTTATTACTTAAGACAGAAATGAATGCGGGCCACGGAGGAAAATCAGGAAGAGATGGAGCTATTGAAGAAATAGCTTTTGACTATGCTTTCATTTTAAAGATTGCTGGAAAAATTTAATCGTTACTTGAAAAATTAATTTTAGTACCTATATAAAATTTTACTAAGTCGCCTTATTGGGACTTAAAAATAACCTTGCTAACAAAGGAGGAAATATGACAAGTAAGGATCTATCTATATTTAACTCACTTAGACCATTTTCTATTGGTTTCGACGATATGTTTGATCAATTTGAAAATATGCTAGGTAATGGTAATTTAACAATGCAGTCAAATTACCCACCATACAACATTAGAAAAACTGGAAAGGACATGTACTCAATTGAAGTAGCCCTTGCAGGTTTTTCAAAAAAAGATGTAGAGGTAGAGTTTGAGGATAATTTGTTGACAGTTCGGACTAAACAAGTTGACAAATCAGAAAATCAAAATAAAGATGGTGAAATCATTCATAAGGGTATTTCACAAAGACAGTTCGCAAGATCATTTACAATAGCTGACGATGTTAAAGTAAATGGTGCTGAGCTTAAAGACGGTCTTTTGAAAATAGCTTGTGAAAGAATTGTGCCTGATTACAAAAAGAAAAAACTTATTGAAATTAAATAAGTATAAGCCTTGCTTGTGGGGACATAACCCCACAAGTCAAAAACATCCTTTAGATACAAAACCAATAATCATATCATTATTACTTATTTCAAATTTTCTCTCACAAGGAATTCCATATTTTGTTGTTTTGTAGACAAAAACTTTTGTGCCTGTGTTTGATTTTTCTTCTTTGTCAGGTAAACCCATGACAATTTTTAATTCTGAAACAGGTTGTCCAATAAATTGACTTAATTTTTCATTTTCTTTTTTAACAATTTCGTCTGTTTTATTTTGAACAGTCTTGCAGCTAGTTAAATTTAAAATAATTAAAAATAGGACTAAAAAAAGAGTTTTTGATTTCACAATTCATTTTAACAGAACTATTTTAATAAAAAATTAAATTCTAAGTTGTAAAATGTTAATAAAGCCTTCAATTAATAGGAGTTTTCTAAGAGAATCGTTTATTATATGAAATTATTTGGAGGAACTAAATGTTAGATAAATATTTTAATTATAAGAAACATAAGACAAATTTTAAAACCGAAGTAATTGCTGGAGTTACCACTTTCTTAACTATGGCATATATTATGTTTTTAAATCCCTTTATTCTATCTGGAGAATTTGCCGGACCAGAAAAAGGTTTTTTTGATTTCGGGGCTGTTTTTACAGCTACAATTTTAGCAACTTCTTTGGCATGTTTTATAATGGCATTTTATGGAAAAACTTGGCCAATAGGTTTAGCGCCTGGAATGGGAATAAATGCATTCGTTGCTTTTGGCGTTGTTGCGGGAATGGGTTACACGCCTCAGGAAGCTTTGGGTGCTGTTTTAGTTGCAGGTGTATTATTTTTAATTATATCTTTAACACCAATTAGGTCATGGTTAATAAATTCAATACCAAGAAGTTTAAAACTTGGAATTGGAGCGGGTATAGGACTATTTTTAGCAATTATTGGATTAGAAATTATGGGAGTTGTTGGAGACCATCCAGTTACACTTGTAACTTTAGGAGATCTAAAAAATCCATTAGTTCTTCTTGGATGCCTTACTTTTGTAGCCATTATTGTAATGGAAAAGTTAAAAATAAAAGGGAATATAATAATTGGTATAATTGCATTCAGTATTATTGCATGGGTAAGTGGATTAGCAAAATTTAATGGAGTTGTTGGAAGCATTCCTCCGATGACTTATCTGTTTGATTTTGATCTGTCAGCAGCATTAACTGCAAGTATGTCTACTGTTGTATTTACACTATTATTTATAGATTTTTTCGATACTGCTGGAACATTAACATCAGTTGCAAACGTTGCGGGGAAAGTCGATAACAAAGGAAGAGTCCAAGATATTAATAAAGCTATGATGGCTGATAGTGTTGGAACTGTAGCTGGAGCTTTTATGGGTACCACAACTGTAACAAGTTATGTTGAATCAGGAGCAGGTGTAAAGGCAGGCGGGAGAACAGGAATGACATCTTTAGTGATTGGTGTACTTTTTCTTGCATGCCTATTTTTTGCTCCGTTAGCAACAAGTTTACCAAAAGAAATAGATGGTGCTGCATTGTTATATGTTGCAGTTTTATTTGTAAGAAATATTACCGATATTGAATGGGATGATATTGCTGAGTCTGCGCCTGCAGTACTCGCGATGATTGCTATGCCGCTAACTTACAGTATAAGCAATGGAATTGCTTTAGCTTTTATCTCATACGCTTTGATAAAGATATTTACGGGAAAATTTTCAACTACATCTCCTGCTATTTGGGTTATTGCAATTCTAAGTGCAATAAGTTTTGCGGTAGCTTAAAAAATTAAATTTTGTAAGGCCAGATTTATTCTGGCCTTATTTATTTTTCTCAACTATTTCGTTTATCGACAACTCCTCATAATGCTCAGTTGGTTGAACTATCCAAGGATCATCATCCAATTTTATTGGACAAAAATCTGGATTAAATTTTGAGGATTTTTTTTTCCATAAACATGCTGTTCTTACATCTTTAATATAGTTCTTAACTGGATCATAACTTTTAAGCCAATCAATACTCTTATTTAAGGTAAGCCCAGTATCTGATAAATCGTCGACAAGTAAAACTTTCTTGAAATCTTTTTTTCTAGCTATTGAACTTATATCTCTAGCAAATACTAAATCTCCCTGTTTATCCTCTAATCCTTTTCCTGAATAACTTTGAATCACAATATAAGCTGTGGGTAATTTAAAAATTCTTGATAAAATATCGATTATTGGTGCTGCACCTCTCATTATACCAACTAGAACTGTTGGTTTAAATTTTTTATTTACATCTATAGCCAGTTTTTCAACTGTTTCTAAATATTCGTCAAATTTAATAATTAATTTTTTTTCCATTTATAATTATTATTATAGTATTAAGTTGAATTAAATATATTTATGAAAATATTTGACTGTTTCATGTATTTTGACGAGGATATAGTTTTAGATTTAAGACTAAATCTATTAAATGAATTCGTTGACTACTTTATAATTGTTGAAAGTAAATTTAATCATAAAGGTGAAAAAAGAGATTTAAAATTCAATATCAATCGATTTAAAGCGTTTAAGAGTAAGATAATTTATTTAGTTTTTGACAAAGAGCCAAAAGATCTAGAAACGTTAAATAAAAACGACAGTAAAGATATCACATATGGAAAATCTATATTAAACGCGGGAAGAAGAGAGAATGGACAAAGAAATTTTTTATTTAATGGACTAAAAGATGCTCATAATGATGATATAATTTTGATTTCTGATGTCGATGAAATACCTAATCTTAAAAATGTCAATTTTTTAAATATTAAAGAAAAAATAATAATGTTCCAACAAGATATGTTTTATTATAAATTTAATTTAAAACTTCCAGAATATATATGGGTTGGTACAAAAGCTTGCAGGAAAAAAGATCTAATTAGTCCTCAATGGTTAAGAAATATTAAAGATAGGAAGTATCCTTTTTATAGACTTGATACTTTTTTTTCAAAAATTAAATACTCAAGTGTTAGATTTATAAGTGATGGAGGATGGCATTTTACAAATATTAAATCTGCTAAAGAAATTGAATATAAGTTGAGATCTTATCTTCATCATCTTGAGTTTGATATAAATCCACTAACCGTAGAGGAAATTAAAGAAATAATGGATAATAAACATGCCATATATAACTTAAATGTTGATCAAAGAGCAACAAAGTTTGGGAAAGGACCTAAGCTTTTAAAATTTGAATTTGATAGATTGCCGGACTATATAAAAAAAAATAAAAAAAGATTTGAAAGGTGGTTAGATTAAATATGAAAGCTTATTGGGTATGTATATACGAAAAAATCGATAATTTAGAAAAATTAAAGGAGTATGCTGGTAAAGCTAAGCCAGCAGTAGAAAAGTTTGATGGAAAATTTCTTGTAAGGGGTGGAAAAAATAGAACTACTGATGGGATAAAATCTCCTCGAACCGTTGTTGTTGAATTTCCTGATTATAACTCAGCTATGCAATGCTATGACTCGAAGGAATATCAAGAGGCGCATGATATTCTTAGTGGCCATGTTATAAGGCATCACCAAATAGTAGAGGGTTCTTAATACTGAATTGGTTCATCATCAATAGATCTCCACAAATACCAAGTAGCAACAGAACAATAAGGTGAAAATTTTCTATTTAGTTTACTAACAAAAATTTTTGGTGGTAAATATTTTTTTTTATAGTTGTTAGAGATCGCTCTTAAAAGACCTATATCTTGTAAAGGCCAGATATTTTGTCTGTTAAACGTAAAAAGTAAAATCATTTCAGCTGACCATCTACCAATTTGTCTAAGTGTTGACAAATATACTATCGCATCCTCATCATTCATTTTTTTTATTAAATTCGGATTAAAACTTTTATTATAAAATTTATAAGCTAGTTCTTTTATACCTTTAACTTTCTGTCGACTTAATCCACATTTTTTTAATTGTTGTGAACTTAATTTATTTACAGTCTTAGGTTCTATTTTATTTTTACAAAGCTTTTTAAATTTTATAAATACTGAATTTGCTGCAGCCACACTAATCTGTTGACCTATAATACTTTTGCATAGCGAAAAAAAAACATCTCTTCTAGTTGTTAAAAAAGTATCATCATATTTTTTTATAAGATTTCTCATAATTCTATCTTTTGATGATAAATACCTTATTGCTTTTTTCCAATATTTTGGTGGTTTAGTCATGTCTTGTAGTTGAAATTTGTTTTTTTAATAAAATTTCTCTTCTGAATATAATTATTGATGAAACAATTACCAAAGTTGCGCCTACTAAAGTTTTTATTGTTGGTATTTCATCCCAAATTAAATAACCGAAAATTATTGCAAAAACTAAAGCTAAATATTTTAATGGTGTAACCAATGACACCTCTGAAAATTTATATGATTGGCTCAGCCATAAATTTGCAACACCTCCAAAAATTCCTATAAAGGACAAAAGTATTAAGTCTTTTAAATTTGGCATTAACCAACCGTAAGGTATCGTAAATAAACCCGCTAATGTGATAGCTGCTGAAAAATATAGGGATATAAGCCAAACTGGTTCTGTTGACGACAATTGTCTTATCGAAATAGCAACATAAGACATTCCTAATACGAAAATGACTGGGAATACATAATAAACATTTAACGAACTTAGGCCAGGCTCAGATATAATTATAATTCCTACAAAACCGACGAGCACTGCTAGCCATCTAAAATAGCCTACTTTTTCACTTAAAAAAAAAATTGAAAATATTGTTGTAAAAATTGGTGCAGCAAATGAAATACTTACAACGGTTGCCAATGGAAGATTTCTCAATGCAGTAAAAATGGATAGTAATGCCATCAGTCCAAAAAAGCATCTTGAGAAATGTAACATTGGCCTTTTTGTTACATAAAAATCTTTAAGTCTTTCCTTAGGGATCACAAAATAATAGAGAACTAGGCCAAAAAAACCCCTAAAAAAGATTACTTGACCTAGAGGATAATTATCTGACCATTTTACAATAAGATCCATCACTGAAAATGCACATACAGACAATAACATGTACAAAAAACCTAATTGATTTTTAGAAAGCATAAGATTAACTTTAGTTTAATAAACTTAATAATCAATGGAAATAGCAGTTTTAGCTTGTGGATGTTTTTGGGAGCCTGAAATAAGGTTCAGCAGGTTGGACGGGGTTTATAAAACTGAAGTAGGTTATTGTGGAGGTAATACTAGTAAAACCAGCTATCAAGAAGTTTGTGAAGGAGATACGAACCATGCTGAGGTTGTTAAATTGGACTTTGATCCAAAAATAATTTCATATGAAGAAATTTTAGATTACTTTTTTGAAATACATGATCCTACAACCTTAAATTCTCAAGGACCAGACTTTGGAACACAGTATAGAAGTGAAATTTTTTATCTTAATGACGAGCAAAAAGATATTGCGAAAAAAATAATAGAAAAATATAATAAAAAACTTTCTGGAAAAGTAGTCACTAAAATTTCACAAATTAAAAATTATTGTATTGCAGAGGAATACCATCAAAAATATCTGGAAAAAAGATAAATGTCTTTAGTAGAAACAGATTGGCTTGAAAATAATTTAAATAAAGTAAAATTAATTGATTGTTCTTGGCATCTTCCTAAAACTGAAAGAAATCCACATCAAGAATATTTAAATCACCATATACCAAGTGCATTATTTTTTGATTTAGATAAAAATTCTGACGAGAATTCAGAGTTACCACACATGTTGCCTTCTAGTAAAAAGTGGGATGAAATTATTTCAGGTTTAGGAATAGAAAATAAAGATAATATTGTCGTTTATGATAATTCTGATTTGGTTAGCTCTTGTAGATTATGGTACACTTTTATCTATTTTGGACATGACCCTAAGCTAGTAAGTGTTCTAAATGGTGGCTTTGAAAAATGGCAATCGGAAAAAAAACAGACAACAAAAGAATTAAAAATTGCGTCCCAGTCAAAATACATATCAAAAGAAAAAAAAGATTTAGTAAAATCGAAGAGACAAATTGAACAAAATATTTTTCAGGAGGAATTTAAAGTTCTAGATGCAAGAAGTAAGGAAAGATTCGAAGGTAAAGAAAAAGAGCCAAGAAGTGGTTTAAGAAGTGGATCTATACCAAATTCTATTTGCTTGCCATTCAATCAACTATTACAAAAGAATAAAACATTCAAATCAAAGGAGGAATTGGTAAAAATTTTTAAGTCAGTTTTAAAACAAGATTTTTCCTCAAAAGTTGTGTTTTCTTGTGGCTCTGGAGTTACAGCCTCAGTTTTAGCACTTGCATATTCCTTAATTGATAATAAATATAAGCCTGTCATTTATGATGGTTCATGGTCAGAGTATGGCAGAATATAATTTATGAAAACCTCAAAAAAAGTTTTAATTGGTGTTGTAATTTTTTTCATAATAATTGCGATTGTTGTAATTGGAAGAACAATGATTGGAAACCATTTCAAAAAAAAATTTAGCAAAAGACCACCGCCTGGAATAATTGTTAAATTAGTGTCTGAAAAAATTTTTTCAGAGAAAATTGAAAGTTTCGGAACAGCGATTTCAAAGAAAACTAAATCATATCGAATTCAAAAAAGTGACTTAATCTCTGAACTGAAATTAGACAACTATGTAGAGAAAGGATCTTTAATAGTAAAACTAAAAGATAAGGATATTATTGCGCCTTTTAGCGGTATTTTAGGTTACAGAGGTATTACAGAAGACGTTCTTGGGTCTGACAACTCCTTAATAATAACTTTAGACGATAGTTCAGTGATATACGCTGATTTAAAAATACCTGAGTCCTTCGCGCCAGTTATTAAGAAAAATTTACCTGTCGATGTAAAGTTTTCAGGATTAAAAAATAAAATCTTTTCGGGAAAAGTGGAGGGTTACTCAAGTAGAATAAGTGCAGATACAAGGAGTTTGCTGACAAGAATAAAAATAAATAATAAAAATTATGAGCTAATACCAGGATCGCTACTTGAAGTGAGTGTAAAATTCAATGAAAGAAGTTCTCTGTCTGTACCTGATACTAGTGTAATGTTAGAAGGAGAGAATGCTTTTATTTACAGAGTGCTTGAGGATAATAGTTTAGATAAAATCCAAATTCAAATAGGAAATAGAGACGAAGGATTTATAGAGGTAATTTCAGGATTAAATAAAGGGGATGTTATAGTTGCTGAGGGTCTTAAAAAAATAAATCCAAAAGGAAAAATTAAACCAATTAAAAAATAAATGTTTATAACTGATTTAAGTATACGAAGACCAGTAGTTTCTTGGGTAATGTCTCTAATATTAGTCTTATTTGGTTTATTTGTATTTTGGAAGTTGCCTGTTAGAGAACTACCATCAGGACTTCAGCCGCCAGTTGTTCAAGTTAAAGTGGATTATAAATCTGCATCAGCACCCATAATTGATCAAGAGGTTACACAGGTTTTAGAAGATGTGATTGGTGGAGCAGAAGGTATAAAAAATATTGATTCTGTATCTGAAAATGGAAGAAGCACAATCAATATAGAGTTTGATACAGAGATGGATTTAGATAATGCTGCAAATGACATAAGAGAAAGAGTAGCTAGGGTTGCCGATAACTTGCCCACTGAGGCCGAACCTCCACAAATTTTGAAGCAAGCCGCGGGTTTCACAACTACGATGTGGATAGCACTTTCCTCTCCCACATGGAGTGACTTAGAATTAGGAGATTATGCAGAGAGATATTTAGTTGATAGATTTTCAAGTATAAAAAATGTTGGTAGAATTTTGGTTGGTGGACTTAGAGAGTTAAGTGTTAGAATTTGGATAGACCCAATAAAATTAGCTGCAAATGATTTAACTATACAAGAATTAGAAAATGCACTTAGGAGTGAAAATGTAAGTCTTCCTGCTGGAACTTTAGAAGCAACTAATGTTGATCTTACTCTTAATCTAGATAAATCTTATACAACTATTGATCAATTAAAAAGTTTACCGTTAAAAAAAAATAAAGACAACATAGTAAAATTATCTGATGTTGCTGAAGTTCAATTTGGTCCAGTTTCGGAAAAAACCTTATTCAAAGCACAAAGAAAAGATAATCTTGACTTAAAAACTGTAGGTATAGGAATTTATGCCAGAAGCGGTGCATCAACTGTTGAGTTATCAAGGGATATTAAAAGAAAGTTAAAAGAAGTAAGAGAATCTTTACCCGATGGATTAAATATAGAGGTGGCTTTTAATAGAGCAAACTACGTAGGAGCTGCTATAAACGAAGTATACAAAACTCTTTTCATAGCTTTTATACTAGTTGTAATTATTATTTATTTGTTTCTTGGAAACTTAAAAGCAGTGATAGTTCCAGCTGTTGCACTTCCAGTTAGTTTAGTTGCTTCTTTTTTGGGAATTTATATTTTTGATCTGTCCATAAATATTTTTGTTTTATTATCTTTTATTTTAGCAATTGGAATAATTACAGATGATTCTGTAATTATGACTGACGCAATTTATAGAAGAATTGAGAAAGGAGAAAAACCACTTGTAGCAGCTTATAAAGGATCAAAGCAAATTACATTTGCGATTATTGCTACTACTCTAATATTAGTTGCTGTATTCTTGCCACTGATTTTTATAAAAGGAATTTCTGGAACTTTATTCAGAGAAACTGCAATTGCATTATCTTTTTCTGTAGTAGTTTCATCTTTTGTTGCTCTAACATTATCACCAATGCTTGGGAGCAGATTTTTAACACTAAAGACTAAGCAAAATAAAATTATAACTAAATTTAATGATTTTTTTAAATCATTTTTAAAATTTTATAAAGAAAGTCTTACTTACTTTCTTGATAAACAAAGATTAATAATAACCTTTATGATAATAGTAATTATTTCTTCAGTATTATTGTTTAATTTTTCCAAAAAGGAACTGCTTCCTCTTGAAGATAGGGGTGCATATTTAATAATTGGAATGACTGATGAAGGAAGCTCATTTGAGTACACACAAGAAAGGGCCCAAGAAATAGAGTCTAAATTAATTCCTCTGTTACAAGAAAAAAACAGCCCATATAGAAGATTTATAATGCGAGTACCTGGTTTTGGCAGATCAAGTAACTCTTTTAATACATTTATTATAATAGCATTATTAAATCACTGGGATGATAGAGGTAAAAATACACAATCAGTTATGAGAGAAGCTATTGGAAAAATAGTGACTAATCCACAAGCAATTGCTTTTCCTATTTCACCACAATCAATAAGAGTCTCAAATTATAATAAACCAATACAAATGGTAATTTTAGGATCATCTTACGATGAGCTTGAGCAAATACAGAATAATTTAATATCTGAATTAAGAAAAAATAAAAATTTGTCAAGAATCGAGTCAGACTATTCTAAAAATAAACCAGAAGTAAAATTAATAATTAACAAAAATAAGGCAAAAGATTTAGGAGTATCAACAGATCAAATAGGTAAGACTCTAGAAACTCTTTATGGTGGAAAAACTGTTACAACATTTAATAAACTTGGAAAAGAATATCCAATTATTGTACAAAAATATTTATCAGATAGAAGAAGTAAAGAAAGTTTAGCAAAAATTTTTGTAAGATCTGAGAATAATTCAAAACTTATATCATTAGCAAATTTAGTTGATTTTAAGGAGGAGGGATCAGCTAAAATACTTTCAAGATATAACAGACAAAGAGCAGTAACTATATCTGCCAATATTAATGAAGGATACTCATTAAGTGAAGCAATAAAATATTTAGAAAAAACAATGGAAAATATCTCTCCTCAGAATCAAATTTCTTGGAAAGGGAAATCTGAAGAATTAAAAGAAACTTCTAACGAATTGTTCATTATATTTGCTTTAGCATTAATAACTGCTTATTTAGTTATGGCAGCCACTTTTAATTCGTTCATTCATCCATTTATAATAATAATGACTGTCCCATTAGCTGTATTTGGCGGGTTGGTTTTCATCCTTTTTTTAAATAGTTCAATCAATATTTTTTCACAAATTGCACTTGTTATTCTGATTGGTATATCTACAAAAAATAGTATCTTGATAGTAGATTTTGCAAATCAACTTAGAGCATCTGGAAAAAGCATAGATAATGCAATAAAAGAAGCATGTGATATGAGATTTAGACCTATTATAATGACATCTCTAAGTACCATGATAGCAATGGTCCCATTAGTAATTGGAAATATTGGACCTGGGGCTGGAGAAGGTTCTAGGCTTGCTGTCGGATCTACTATTTTAGGTGGAATGATTATTTCTACTTTTTTTACACTATATGTGACTCCAACAATGTACTTAATGTTAGCGAAGAATACTAAACGAATTGATGCCGTTGATATTGAGTTAAAAAAACAACTGAATTAGAAAATAATATATTTTCTTGTTTTTAAAGAATTTTGGCAACTTAACAATTGTGATTTATATTTTTTAGATTGTGTTTGTACTTTCTTGGCTAGAGATATTACTTTAGGATTCTTTTTATAATTTTTATAGTTCCCCCATCCTTCGTGGTATGCAATATATTGTCTAAATGCATCTTTTTTTGAAATTTTGAGAATTTTTTCAGTTTTAGTAGTGTACCATCCTATAAAATCAACACTATCTTTGAACCTAGTTCGTGTTGCTAGTGGATTATTGGTTTCTTTCTTATATTGCTTCCATGTTCCTTTAACTGCTTGAGAATATCCAAATGATGAGGATGGTCTTTTATATGGTATCACTTTAAAAATTTTATTTCTTTTTGGTTTTGCAAGCCAATCAAAATCAGATTCCATTTTAATTATAGCAAGTTGCAAGTATATTGGGGTCCCCCATTTTCTCTCGGTATTTTTTGCGTGTTTATACCAAAGATATCTTTCAGAAAATATAGAGCAACCATCTGCGGTATTTTTCGGAATAGATGAACAAGAAAAAAGTAGCAAACTAAAAAACAAAAATAGAATATTATTTTTTTTTTTCATTTTTTCTCCAATCCCATGGCTTTTCGAATGTACCCTGCCATAAACCTAATTTATCTCTTTCAGCCTCTTTTTCTTGTAAAATATATTTTTTGGAGAATTTAATATAAGCTAAAGCATATCCATTCCTTACAAGCCAAGAGTTAATATTTAATTTATTCTTATAACAAGTTGCAAGTTTTCTTTTATATCTATCTATATTTTCAATTTTACATAAAATCTTTTTATTTTTTAATAATTTTTTTAATTTATTTTTTGAGATTTTTCCACACGGGTATTTTTTATTTAGAGAAAAAAACTGAATACTTATAAAAATCTTATTACAGTCTTGCTTTACTTCTGGTGCATCAATACCAGATAACCTAA
>CACJOS010000013.1 GCA_902595115.1 uncultured Pelagibacteraceae bacterium
TTTTGAAAATATTCTAAATTTAAGTTTTTTTGGTAGCTTTATTTTTAATACTGAATGAAATTTATTTTTTGATTTAAGATTATTTATAAATTGTTTGCTGTAAGGTTCAGTAATTGTAACATTATTTTTATTCTCTAAACAAGGAATCGTAAAAGCTGATCCCATTGCTCCGCCGCCAATTACTAATATTTTTGCCATAACAAAATTATGCTAAAGTTTTTTTAATTGCTTGTTGCCAACCTTGCAATAACTTATTTCTGTAACTTTTATTGAATTTTGGTTTAAAGTCTCTATCTTTTTTCCAATTTTGTTTAATATCACTGAGGGATCTATAAATACCATTTTGATAACCAGCCATATAAGCAGCTCCTAAAGCAGTAGTTTCATTAATTTTTGATCTGGTAATCTTAATTTTTAAAATTTCCGATAGAAATTGAACAAACCAATTATTTGAAACCATACCACCATCAACCTTAACACTTTTAGGGTTTAAACCATCTTTTCTCATTGATAAGAATAAATCAGAAGTTTGATAAGCAACAGACTCAATTGTTGCTCTTACCAAATCTCTCCAATCACTATCTCTTGTAAGACCCGTGATTAAACCTCTTGATTTGGAATTCCAGTATGGAGCTCCTAGACCTGTAAAGGCTGGCACAACATAAACACCTTTACTATTTTTTTTTGATTTCGCGATCTTTTCAGTCTCATAAGCATTATCTATTAACCTGATTTTATCTCTAAGCCATTGCACACCAGCACCTGCAATAAATATAGACCCTTCTAGAGCATATGTAGTTTTATTATTTATTCTGTAACAAATTGTAGTTATTAATTTATTTTTTGACATGATCTTTTTTTCACCAGTATTCATTAATAAGAAGGCTCCTGTACCGTAGGTACTTTTGACTGATCCTTTTTCGAAACATGCTTGACCTATTGCTGCTGCTTGCTGGTCGCCCAATACTGCAGAAATTTTTATTTTTTGTCCAACAATTTTCTCGCTTGTAAAACCAAAATCATCAGCAGAATTTTTAACAGTTGGAAGAATTTTTTCGTTTAGTTTGAATATTTTTAAAATATCTTTATCCCATTTGTTACTTGTAATATTAAAAAGCATTGTTCTTGAAGCATTTGTGGCATCTGTTGCATGAATTTTACCATTGGTTAATTTCCAGATCAAAAAACTATCAATTGTGCCAAACAGCAACTCATTTTTTTTAAATAATTTTTTAGCTTTTGGGACGTTGTCTATTATCCATTTAATTTTTGTTGCAGAAAAATATGGGTCTAAAAATAAACCAGTTTTCTTTCTAATTAATTTTTCTTTTTTTTTATTTTTTTTACAGTAGATTTCTGTTCTTCTGTCCTGCCAAACAATCGCATTATAAACTGGTTCACCTGTTTTTTTATCCCAGCATACAGTTGTTTCTCTTTGATTGGTAATACCTAATGCTTTAATATTTATTTTAAACTTCTTTGATTTTAACAAAACATTTTTTGTGACTTTAATTGTTGTCGACCAAATTTCGTTGGGATTATGTTCTACCCATCCGTTTTTTGGAAAAAATTGCTTAAACTCTAATTGAGATGAAATTAATTTTTTACCACTTTTTGAAAAAATTATTGCTCTAGATGATGTGGTTCCTTGATCAATGGCAAGTATCCCATTCACAAAATACTAATCCTGCCCTAACAATTTCTTTTGTTTTTCAGCCCAAGTACGTATTAAATTATCTACTGCAAGTCCAATAAATGCTACACATAATCCCAACATCAAACCATTGCCGGTTCCTTGTCTGTCAGATAATGCTTTAAGTATATATTGTCCAAGATCGGTTGTCCCAATCATCGCTCCAATAATTACCATAAACAAAGCAAATACGACTGTTTGATTTATTCCAAGCATCATATGTGGAAAAGCTAAAGGGAGTTCAATTCTCATCCATCTTTGAAGTCTATTAACTCCTGACATTGAGCCTGCATCATGTAATGCTGATGGAACACTTCTTAATCCTTCTATTGTATATCTTGTTGCAGGTATTGTTGCATAAATTACAACTGCAATTAAAACAGAAGTGTCTGTTACTCCAAATAACATAATTACAGGTATTAAGTAAATAAAAGAAGGAAATGTTTGAAGTGTGTCGCACACCGCCAATGTAATT
Source organism: uncultured Pelagibacteraceae bacterium (assembly GCA_902595115.1). Lineage (GTDB taxonomy): Bacteria > Pseudomonadota > Alphaproteobacteria > Pelagibacterales > Pelagibacteraceae > Pelagibacter. The sequence continues at coordinate 2,169 of CACJOS010000013.1, forward strand.
TTAGTGCTTGTTTTACTTTGTGCACTTAAAGTTCCAATTATTATACCTAAAATACCTGAAACAATTACTCCGAATGTTGCCATATACATGGTTATTAACGCTCTATCCCACCACTCAGTTAGAGCTATAAATAATGTAAAGCTTCCAACAACAATTGCAGATCTTATTCCCCCAATAATATATCCGGCACCCATAAAAAGTACAAAAGTAGCTACTGCTGGCATTCTTAAGAAGGCATTTTTCATAGGAATTAAAACTTGTGTAATTAACCAAGTATTAAAAACTTTTAATGGATCAAAAAAGTTATCAAGTATCCAATCTACACCAGAATTCCAAAATGCTTCAGTAGATATTCCTTTATTATGTGGAACAATAAACAGATAATTAAATCCTTCTTTGAAATAGAATGTTCCAATATATGATAAAATGTATCCAGCTATGACCACTCCAACAAAAATCATAAAATATTTATTTCTTTGAAAGAAAGTTGGATTTTCAAAATAATTTATTTGTTTGTTTGCCCAGGCCAATGACATTTTATCTAATAAAACAGCAATTAGTGTTATACATATTCCTGCTTCTAAAGCTAAACCTATTCGTAATTGGTTCAAAGCTAATAATAAATTCCAGCCTAGTCCTTTTGCTCCAATAAAAGATGCAATAACAGCCATTGCTAAACACTGCATGATAACTTGGTTAACGCCAATTAAAATATCTCTACGAGCCGTTGGTATTAATACTTTAAATAAGAGTTGGAAATTACTACATCCACTCATCTTTCCTGCCTCTATAACTTCTGGTGAAACTTTTCTGAGTCCAAGTAAAGTCAATCTGACCATAGGAGGTGTAGCAAAAATAATAGTTGCTATTGCTCCAGCATGGTCACCAATACCAAACAAAACCATTATTGGAACCAAATAAGAATAGTGTGGCATGGTTTGCGCAACGTTAAGAAGTGGGTTTAAAATATTTTCAACTCTTTTACTTCTATATGCCCATATTCCAAATCCTAATCCTAATAAAAAAGATATTGGAGCTGCAACCATTACAAAAGATAAAGTTTGCATTGAAGGTTTCCATTGACCGAATGCTGAAATATAAATCATAGTTAATCCAGCAAAGATCGCAAGATTCCTACCATTTAATTTATATCCTAAAACTACAGCTGCACCAGCAACAATAGTCCAAGGAAGGCCAGGTAATTCTGCCCAAGGATTTTTATCTAACCAATCCCAGCTAGTAAATGCTACAACAGTTTCAACACCTCCAATTAAAATTTCTCTTATGAACTCAATCATGAAAAGCATTGATCTAGAAATAATTCTTGTAATATGAAGAACGACTGGACGAGATTTTGTCTCCTGAATATCGCTATCAAAATATTCTATAGGTGCCCATTCATTTAATAGAAAAAAAACTGAGTCATTTATCCATCCAGGCATCCATGCTATAAAAGCAGGTAATCTCCAAAACACACTGTATTTTGTTTGGTCTAATTTATCTTTATCAATAAATTCAGTTCCAGCTTTTGCAAATTCATATCCATCAGGAACCTCTATTGCAAAACATAATCCAAAGAACACTAATAACAAAAATGACCATTGGACAGCTTTAGGATATTTTTGAAGAAAAGACATAATACTTTATTTTTTTTCTTTACCTTGCCCAAAAACAGTTTGGATTATTTTTGAGGGTTTTACACTTCCAACTACATTATTATTTTTATCTATCACGCTCACCGGTTTATCCTGACTTAAAATTTTTTCAGCCACAGTTTCAATTATAGCATCTTTTGAAACAGTGATATTGTCAGCATTTTGTCCCGCTGAAGATTTGTCCATTACAGCTTCAATCTTTAAAACTTTTTCTCTTGGCACTTCTTGAGTGAATTTTCTTACATATTCAGTTTTTGGATTTAAGACTATGTCTGCTGGAGTATCTAATTGTTCAATTAAACCATCCTTCATAATTGCTATTCTATCGGCAAGCCTTAGTGCTTCGTCAAAATCATGTGTGATAAATAAAATTGTTTTATTTAAAACTCCTTGAAGTCTCAAAAATTCATCTTGCATTTCTTTTCTAATTAAAGGGTCAAGAGCTGAAAAAGGTTCATCTAAAAACCAAATATCAGGTTCAACTGCAAGTGAACGAGCTATACCTACTCTTTGTTGTTGACCTCCAGATAACTCTCTTGGAAAATAATTTTCTCTACCTTTTAAGCCAACAAGCTCAACCATTTCGACTGCTTTTTGAATACTCTCGTTAGTTTTACTTCCTTTTATTTGCAAAGGAAAAGCTATGTTTTCCAGAACTGTTTTGTGGGGAAGTAGGGCAAAACTCTGAAACACCATTCCCATTTTATTTCTTCGTAATTCAATTAATTGTCTCTCATTCATTGCGAGAAGATCTTGACCTTCAATAAATATTTTCCCTCCAGTTGCATCAGTCAAACGAGATATGCATCTTAACAATGTTGATTTACCCGAACCAGATAAACCCATAACCACAAGCATTTCACCTTTAGAAACCTCAAATGAAGCATTATTAACACCAACAATACATCCTGCATCCTGAAATGATTTTGCATCCACGTTACCATTTGCGTTTTGAAGCATTTTTTTGGCATTAGTTCCAAAAATTTTATAAACAGACTCACATTTAATTACTGGTGTAGAAGACATATTTAAATAATTATACTATTATTATTAGTGTATTCTCCATCTAAAAATTTTTAATAAAATAAACCCTAGTATCTATACTTGTTCTTAAAAATCCAAGTGCCTCACCCTCAACTGTTACTGAGTCTGAGGTTCCCTCTAAAGGTTTTACCGTAAATTTTGCAAAACATTTATTTTTACTATCGTTCCAATTAACTGCATATTTTCCGGTAGTACCCCCATTTGCTGTATATAAATTAAATGCTTTAGCATCTGTGATGTTCGCACCCATAATTGCTCTTTGTGTAATAATCTTTGTATTATTGCATACGATTTTATATTCTTCTGCTGAAAGTTTTCTTCCTTTATCACTTTCATAAAACGTTAGCACACCTCTTGGTAAACTCTCAATAAATTCATTTGCTTGTTCTTGAATTTTTTTTTCTTCAGCAATTTTTTTTTCAGCATTTGGATCTGGTCCAAAAAAAATATTAAGTACAAAGAACGTAAAGAAAATTACAATTGTTAAACTAACTAAACCTATTGAATTTTTATAATTTTCAGACAATCTATAAATGTTACTTAACATGGTTTCCCTCATTCCATGTCCCTTCCATCACTTTGCCATCAGACCAGGTAAAAACTCCTTTGCCATGCATTTTACTATTTTTCCATTCTCCTTCATAAGTGGAGCCATCAGGGAATTTTAATTTTCCAATACCATGCCATTTACTGTCATTAAATTCGCCTTCATAAACATATCCATTTGGCCAGGTTTCAATGCCTTTTCCTTTTTTTGACCCGTTAACCCAATCACCAACATAGGTTGTTTTATCAGTGTAAGTCCAAGTTCCAAAACCATTATTACAATCTCCATCAGTACATCCTGATTTTTTTGCAAAACTAATATTGGAGAATATAAAGCTTAAAATTATATAAATTAAAATCTTTCTCATTACTTTTATAAACTACACTAAAATAAAAAAAAAATCTCCCCTAGTAAAACTAGGGAAGATTTTAATTTGATTTTAAGTTGAAATAAAGTGATTACTTAGTCCAACTTTGCCATACAGACTTATTGTCAGCTAACCATTTTTTTGCAGCATCTTCATGAGACATCTTATCTTCGTCAACTAAAGCAGCCATTGCTCCAATTTGACTTGTGTTAAAAGATAATTTCTTGAACATAGCTGCAGCTGCTGGGTGAGTTTTTGGAAAGTTCTCGTTAACAGCTTTTTTTAAATAGCCGTCAGGAGCTCCACATTTTCCATCACCACCGTCTACAGGTCTACAACCATCATAGTATGGTGGGAAATCTATAAAAGTAAAACCAGCACCATCTGTAAAGTTTGGTGTCCAGTTGAAAATTATAGTTCCTCTTCCCTCTTTTTTAGCTGCTTTAAGTTCTGCCCAAAGTGCATCTGCACCACCAGCAAACTTAACAGTCCATAGATCACCTAATCCAAGAGCTTCAATTCTTTGAGGTATTAGGTCTCCGTGCCAACTTTGAGGACCTTCAAGCATTCGTCCTTTTCCACCAGAGTCTGGTGTTGCAAAATTTTTAGCACAATCTGGATTCTTTAATGCGTTCCAATCTGGTAGACCAGGACAATATTTTACAGCCCAATCAGGATAACCCATATCCTCAATTGTTCTTGCTTCATGATCACCCCAATCTAAAACTCCGCCCTTATCTCGAGCAGTGTCAAAAGATTTTCCAAATGCAGATTCCCAAACTTCGTGTGATAAAGTTACGTCTCCAATTCTTATAGATTCGTAAACAGCTTGAGAGTCAGCTGGAACGTATTTAACGTTATTACCCATGCTCTCCATAATTCCACCGATCACATACGCCATAACTACTTGGCTCGACCAGTTGTGTGTTGGTATAACAATGGGTTTTTTACTATCTGCTGAGTTTGCAACTCCAACGAAAGAAACCATTGAAATCACTAAAGCAGATATAAGAGATATTATTTTTCTCATTATTTTCCCCTTTCTTAATATATTAAGTGACTAATTATGTGCCTAAGAAAATGTATAGTCAACAAGAACATATATATATAATATATAAGTGTTTATGATTGCTTATGAGTAGTGAATTATTTCATATAAGAGAACCTGGATTGAACGTGTTGCCACCTGGAGTTGAAAGATATGTGGTTAATGGTGGCGGTTTAACAGGAATACAATTATTTCCTGATGATGAAATTGAAATAATTAATAATGAGGGAAATCAAATCTGTGAGATAGCAGTATTCAATAAAGATGGCAATTCAGATCTTTCACTGCTTAGCTTAAAAGAGATTAAAGACAGTGCAGAAATAAAAAAAATTTTATCATCAAAAGATGAGACTTCTAGAGTTGCAGCTTATCAATTAAAAAAAAGAAACCTAAACATAAAGAACTCAAAGTCAGCGATAGTTTTTGATAAAGATGCATCGTGGGGTGAGAAATTAAAATTTAAATCAAAAGACAAGTGTTACAGTATTTTTGCAGCACCAGGACCTGCAATGCTCGTACATGAACAAAACCCACCTACTGATTTAACAATTTTCATTAAAAGAGCAAATATAGTTAATGATAAAGAGCATTCCATAATTCCTGATCCTGTATTTGATCCATTAAATGAAACTAACATCGATAAACAAACTGCAATCTCATTTGAAGTTAAAGAGGGAGACTATATTCAAATTATATGTCCAACAGGCAGACAGTGTTCTGACTTTGTAGCTTTTGATACAGCTAAGCTTGAAAAGGGTGTTGAGAAAGGGCTTGACTGGCAAACAACAAGAACTTTTATGGGTAATACTTTTCCTGGCCCTGGTTTATACTCAAAGTTTTACGACACAGATCATGAGCCTTTAGTTGAGGTAATAAGAGATACTGTCGGTAGACATGATACTTTTAATCTTGCATGCACATCAAAATATTATGAAGATGCTGGATATTTTGGTCATCCAAACTGCTCAGATAATTTAACAAGTGCAATGCAAAAATATGGCGTACAAAAACAAAAAGGCTGGCATGCAATTAATCTTTTTTTCAACACCTCAGCTGGAGGGCAAAATACAGTTCTATCTGATGAGTCTTTTGCTCGCCCAGGAGATTATGTAATAATGAAGGCTCTTAAAAATTTAACATGTGGTACATCAGCATGTCCAAGTGATATTGATCCATGTAATTCGTGGAATCCGACTGATATTTTTGTTAGAACTTATGATAAAAATAAAGAATTTACAAAATCATTTGCTTTTAGAATGAAAACAGACGCAGAACCAAAATTAACAAAAAATACAGGTTTTTACGAAAGAACATCAAAACTAACAAGAAACTTTGTTGATGCAAGAGGTTATTGGTTACCAAATGATTACACTAAGCATGGTGTGATAAATGAATATACAGCGTGTAGGGAAAAAGCTGTTGTTATTGACTTATCTGCTTTAAGAAAATTTGAAATTCTTGGACCTGATGCTGAAGAATTAATGAATTACACTTTAACAAGAAATGTAAAAAAATTATCGATTGGTCAAGTTGTTTATTCATCAATGTGTTATGATAATGGATTTATGTTTGACGATGGTACGCTTTTAAAAATGAGTGATCATGGATTTAGATGGATTTGTGGTGATGAATATGCTGGCGAATGGTTAAAAGAACAAGCTAAGAAAAAGAATTATAAAGTACGAATAAAAAATTCAAGCGATCAAATAAGCAATATTTCGTTGCAAGGTCCAAATAGTAGAAAGATATTAGAAAAATTTATTTGGACACCGCCAACTCAGCCAAAAATATCAGAATTACAATGGTTTAGATTTACAATTTGTAGAATAAAAGAATTAAGTGGAATACCTCTTCTTGTATCAAGAACAGGATATACTGGAGAATTGGGTTATGAAATTTGGTGCCATCCATCTGATGCTCCAAAGGTCTGGGACGTTGTAATGGATGCTGGTAAGGACGAAGGATTGATACCTGCTGGTTTTGGAGCACTTGATCTTCTTCGAATTGAAGCTGGGCTGATATTGTTTGGAAATGAATTTGATGGACAAGTTGATCCATTTGAAGCTGGTGTTGGATTTACAGTTCCTCTTAAAACTAAAAACGAAGATTTTATTGGAAAAGATATTTTGATTAAAAGGAAAGAAAATCCTCAAAAAAAAATGGTTGGTTTAGAACTTGCAGGAAAAGAAAAAGCTAATCACGGTGATTGTGTTCATATTGGAAGATCACAAGTTGGTATTATTACAAGTGGGTGCATTTCTCCAACTTTAAATAAAAATATAGCACTTTGTAGAATAGATGTCGGACATTCGGAATTAGACACAGAAGTTGAGGTTGGAAAAATAGACGGTCATCAAAAAAGGATACCAGCAAAAATAGTTCCTTTTCCACACTACGATCCAAAAAAATTAAAAGTAAGATCATAATGAGTAAAACTACTAAGGATCTTCTTGAATTTTGGGAAGATCAAATGAAGGAGTCTCACACGTCAAGCAACTATTTTTTTAGAAAATCACCATCTCATTATCATATGATGCTACTTGTAATGAGTGCGTATAAACTTAAACAAAATTTATCAGTAGAGGAATTAAAAACAAAGCTATTTAAAACCTCGCGACCTAAATCGGCATTAATAATTAATGAGGCATGTGAAAAAGGTTTTTTCTATTTAGAGAAAACTTCTAATGATCAAAGAAAGAAGTTTATTAGACCTAGCAAATCTTTTGTAAACGAATTTAATGATTATCTAAATACCTTAAAAAATTTAAGCTTTTAGTGGTTAAACTCTAAGTTGTAAAACTACTTATAAATTTTATATATAAAAAAAAATATATACTTCTGTCGCAGGAAAAATAAAAATTGAAATATGTCATTACCGACAAAAGCAAAAGTGGTTATCATAGGTGGTGGAATTCACGGTCTAAGTACTGCCTGGAAATTATCTCAAAAATATAAAAATCCAAACGATGTAGTAGTTTTGGAAAAGAAAGATACCGCAGCAGGAGCGAGTGGAATTGCATGTGGTGTTGTAAGAAATAATTATTTTCAACCAGCCATGAGAGAATTAATGGCACACTCTGTTAGCGTTTGGGAAAGCGACCCTAAAGCATTTAAATATAATCCAGTAGGATATTTGCAGATTTCACCTGAAGTGATGCATAAAGATGTTGCAAGCATTTATGAACAACAAAAAGCTATTGGCTATGAGTCAGATTTTATTGAAGGAGAAAAAGATTGTTTAAAATACATGAAAACAATTTTTGATGATTGGCAAGCAAAAGGAATTACATCTGTTCTTCATGAGAAAAAAGGTGGATATGCATTTAACAAAGACTCTATTAAAGCATTAGAAGTAAAAGCAAATAATAATGGAACTAATATAGTTAAAGGAGTAAAAGTTACTGGCTTCAAAAGAGGAAGTAACAGTAATGCAGTTACTGGAGTTGTAACAGATAAAGGAACTATTGACTGTGAACAGGTTGTTATTGGAGCAGGACCATGGGTAAGAGATTTTTGGAATATGTTAGAACTTCCAAAGACAACTGACATTAAAGGCAAAGACGGAAAAATGCACGAAGTTGAAATGTGGAAGTATTGGTTTTTACAAGAAGGTGTTTTGGGAGTTGATAAAGATTATTTAAAAACAAATGATGGAAAATTGCCTCCTGTAACGCATGTAGATACTGATGCCCCTTTATACTCAGATAAAGATGGTAAATTAATTACTGATAAATTGTGGGGAATATATTACAAGCCTGATATTGAGGGACTAGGAGTACAAGGTGGAACATCGCCTTACATTGTCGAAAAACATTTTGATAAAGTAAATGTCGACCCGTATGGAATAGAATCCCCTGAGTATCAAACTACTGATAAATTTTCTGATATGTGGACATCGGCTTTAGCTCATTGTCAAAAAAGATTTGAGGGAAAATCTCATCTATACAGAAAAGGACCATCAGGTGGTTTAGGATGCTTAACTCCAGACTCCTTCCCAATTTTCGATCGTTTTTTTTGAAAATGTTTATATGATTGCTGATGCAAATCATGGTTATAAAATGATTGGTGTTGGGCAACTTGTTGCTGAAGAAATTATGGGCCACGAAAGCGAATTATTGAAACCATTTAGATTCAATCGTTACGCGAAAGGAGAATTGCACCCTACTTCGAACAGTCCTTTTCCATGGAGTTAGACTAACATTATGGACACTAAACTAAATATCCGATACTTTTACTAAATAAAAATTCTTTAAGGGGGAAAAATGACTGATCTAGAAAAACACGTAAATCAACCTGGTAGAGCGAAATTAATTAAAAATGTAAGAGAAAAAATTAACGAATTAGGGATTACATATATTTATTTTCAATTTATTTCGGTAACTGGAAGAGTTGTAGGAAAAGGTATACCAGCAGATCATTGGGAAAGAACTGCTGAAAAAGGATTTCAATTAGTTTACGGAGCAACAGCTAACTTATTTCTAGATAGGCACAATAATTACATTGGTTACGGGCCTGAGGCTATGGAGCTTGTAGGTATACCTGACCCAGAAACATTTGTTCAGTTACCTTGGGATAAAAGAGTTGGAAGAGTTTTTTGTACTTGTTTTAGAAATAGAGAAGAAAGAAATAATCCAGGTGGCCACCTAACATCAGATTGTAGAGGTAACTTAAGAATTTTCATGGATGAATTCCAAAAGAAACATGGTTTAGAATTAAGAGTTGGAACAGAGCCAGAAATGATGTGGCTTACTAAAAATGAGGACGGGACACCAACTGGAAAAGGCTTCTCCAAACCTTTCTGTTATCACATAGATCAATTTGAATCTTTAAGACCAGTTTTCATGAAAGTAATTGAATATTCAAAGGCGATGGGTCTCGATATGATCCAAGGAGATCATGAAGATGCGCCAGGTCAACTAGAGCTAAACTGGACTTACGATAACGTTCTTAGAAATGCAGATAGACTGTCTACATATAGACAAATTTGTGCTCAAGTTGCTAGAGAAAATGGGCTAATTGCATGTTTCATGACTAAACCTTTTATGGGTGTTTCAGCTAGTGGATGTCATACAAACATGTCTTTATGGAAGGGTGGAAAAATTTCTGTAAATAAATTAGGTAATAAAAAATTACCTGGTGTTGAAGAAGTATTTAGTTATGTCTCAGGTGGAACTAACACGTTTATGCCTGACACAAAGGATATGCAATTACCAGGAAAAATTGGATTACAATCAATAGCTGGAATAATGAAACATCTTCCGGCACTTACTGCGTTAGGTTCATCTACTGTTAACTCTTATAGAAGATTATGGGACCAAGGTTTTTGGGCTCCGGTTTACGCTGATTGGGGTTATCAAAATAGAACATGCGGTTTAAGAGTTTCAGCGCCTGGAAGATTTGAATATAGATCAGTTGACTCAATGCATAATCCTTACCTTTTAGGGGCAGCTTTATTAAAAGCATGTGACGATGGTATTAGTAATAAAATGAAACCTGCGGCTCCAGAGTCTAGAAATATTTACGAAGCACAAAAAGCAGGAAAAGATGTTAAAAAACTTCCATTGAGTTTAGGTGAAGCTTTAGAAAGACTAGCTGAGGATGATGTAATCAAATCAGCATTACCCGATGAAATGTATAAAGTATTTCACTGGTATAAAAACGATGAATGGGAAAAATTTTTAGGTGCTACGACACAATGGGATCTAGATACTTATTTAGATTGTTTACCGTAGTACAAAAAGGAAAAAAAATATGTGTGGAATTGCAGGATTAATTCATAGAGGAAAATCTTCAAACGTAGGTTCCGAGCTTCAGCTAATGTTGCAAGCATTAAAGCATAGAGGCCCAGATTCAACTGGATACGCCTTATATGCTGAAAATGACGGTAAAAATTTCATAATGAGATTTAAAGTTGGAGAAAATGTTGGAGAAGGAAGCACATCTGTAAATGAAGATTCAAGTGTTTACGATAAAAGAAAAAAATTAGTTGATAATATGCTTGGTGAGTTGGGAGCAAAAGTAATTAAAGAAGATAGATTAACACCTTATTCTTTCAGATATGAAATGGAATTTAATGATGATCTTATGGAATTTTCAAAAAAGATCGAGAGTATTGAAAGTGTTGAGATATTGTCTATGGGAAAATCTTTAGAATTAATAAAAGATTTAGGTGACGCAGCAGCAGTTTCTGAAAGATATGGTTTAGGAGAAGTTAAAGGTACTCATGCAATAGGTCATGCTAGAATGGCAACAGAGTCAGGTGTTGATATTAAATCAGCTCACCCTTTTTGGGGATATCCTTTTAGTGATGTTTCGGTTGTTCATAACGGACAATTAACAAATTATTGGAACAATAGAAGAGTGTTAGAAAATAAAGGAATGAGATTTATGTCAGAATGTGACTCAGAACTTATAGCCGTTTATTTAGCAGAAAAAATGAGAAACGGAGCAACCTTAGAGGAAGGAATGAAAGACTCATTGACTGGTTTAGATGGAGTGTTTACTTATTTTGTTGCAACAAAAGACTCATTAGGTATGGCAAAAGATACCATGGCTGCAAAACCATTAGTGCTTTATGAATCCGACGACTTAGTTGCAATGGGATCAGAAGAAATAGCAATAAGATCAATATTACCACAAGAGATAGATACCTATGATCCTTTTGATGGAGAAGTAAAAGTATGGCAAATTTAAAAACTGCAGAGAAAAAAACAAAAGCCCAATCAATGGGTCTTCATACAGAGGTATTAACTGGAAAAACACAACAGAAATTCTTTAATCCAGATGAGGCAGAAAACTTTTTTTATTGGGGTGCATATGATGTTGATTTCAACAAAAGAACAGATCTTGATGTAAAAGATATGGATTGTAAGGAAGCAAATAGACGAATAGATGAATTAATGAGTCAAGGATATGGAACTATCGTAATTAAAAATCCACAGGGAAAGCATAGTTTAGGTGTCGGGATTTTAAATAAATTAAATCTAATTTTCGAAGGAAGCTTAGGTTATTTTGGTGTCGGTTCAATTGATGGACCAATGGTAAGGGTAAATGGAAGAGTTGGCTGGTCTTGTGCAGAAAACATGATGGCGGGTAAAGTTGTTATTGAGAAAAATGCTGGATCGTGTTTTGGTGCTGCTATAAGAGGAGGAGATTTAATCTGCAAAGGAAGCGTTGGTGCTAGAACTGGAATTGACCAAAAAGGTGGAACAATTATTGTTGGTGGAGATGCTGGTGCTTTTACTGGTTTTATGATGCAAAGAGGTAGAATCATCATTATGGGAGATGTTGGTATTAATTTAGGAGACTCTATGTACGACGGCACAATATATGTAGGTGGAAAAATTGGCTCATACGGCAGTGATGCGATTGAGTCACCTATGACAAAAAGTGATATAGATTGGTTAAAAAGAAAACTTAAAGTAGCTGAATTAGGCGAAAATTTTGATGTTTCAAAAATGACAAAAGTTGTAGCAGGTAAGAAACTTTGGAATTACGATGCATTAGAACCAACTGAGAAAAAAGGAGCTATATAATGGCAAAGAAAAAAAACGGTAAAAACGGACATTCAAATGGTAATGGCAAAAGCGAATTTGCAAAAAGAAATAAAAGTTTATTAGGTTATAATTCAATTTTTACACCCGAAGTTATCGACGATATTCATATAAAAGCACAGTTAGGAAGATACAGAATGCGTGGAATGGCATTAATGAAAAAAATTCCGACTTTTGATGATTTGGTATTTTTACCAGGAACTTTAACAAGATTTGTAATCGAAGGTTATAGAGAAAAGTGTGAAACTAAAACTGTAATTGGACCTAGATGTGAAAATCCAATTGAATTAGATATACCTGTTTACATTACTGGTATGAGTTTTGGTGCACTTTCTTACGAAGCTAAAACTGCATTAGCGAGAGGTGCAACAATGGCTGGAAGCGCAACGTGTTCTGGTGAAGGTGGAATGATACCAGATGAAAGAAGGTATTCTGAAAAGTGGTACTATCAATGTATTCAATCAAGATATGGATTTAATCCTCATCATGCTCAACTTGCAGATGGAATTGAAGTTTTTATTGGCCAAGGACAAAAAGTTGGTATGGGTGGTCATTTAATGGGTCAAAAAGTTACTGATCAGGTAGCTGAAATGAGATCGCTACCAGCAGGTATCGATCAAAGATCTCCTGCAAGACATCCTGACTGGTTAGGTCCAGATGATTTAGCCTTAAAAGTTCAAGAATTAAGAGAACTGACAAAAAATAAAGTTCCAATACAATTAAAACTTGGAGCAGCAAAAGTTTATGACGACGTTCGTATGGCCGCTAAGTGTGACCCTGACTCTATATATCTAGACGGAATGGAAGGCTCAACAGGTGCTGGCCCTCACATTGCCGCAGCAAATACTGGTATTCCAGGTATTGCAGCTATTAGAGAAGCAAGAAGAGCTATTGATGACGTTGGAAAAACTGGAAAAGTTACTTTGATATATGCTGGAGGTGTTAGAGATGGAGCAGATATGGCTAAAGCTTTAGCGCTTGGAGCTGATGCAATTGCAATAGGTACTGGTGCTATGATTGCATTAAATTGTAATAAAGAAATTCCAGAATCAAATTTTGAAAAAGAAATGGGTGTACCAGCTGGTCATTGTTACCACTGTCATACGGGCCGTTGTCCAGTTGGAGTAGCAACACAGGATCCTAAACTTAGAAAAAGATTAAATCCTGATGAAGCAGCATTAAGAGTTTACAACTATTTACACACAATGACTTTAGAAGCGCAATTATTAGCAAGAGCGTGTGGTAAAACTAATATTCACTCTTTAGAGCCAGAAGATATGGCAGCTTTGACAATGGAGGCATCAGCTTTAGCAAAAGTTCCATTATCAGGCACAAACCACACTGTAGGAGTTGACGATTTCCACAAAATCTAAAAATGGCAAAAAAAAAGAAAAATAAAAAAAAAGTTAAAGAAGTAAAAGGTCAACTAGGTAAAAAAAAAGAGACCGCTAGAGAAAAAATGATCGGTCAAACAATTGGTTACAGATATGATGTAAACCTTTTACCTGACTACTCTAGATTAACTCCATTTTTAAAAAAATATATCGATGCAATGGGTTGGGATGATTTAAATTGGCTTGAAGATGTACATATGGGTTATGAAGAAGATAGACCAGCCGTATTTGATAGAAATGCAAACGGTTGGGTTACTATACCTAAAAAAATTAAACTTCCTAATAATCAACAAGATAGAGATATGATAGCAAGAGAACTACTTGTAAAATTTCAAATGTCTCCAAACCATCCACTAGTTGATCTAAAAAAGGCTTATAGAAAGTTTTAAGAATCTAACTCAATTTTCATCTACTCCAGGTTGTTTTTAATTTAATTATTTGCGTTCGATCTAGGTTTTTAAGGATTGTACTAACCTAACCATCAAATAATATATTCACAATTTGTTATAACAAATGGAGGTTTGAAATGACTGACGAACTAGGTGCATTGACGGCCATATTTACAGAGTTTTACTATTGGATAACAGTAGTACTCATGTTTTTAATTCACGTGGGTTTCTGTATGTATGAAGTTGGAGCTTCCCGATACAAACATCATCAACACACTTTAATGAAAAACACAATGCTGATACCTTTGGTAACAGTTACGTGGTTTTTATTTGGTTGGTGGATTTATTGGGCATTTCCAACAGGACCAGGCCTTGCACCATCAATAATGAATGGAAGCGATGCTTTAATAACTGACGACTCTGCTTTTAGTGCTAAATTTTATGTCGCTACAAGTCAGCTAATGGCTGTAAACTTGGGTGATCATATTAGTGGAGTTTTCTGGGCAGCGTTTCTACTTTTCTCATGGACAGCCGCTTCAATTGTATCCGGTGCAGTTATAGAAAGAATAACAACATTTGCTTTTGGAATACTAGCAATTGCAATTGGATCTGTTTTCTGGACAATAGATGCTGCATGGGGATGGCACTTTGACGGTTGGATGCTTAAACTACTTGGATATCATGATGCTTACGCATCTGGAGTAATTCACGCAATAGCTGGTGGATTTGCTTTGGGTATTTTAGTCGTTTTAGGTCCAAGAATAGGTAAATTTACATCAAGCGGAGAACCAAGAAATATAGGACCAAGAAATCCTTGGTTAGTAACAATCGGATTATTTTTAATTTATACCGGTTTCTGGGGTTTCTATGCTGCATGTAATATTCCTATTTTCAATTTAGGTCCAGAGTATGGAATGGAAGGTGTGACTTACTTTACCGCAACAAATATATATGTAACTCCTACTACACTAAGTGGTATTACTTTTAACTTTTTGATGTCGCTTTCTGGAGGGTTGCTAGCTGGATATGTAGTTTCTAGAGGAGATCCTTTCTGGACATATTCATCTGGTTTAGCTGGAGTTATCTGTGCATCTGCAGGTAATGATTTGTATCACCCAATTCAATCAATGATAATTGGTATGATCGGAGTTGTTATTGCATACAGAATGCATTACTGGGTTGAACGTAAGTTCAAGATAGATGATGCAGTCGGTGCGGTAGCAGTTCATGGTTATGCTGGATTTGTAGGTTTAGTGATTTGTGGGTTTGTTTTAAATGGTTATCCATCATCAGGTTACAGTGTTGGAGCTATGTGGGACGGATCAACTTATGCATCAATAAATCCATTAGGTATGTTTATCGGAGCAATAATAATGTTTTTTGTTTTGGGAATGATACCAGGATATATAATTGCAAAAGTTCTCAATGGAGTTGGAAGATTAAGAATTCCAAGAGAAGCGGAAATTGCTGGATTAGACTACGAAATAATGGAGGCTGCAAAAGACGATGAAAAATCGGTAGCCTCAGCAACTAGATAAGGAGGATAATATATGGCAACAGTAACAAACTGGATAGATCATTTAAGCGCCTCTGAAGTCAAAGGTGCTATTTATCCAGGTGTGGGGTCAGAAGGAATATTAGTTATTCTGGCCATCATTATTTGGATTGGATGGCATGTCATTACTGCCAAGCAAGAAAAAGAAGAGCTTGAAAAACTTGCAAGGCAAAGACGTGGTCCAAATGATTGGAAAAGCAATATTACCGACGGGTAATTAAAATTAAGGGCACACATCAATTGGTGTGTGCCCTTTTTTAAAACCATGGACGAAAATAATAATCAAGAAAATTTAAATAAAACTCCTCGTAAAATGTCCCGACTTGCATGGCCTAAAGCTATATACGGTGTGGTTTTAGCAATAATAATTATTATTGTAATAAATTTCATTTATTACAAAGATTTCTTTTTATCTTTATTTAAATAATATTGTGTTAGAATAATTTATGTCAAAAAACCTTTCTACAATAGCAAAGACAAAAAAAATAAAATATTTTTTAATAAGTTTTGTTGATCTTTTTGGAGTATTAAGATCAAAACTTGTGCCTGCAAGTGCAATTTCTGGAATGCAAAAAGATGGTGCAGGTTTTGCAGGTTTTGCAACTTGGCTAGATATGACTCCAGCAGACTCCGATATGTTTGCAATTCCTGATCCTGACAGTTTAATTCAACTTCCATGGAATAAAGAGGTTGGTTGGCTTGCATCAGACTTATGGATGGATGGAAAGCAAGTAGAAGCTTCACCAAGAGTAATGCTAAAAAAGCAAATTGGTATTTTATCTAGAGATAAATTAACAATGAAATCTGGTGTTGAGTGTGAATATTTTTTAATTTCAGCAGATGGAGCATCAATTGCAGATCAAAGAGATGTGCAATCAAAACCTTGTTATGATCAATCCGCGTTGATGAGACGTTACGATTTAATAAAAGAAATTTGTGACTGTATGATTGAATTAGGCTGGGGTCCTTATCAAAATGATCATGAAGATGCTAATGGTCAGTTTGAAATGAATTGGGATTACTCTGATTGTCTTACAACAGCAGACAGGCATGTTTTTTTTAAATTTATGGTAAAAAGTTTATCTGAAAAGCACGGTTTAAGAGCTACATTTATGCCAAAACCATTTGAAAATCTGACAGGAAATGGTTGCCATGCTCATATTTCTTTGTGGAATGAGAAAAATAATAAATTTTTAGAAAGTGGAGATAGGTATGGACTAAGTAAATTGGCTTACAATTTTTTAGGTGGTTTAATGAAAAACGCAGCATCACTATCTGCTTTTTTCAATCCAACTGTAAATAGTTTCAGACGTATTAATGCACCTCCAACAAAATCTGGTGCTTCTTGGTCACCGTCAAGTATCTCTTATACGGGAAATAATAGAACTCATATGATAAGAATACCAGATCCAGGAAGATTTGAACTTAGACTTATGGACGGATCCTCAAATCCATATCTTTTACAAGCAGGAATACTTGCTGCAGGTCTACATGGAATGAATATGAAACTTGATCCTGGTGAGCCATTAACATGTAATATGTACACTGATTATAAAAATTATCCAGATCTAGATAAACTACCAGATGATCTAGAAGAGGCATTAGAAAAATTAGAGGAAAATAAAATACTTAAAGATGCTTTTGGTGAAGCGGTTATAAACAGCTACATTAAACTTAAGAAAGAGGAAATAAGAAGTTTTTTTCAAAATGAAAATTTTGATAAAAAAGGCCCAATAACAGATTGGGAAAAATTAAATACTTTAGATTGTTAAATGCAATCAGGTAAATTATTTGATAGCTGGTCGCATAGTAAATTTATATCAAATCAAAAATATAATTTTATTCGTGAAGAAATTTTAAAAGTTTTACCAAAAAGTTTTATTGATGAAGCTTATACGACAATATCAAACTGGGAAGGATATAAACCTACCCCACTCATTGATTTAAATAAATTAGCTAAAAATTATAATTTGAATAATATTTTTTATAAAGATGAGTCAAAAAGATTTAAATTAAAATCATTCAAGGCTCTTGGGGGAGCATATGCTGTAGAAAAAATTTCTGCTGGAAATAAAAATATTATTGTTTCAACTGCAACAGCTGGTAATCATGGTAAATCTGTGGCTTGGGGAGCTCAAAGACTAGGATTAAAAAGTAAAATCTTTATTAGTGAAAATGTAAGTGAAAGTAGAGCAAAAGATATTGCAAGCTTTGGTGCTGAAATTATAAGAGTTAAAGGAAATTATGATGACTCTCTAAAAGCATGTATTAAACAATCAGGTGAGAATAATTGGAAAATTATTCAAGATGTAGCCTGGCTTGATTACGAGCTTGTTCCAAAATTGACGATGTCAGGATATTCAGTGATGATTAAAGAAATATCTGAACAAACTAATCATTATATAACACATATTTTTTTACAAGCTGGAGTTGGGGGTATGGCTTCTGCAGTTATTGCTGGTGTTGCAAGATATTTTAAAAGAATACCTAAAATAATTATTATTGAACCTCAAAGTGCTGATTGTGTACTTACTAGTGTCGAGAAAGGTAAACTGACAAAAGTAGATATAAAAAAAGAAAGTATAATGGGTGGTATGTCTTGTGGGGAGGTATCTTTGGTCCCATGGCAAATAATCAAAAATTCTGTAAATAATTGTTTAAGTTTATCAGATGATAATATTGCGACAACAGTGGCAATGTTAGCAAGAGGTGAATTTAGCAATGATAAAATAATTGGTGGGGAATGTTCTGCACCCGGTATAATGAGTTTAATAATGAGTTGTAACAACAAAAAAATTAAGCAATCGTTAGACTTAAATGAGAAATCAAATGTTCTTTTAATTGGTTGTGAGGGAGACACAGATACAACACTTTACAAACGAATGATTTCATTGGGTAACGAAACACTTAAATAAAATGAGTAAATACGCAATATTTTGGATAAGAGACGATTTTAGAATAAAAAATAATCCAGCATTGTCATATGCAACAAATAATCATGAGTATGTATCTGCGATCTATATATATAATAATTCAAAATTTGATCAAAAAAGAGAGGCACAAAAGTGGTGGATAAGTAAATCACTTACAGAATTCGGCAAAGATTTACAAAAATATAATATTAATTTAGAGATCTTTAATTCAGATGAAATAAATTTCTTTTCAAAAATCAACAAAGAAAAAGATTTGAGTGTATACTGGAATAAAATTTATGAACCAGAGGAATTAGATATTGATAAAAAATTAATTTCATTTTTTGAAAAAAAAAAAATAAATTTTAAATTTTTTAAAGGTAATGTTCTTAATGAATTTAATAAAGTAAATAAAAATGATGGAACTCCTTTTAAAGTTTATAGCCCATTTTGGAGAAATGCAGAGAGAATTTACTTAGAAAAAGTCCCAGAGAAAAATTCCATTATTAAAAAATTAAAAAAATCTAAAAATTTTTTTAGTGGGTCTATTAATTCAGATAAAATTCTTCCAAAGAAAAATTGGTACAAAAAATTTGAAAACTATTGGATTCCATCAGAAACTCAAGCTGAAACTAATCTAAATCAGTTTATTAAAAATGAGATAGGTAATTATGGAGTTGATAGAGATTTTCCATCAAAGAAAGGTACTTCTAAACTTTCACCATTTATTCGAAATGGTCAAATTAGTGTACAAAATATTTTTGAAAAGTGTTCAAATATTAAACAAAAAAATATTAGTATAAAAAAATATATAAATGAAATAGGTTGGAGAGAATTTTCTCATAGTCTTATTAACAATTTTCCACAAATGCTTAAAGGAAATCTTAGAAAAGAATTTGATAGATTTCCTTGGGTTAAAAATAGTAAGTTCTTAAAAGCTTGGAAAAGAGGAATGACAGGTTATCCAATTGTTGATGCTGGAATGAGAGAACTTTATGAGACAGGATGGATGCACAATAGAATTAGAATGGTTGTTGGTTCTTTTTTAGTTAAACATTTGAGAATTAATTGGCAGGAGGGAGAAAAACATTTTAGAAATTGTTTGTTAGATTTTAACGCTGCTAATAATGTAGCGCAGTGGCAATGGGTTGCTGGGTGTGGGGCAGATGCAGCACCTTATTTTAGAATTTTTAATCCAATACTCCAAGGTGAAAAGTTCGACAAAGATGGCGAATACGTAAAAAAGTGGGTTCCAGAATTATCAAAAGTACCAAAAAAATTTATTCACAAACCATGGGAAATGGAAGGAAAATATCAAGAAGCAATTAAAACCATAATTGGTAAGGATTACCCTATGCCTCTAGTAAAACATGAGATTGCTCGACAAGAAGCTTTAGCTGCGTTTCAGAGTCTGAAAAAAAATTAGTCTCCAATAAAATGATGTATAAGTGTTCTAATATGCGGCTCTAGTCTGTGTTCAAAGAGATATATTCCTTGCCAAGTTCCTAGCAATAGATTTCCATTTTTAATGCTTAGAGAAATTTGATTATTTGTTAAAGCTGATTTTATATGTGCAGGCATGTCATCTTTTCCTTCTATAGTATGTACGTACAGTTTATTATTCATTGGAACTAATTTATCAAAATAGTTAATTAAATCAGTTTGTACATCAGGGTCTGCATTTTCCTGTACTATAAGAGATGCGCTGGTATGTTGTATGCTTATATTTAAAATTCCATTTTTAAAATTGTTATCTTTAATCCAATCGTAAGTTTTGTCTGTAAAGTCATAGAGTTTTTGTCCATTTGTGGAAATCTCCAAATTAAAGAACTTTTGGATCATTTGTTATTTTTAAAGTCTACACCGTATTCAGATCTTGGTCCTTTTCTTAATCCAAATGGTCCGGATATAAAAATCGTCATTGGCTTTGTTCCAGGTTTTAAATCTACTCTGTGATAATTATTTGCAGATCGAAAACCAATATATCCAGGTGGCCTCCAAAACTTGCCAGTTTTTAGGGTTTCATAATATCCATCTCTTAAAATAATAGTTATATATGGGAATAAATGATTATGAACTCCATCACCATGATCATCATCTAACATTTCGTGAATTAAAATATTGAACGGAAACCATTTTGGTCGATTTCTAAATAGTAAATAATATCTATTCATCCACGGTTTAGCTTCATTATATTTTGGATGAGATGGACCTCTATCTAAGACAACTTTTTTTCTTCCTAATTTTTCTAATAATTTTAAAAACATTTAATTCAGTTTTATAATAGAATTATTTTTTGTTATATATAAATTTTGACCTTGAACAACTGGTGAAGATATTTTTTCTTTGTCAATTTTTATAATAGATTCGACATTTCCATTGGAAATACTAATTACCATTAGTCTACCGATGTTTAATGTTAAGTATATATTTTTTTTTCCTACTATAAATCCAATTGGTTTAATATTTTTTCTTTTTTTCGATTTAAATGAATTAAATAAATAAGTACTTCTTATAAGATCGCCATTTTCATAATTAATAACAGCCAAATACCCTTCGTTGGTAACTGTAAAAATCAATTTATTGAAATAAACAGGTTTAACGTTAGAGTTTAACTTTTGCTTCCAATTGAGCAATCCGTCTTTAGAATTTAAAGAATAAAAATCGTTATTATTATTAGAAAATATAATAGAATTTTTTGTGGATATTAAATCCGAATTTTTAAAAAACATTGATTCATCATATATTTTTTTTGATTGTGTAGGAGTTTGCCAAACAAGATCGCCAGTATCAGTATCGACTGCTGTAATATCTCCTATAGAATTGTTAAATATTACTTTATTATTTTTAATTATTAAAGATACTCTTTTCTGTGACTTAATAAAAGGTGTGTCAGTTTTATAATTCCATATTTCTTTACCATCAATAACAGAAAAGCAGCGTAATATATTTTTAGTATCGACAACATAAAATTTATCTTCAAATATTTTAATTTGTGAATTAAATGGTGAAAGATTGTAATTCGACCATATTAATTTACCTGTTTCAATGTTTATTGCAAAAGTTTTAGCAATTGTGTCAACTACAATTAAAATATTATTTTTCGCTGTCATAAATAAAAATGGATTTAATTTTTTTTCGGATTTACTATAATAATTATTTTTCCAAATTAATTTTGAATTTTGATTAAATTTTAAAATAGTGCCTTTGTTATCAAAAAATATAATATTTTGATTATCTAAAATTACTTCTGGCTCGTATTCATTAAATCTCTCAATTTTTTTAAACTTATATCTAGATATACTCTTTAGTTCTCCATCGTAATTAGTTCTTCCATTATTATTATAAAAGTAACTTTGGGAAAAATTTTCTTTCTTAAGGTTGGATAAATTAATTTTTGAACTTTTATTTATCTCACTTAATAAAATTTCATCTTTTTTTGAAATTTGTTTAATATTTAATATTTTCTGTTTGCTATCAATATTTCTTTTTGACCAAAACTTAGAATCTGAATTGAGAGAACATGAAAAAAGGATAAGAGCTAAAGATATAATTTTTAAAAATTTAATCACTAAAATCTCTAATAAGTTTCTTTTGAGCTTCTAATTTAATATTTTCATTACTTTTTTCATCACTAATGATCTCATTAAGTAATTTCTTTGATTCTGATTTATTATTTTTAAAGAAAAAAAACTCTGAAAGAAGTAATAAAGAGTGAGACTTCCAAATACTATCAGAATTTAATATTGGTCTAAGTATTTTAATTAACTCATTTTCCGTCGCAAAATTTGAATTAAAAATTGCCTTTTTATATATATTTAAATTTTTTATTTCTTTGTCGATAAAATTAATACCTATAATTAAATCAAAATATTTATTTATTTTATTCGTGTCTGTTATAATTTCGTTATCAATAATAAAATATAAAGCTAATGGCGAATAAGTTGAATTTTTTGACTCTATAATTTCAATTAAACCATTTTCTATCTCAGGATTTATTATTTGGTTTTTATGCTTATTTACAACAAAATTATATTTTTCTGCTATCTTTAAATGGCTTCTTGTTTTGAACTCATCAAAAACAAAATAAATTATGATTAAAATTACAATAGCTGAAAATAAAAAGATTATATTTTTTGAATTTTTTATAAAAAAATTCTTAATTTTTTCTTTTCTAGTGCTTTCATTTATTATCTGAATTTCTTCTTCCATTTCTACATCATATTTCTTAAAACAAATTGTAAAATTCCACCATTTTTATAATACTCAAGTTCATTTTTAGTATCTATTCTACATAATGTTTGTATTTTCTTAATTTCTCCAGATTGATATTTTATCTCAACTTCAACATTATCTGAAGGGTTCACCCCATCCTCAATTCCTAACACAGAGATTAACTCGGATCCAATTAAACCAATTTTTTTTCTATCAATTCCGTTAATAAATTGTAAAGGAAGTATACCCATGCCTATTAAGTTTGATCTATGGATTCTTTCAAAACTTTCAGCAATCACCGCTTTGATGCCTAAAAGTTTTGTTCCTTTTGCCGCCCAATCTCTTGATGAGCCTGTACCATATTCTTTACCACCAACTACTATTAAATCTGTGCCTCTTTTTTTATACTCTACGACAGCATCATATATAGGCATGACTTTACCCTCGGGATATAGTTTTGTAAAACCACCTTCAGTCCCTGAAGCCATCTCATTTCTTATTCTTATATTTGCAAAAGTTCCTCTCATCATTACTTCATGGTTTCCTCTTCTTGATCCATACGAGTTATAATCTTTAGGTAAAACTTGATGCTTCATGAAATATTCACCTGTTGGACTATCTTTCTGAATAGATCCAGCTGGTGAAATGTGGTCTGTTGTAACCATGTCTCCTAAAATTAATAATGGTCTCGCATCTTTAATTTCTTTGAACCCTTCAGGCTTATCTGAAAGAGAGTCGAAGAAAGGTGGTCTTTTGACATATGTTGAACTTTCATCCCAGTTATAAATACTCGTTTTGTCTGTTTTAATTTTTTGCCATTGTGTGGGACCCAATGATACATTTGAATATCTTTTAATAAACATGTCAGGATTCAAAGATTTATTAAGGGTGTCCTCAATTTCTTTATTTGTAGGCCAAATGTCTTTGAGAAAAATATCTTTTCCATCTTTGTTTTTTCCTAAAGATTCTTTGTAAAGATCAACTTCCATATGACCAGCCAAAGCATATGCAACAACTAGAGGTGGTGATGCTAAATAATTCGCTTTAATATGTGGTGATATTCTTCCTTCAAAATTTCTATTTCCTGATAAAACAGAAACTGCGTATAAATTTTTACTTTCTATAGCTTTAACAATATTTTCATTTAAAGGACCTGAGTTCCCAATGCATGTTGTGCAACCATATCCAACTAAGTTAAAACCAAGTATATCTAAGTATTTGTTTAATCCAGCTTTTTCTAAGTAGTCTGTTACAACTTGCGAACCTGGAGCTAGTGAGGTTTTGACCCATGGTTTTGTTTTGAGACCGAGTTCAACGGCTTTTTTAGCAAGTAACCCTGCACCAATTAAAACATTTGGATTAGATGTATTCGTACATGATGTGATTGCAGCGATTAATATTGATCCATCTTCGATTTTGAAATTTGTGTTTTCAACTTTTGAACTACTTTTATCATTTCGACCTGTTGCGTCTTTAAAAACTTTTTTAAAGCTTTCTGAAGCTTCATTTAATAAAACTTTATCTTGAGGTCTTTTTGGTCCAGAAATAGTTGGAACCACTTTTGACATATCAAGTGATATTGTATCAGTAAATTCTATATCTTCGCTCGCCCAGAGACCTTGTGCTTTTGCATATTCTTCAACTATTTTAACTTCATTTTCATCTCTTCCTGAAAATTTTAAATATTTCAAGGTTTCGTTATCAACTGGAAAAAACCCACAAGTGGCTCCGTATTCTGGTGCCATATTAGCTATGGTTGCGCGGTCAGCGAGTGATAAATTTTTTAATCCATCACCAAAAAACTCAACAAATTTTCCAACTACTCCTTTATCTCTTAACATCTTAACAACAGTCAAAACTAGGTCAGTCGCTGTGGTTCCCTCTGGTAATTTATTTTTTACCTCAAATCCAATCACTTCAGGTATTAACATTGAAATTGGTTGACCAAGCATTCCCGCTTCTGCTTCAATACCTCCGACACCCCATCCGAGAACTGACAAACCATTAACCATTGTTGTATGACTATCTGTTCCAACTAGAGTATCTGGAAATAAGTAGTCTTCATTTTTGTAAGATTCTTTCCAAACAACTTTTGATAGATATTCTAGATTTACTTGATGACAAATGCCTGTCCCGGGAGGAACAATTCTAAAATTATTGAATGCTTGCTGTCCCCATTTTAAAAAAGAATATCTTTCACCATTTCTTTCAAATTCAATATCTACGTTTTTTTCAAAAGAATCTGATTTAGCAGATTGATCTACTTGAACTGAATGGTCTATAACTAAATCAACTGAGGATAGTGGATTTATTTTTTTTGGATCTTTATTTTTTTCTTTAACGGCCTCTCTCATTGCAGCTAAATCTGCAACTGCAGGTATACCTGTGTAGTCTTGTAATAAAACTCTTGCAGGTCTATATGCTATTTCTGTATTAGATTTTTTTTCTTTAAGCCAATTTTTAACTGATTCAATTTGTTTTCTTGTTACCGTTAAATCATCCTCGAATCTTAGTAAATTTTCTAGAAGTACTTTTAGTGATTTTGGAAGTCTTGATATACCTAATAAACCATTTTTTTCAGCTTCTGTAAGTGAATAATATTTATAATCTTTAGAATTAATTTTGAGCGTGTTTAAAGATTTAAATGAATTTTTATTACCTGGTTTCATAAATCATATTTTATAGATTATTAAGTCCTAATTATGTATTAAATTATAGATAAAATGTTCCAATACAACCCAATAAAAGAGAAGCCATAACATAATTGAAGATTTTAATAAATTTCTCATTTGTCGCAAATCTTCTGAAAAATTTACCTACAAATGTCCAAAAAGTAATACTGATTAACGCACAAATAAAAGATACTAGAATAACCCAAAATGAATAATTAATAAAATTATTACCACTCTCGACGTATGTAGATACTATAATAATTCCTACAATTACTCCTTTTGGGTTTAAAAACTGAAA
The DNA here is from genome assembly GCA_902595115.1 of uncultured Pelagibacteraceae bacterium. Lineage (GTDB taxonomy): Bacteria > Pseudomonadota > Alphaproteobacteria > Pelagibacterales > Pelagibacteraceae > Pelagibacter. The sequence goes on from CACJOS010000013.1 coordinate 27,818, forward strand.
AAAAAACGTATCAAAAAACTTAACTGGATTTTCCTTTTTATTTTCCGTCTGATTTTTTGAAAACGCTATTTTGTAAGCCAAATAAATAAGAAATAGTGATCCAGAAATTTTGAGTATTTCTTGTAATAAGGGATAAATTTTAAAAACATTTATTAGACCAAAATTCAGAACACAAACCATTGAAGTAAAACCAAAAATGACACCTAACATATGTGGAAATGTTTTAATTACTCCAAAGTTAAACCCTGAGTACGATGCAACTATATTATTTGGGCCTGGTGAACAACTTGTACCTAACATGAATAATGACAATGACAGTAATTCTGGATGCATATTTTATGCTATTGGCAGTCCGTTTTCAGCTTTTTGAGATGGATGAACTAAAGTTACTTTTCCCTCTTTATCAATGGATCCCAAAATTAATACTTGTGAAATTACCCCTGCAATATTTTTTTCTGGAAAATTACACACTCCTATAACTTGTTTTCCAATTAGATTATCTTTGTTATAAAAATGTGTTATTTGTGCTGAAGACTGTTTAATTCCAATTACACTTCCAAAATCAACTTTTAGAACTAATGAAGGTTTTCTTGCTTTTTCATTTTTTTCAACAGATATCACTGTTCCTAAACGAATGTCTATCTTTTGAAAATCATCATAGGTTATTTGTTCTTTCATAATAATAATATATAATTAGTTGTAATGAAAATAGATAACATATTATTTCAAAAATCAATAAAGATTCTTAAAGATTTAATATCTTTTAAAACAATTTCAGGTGAAAATAATTCTTCTTTAATTAATTATTGCGAAGATATACTTACAAAATGTGGCGCTTCATCTTTCAAGGTTTTTGACGATGAAAAAAAAAGAGTAAATCTTTTTGCTACTTTAAAAGCAAAAAAACCGAATGGAAAAGAGCCTATAATACTTTCAGGACACACAGATGTGGTACCCGTGTCTAAAGGGTGGTCCACAGATCCTTTCATCGCAGAAATAAAAGATGAAAAATTATATGGAAGAGGTTCTTGCGACATGAAGGGATTTTTAGCCTGTTCATTGGCTTTTGCAGAAATATTTTCAAAATCAAATCTTTCAAGAGATATACACTTTTCTCTCACATTTGATGAGGAGACTGCATGCATTGGGGCTCCTTTATTGATTAAAGAACTAAAAAAAAGAAAAATTACAAATGGAATTTGTATCGTAGGTGAACCAACAGAAATGAAAATTATAGACTCTCACAAAGCATGTTATGAGTATACAACTTTTTTTGAAGGGTTAGCTGGTCATAGTTCTAAACCTGATGAAGGAGTGAATGCTGCTGAATACGCATCAAAGTATGTAAATAAATTAATGTCATTAAGAAATGATTTAATTAATAGAAAACCAAAAGATTCCATATTTACTCCTTCCTATTCAACACTATCGATTGGTGGAATATTTGGAGGAATTGCACATAATGTAATAGCTGATAAATGTCATGTAAATTGGGAAACCAGACCTGTTAATAAAGAGGACGGTATATTTTTAAATAGTGAAATTGATAAATATGCTGAAAAGCTTTTATCAGAAATGAAAAAAAAATATCCAGGTGCATCAATTAAAAAAAAAATAATTGGAGAAATAATTGGATTTAATAGAGTAAATGACTCGAAAGCTTGTGAATTTGTATCTAGTATTACAGGAGATAATTCTAGAGAAGTTGTATCTTTTGGAACAGAGGCAGGATTATTTCAAGAAATTGGAATAAGCACAGTTGTGTGTGGTCCTGGATCAATAGAGCAAGCTCATAAAATTGATGAATTTATCGAATTAAGTGAAATTAAAAAATGTTTAACTTTTTTAGAAGGTGTAAAAGAGAAATCAGTAGTTAATTAACTCCACCCGCCAATAGATTTTACTTCTAAGAATTCTAGAAGACCGTCTTTTCCAGCTTCTCTTCCAATACCAGAATGTTTAAATCCACCGAATGGTGCATCAACTGCAATACCTGCTCCGTTTACATCAACCATTCCTGATCTAAGTTTTCTTGCCACCCTATGAACTTTATTTTGATCTTGGGTTTGTATGTAGTTTGTTAATCCATATGTTGTGTCATTTGCAATTTTAATAGCTTCCTCTTCACTTTCAAAAGGAATAACAGATAATACTGGACCGAATATTTCGGTTTGAGCAATTTCCATTTGATTATTTACGTCCGCAAAAACTGTTGGTTTTACATAATAGCCTTTTTTTAAACCATCAGGTTTACCAAGTCCTCCTGCAACTAATTTTGCTCCTTCGTCTATACCCTTCTTAATCAATCCTTGTATCTTATTATATTGAGTTTCAGATATTACAGGACCAATATGGTCTCCTTCTTTATTTGGGTTATCTACTTTGAAATCATTTGCGAATTTAATTAATCTATCTACTGTTTCTTTATAGATTGATTTTTCGACTAACATTCTGGTCGGAGCATTACATGATTGACCAGAATTTCTAAAACATCTTGTGGCACCTCTTTCTACAGCTTCAGGATCTGCATCTTTGAAAACAATATTTGCACCCTTACCACCCAATTCTAGGCTAACTCTTTTAAAATCATTTGCTGCATTTTTAGATATTAAAGCACCTGCTCTAGTTGATCCGGTAAAAGAAACCATGTTAACGTCTGGATGACTAGTTAATGCATTTCCAGTTGTTTCACCATCGCCATTAACCAAATTAAATACGCCAGCTGGAAATTTAGTTTCATCAATTATTTCTGCGAGTATCATTGACGATAAAGGAGCTAATTCTGATGGCTTTAAAATCATTGTACATCCAGTAGCTAATGCTGGCATAACTTTTAAGCAAACTTGGTTCATAGGCCAATTCCATGGAGTTATTAATGCACAAACTCCTTTTGGTTCATAAATCAATCTTTGATTAGGCGCATGATCACCCAATGGTTTTTCAAATTCAAATTCTTTTAAATATCTTATAAAAGATTTCATATGACTTGCTCCAGTACCGGCTTGGAGTTTGGTTGCAAAATCTTTTGGAGCACCCATTTCAACAGTTATAGCGTTTGCAAAATCTGCCCATCTTTTTTTATAATTAGCGTAAAGTGTTTCTAGAAGTTTTAATCTTTCTTCTTTTGATGTAAATGCCCAGCTTTCAAAAGCATTTTTTGCTGCTTGAACTGCTGCATCAATATCTGCTTTACTACCTATGGATATAACAGCACAATTTTCTTCTGTTGATGGGTCAATAACGTAACAATCTTTTTCTTTTATAGGATCGGTCCACTTTCCATTAATATAGAATTTTTTCTTATTTAGCATACTTAAAAATTAACCTATCTTTTTGCTTTTGCAAACAAGTTTGTAAGTTCATATACAATCGTTGCTGCGGCTAATGATGTAACTTCTGCATGATCATACGCCGGTGCAACTTCTACTACGTCTGCCGATATAATTTTCATTCCAGATAATCCTCTAATAACATTAACCATTTCTCTAGAAGTCATTCCTGCAATTTCTGGAGTACCTGTTCCCGGTGCATAAGCCGGGTCTAAAACATCTATATCGATTGATAAGTATAAAGGATTATTACCAACTCTATTCCTGATTCTCTCGACAATTTTATCAACACCTTGTGACTGAAATTCATCACAATGAATTATTTTAAAACCAAAGCTTTCATCATTTTTCAAATCCTCCCTGCTATAAAGCGGTCCCCGAATACCAACATGCATTGATGAATCATCTAAAAATAAATTTTCCTCTCTTGCTCGTCTAAAAGGTGTTCCGTGTGTATAAGGAGCACCAAAATATGTATCCCAAGTATCTAAATGTGCATCAAAATGCACTAGAGCAACAGGTCCTTTGTTAAATTTATTCATTGCTCTTAATAAAGGAAATGCAATTGTATGATCTCCACCCAAACTTATTATACCTTTGGTTTTTTTTAATAGATCTAAAGCCCCAGCCTCAATTTGTTTTATAGCTTCATCTATATTAAAAGGATTGCAAGTAATATCTCCTGCATCTGCAACTTGTTGAACTTTAAATGGTTCGACATCAT
>CACJOS010000014.1 GCA_902595115.1 uncultured Pelagibacteraceae bacterium
TTTAGAAAACCTAATAGAAGTAATCCTTATACATTTGGAGAAAATGATTGGACTGATGAAAATTGGATTGAGGGTGTAAGTGACTATTTTCTATCAAAAACTAAAGCTGAAAGAACTGCTTGGGAATTTATGGAAAGCAAAGGGCTAAAAAATAAATTAACAACAATAAATCCGGGGGGTGTATTTGGAGACGCTTTAGATAAAAAAGGTGGTACATCAATTGAATATGTAAGACAATTTCTTAAAGGAAAATTTCCAGCAGCTCCTAAATTTGCAGTTTTAATTTCTGACGTCAAAGATGTCGCAAAATCTCATGTAGCATGTATTCGAAATAAAAAAGTTGGTGGAAGAAGATTAATTGTTGGGAAAGAAGTAAAAAAACTTGTTGAGTTATCACAAATCATGGCAGAAGCAATGCCTGAGTATGCAAAGAAAGTTCCAAAAAAAGAGTTACCTAACTTTATGGTTAAATTAATTAGTTATATAGATTCAAGTGCTAAAACAATGATTCCAGATCTTGGGATTATGATGCAAACAGATTCTACCTACGCAGAAGATCTTTTGGGACTTAAATTTAAAGGAGCAAAAGATTGTATAAGTGAAAATGCTAAATCAGTCGTAAAATTAGGTTTAGTTTAAACCTTCGCAAAATTCTTTAATTTTCTCCATCGCTTTTTCCAAATTTTCCATTGACGTAGCATAAGATATTCTAAAAAAGCCTTCTAATCCAAATGCAGAACCTTGGACTACTGCAATACCATAGTTTTCTAACAGTGACTGAACAAAGTCAGTATCATTTTCAATTTTTTTACCTGATTTATCTTTTTTTCCAATTAATTCTTTACAATTTGGAAATACGTAAAATGCTCCCTCTGGTTTTAAACAATTTATTCCATTTATTGAGTTTAAAGAGTTTACTACAAAATCTCTTCTTTCTTGAAATGCTTTAGATCTAATTGAGATAAAATCTTGTTCACCATTAAGTGCTTCTACTGCTGCTGCTTGGCTTATTGAAGAAGGATTTGTTGTGGATTGAGATTGAATTTTTGCTATAGCCTTAATTATATCTTTAGGGCCTCCAGCATATCCTATTCTCCACCCTGTCATTGCATATGATTTACTTACTCCATTCATGGTCACAACTCTACTTTTTAATTCAGGAACTTGCGCCATTGTGAAAAATTTTAACCCATCATAAGTCACATGCTCATATATATCGTCGCTCAAAATATTTACATGTGGTTTTCTTTTTAAAACTTGGGATAGATTTCTCAATTCTTGTTCAGAATAACATGCTCCAGTAGGATTTGATGGTGAATTCAAAATTACCCATTTCGTATTATTATTTATTTTGCTTTCAAGATCTTTAGCAGTTAATTTAAATTCTTGTTCCTCTGAACATTCAATAACTATTGGGGTTCCTCCAGCTAATAAAACAATATCTGGATATGAAACCCAATAAGGTGCTGGTATAATAACTTCATCACCTTTATTAAGAGTTGCCATCATCAAATTATAAATCACATGTTTGCCACCAGCTCCAACTGTAATTTCATCTACTTTATAATTTAGATTATTCTCTCTTTTAAACTTATTAACTATGGCATTTTTCAAAGCAGGGGTCCCGTCCACGGCTGTGTATTTAGTGTCACCTTTTTTAATGGCCTCTATAGCTGCTTCTTTTATATTATCTGGAGTATCAAAATCTGGCTCTCCAGCACCTAGACCTATTACGTCTTTACCCGCAGCTTTAAGTTCTCTAGCTTTTTGAGTAACAGCTAAGGTTGGTGAGGGTTTTATTCTTTTTAGGCTATCAGATATAATGCTCATTGAAATATAATTTTATTTTATTACTTTGTTTATTATATGCAAAATACATATCAAGATTTAATTACAGATCTAGAGGGAAAAAAACCTGAAATTAGCGGTAAACTAGAAGGTGGTAAAAAGTTTAAAATAAAGTCGGATTTTAAACCTGCGGGAGATCAGCCTGACGCAATAAAAAAACTAGTTACCGGAGCCAATAAAGATCGATTTAATCAAGTTTTACTTGGAGTTACTGGTTCTGGAAAAACTTTTACAATGGCGAAAGTTATTGAAGCTACAAACAGGCCGGCTTTAATTTTAGCTCCAAATAAAACTCTTGCAGCACAGCTTTATGGCGAAATGAAAACTTTTTTTCCAGACAATGCGGTAGAATATTTTGTATCATATTATGACTATTACACACCTGAGGCTTACGTTCCTCGTTCCGATACATATATTGAGAAAGAAGCATCAATAAACGAACAAATAGATAGAATGAGACACTCTGCAACAAGATCTCTATTAGAACGTGATGATGTTTTAATAGTAGCAAGTGTGTCATGTATTTATGGATTAGGCTCAGTAGAAGCATACAGCAAGATGACACTCACTCTTCAAAAAAATTATGATTATAATCGAGAACAAATAATAAAATCTTTAATTAGTCTGCAGTATAAAAGAAATGATCAAAATTTTCATAGAGGAACTTTTAGAGCAAGAGGAGAATATTTAGAAATATTTCCCTCACATCTTGAGGATAGAGCATGGAGATTAAGTTTATTCGGAGATAAATTAGAAAAAATTGAAGAGTTTGATCCACTGACTGGTGATCAGGTTAGAGAGCTAAGTTTAATAAAAGTTTATGCAAACAGTCACTATATTACTCCAAAACCAACCGTAGAACAGGCGATTATAAATATAAGAAAAGAATTAGAAATAACTCTAAAAAAACATAAGGAGGAAAACAAACTTTTAGAAGCACAAAGATTAGAAGAAAGAACCAAATTTGATTTAGAAATGATTGAAGCTACTGGAACTTGTGCTGGAATAGAAAATTATTCAAGATTTTTATCTGGAAGAAAACCAGGTGAACCACCGCCAACATTATTTGAATATTTCCCGGATAATACTTTAATTTTTGTAGATGAGTCTCACGTAACTGTTCCCCAATTGAATGGAATGTTCAAAGGAGATAGATCAAGAAAAAGTACACTCGCAGAGTACGGTTTCAGATTACCATCTTGTATGGATAATAGACCACTAAAATTTGAGGAGTGGGATTTAATGAGAACACAAACAGTATTTGTTTCAGCAACTCCTGGTCCGTGGGAACTAGAGCAAACTAAAGGAAAATTTATTGATCAAGTTATTAGACCGACCGGTCTAATTGATCCTGAAGTTGAAATAAGACCAGCTAAAAATCAAGTTGATGACTTAATGCATGAATGTAAAAAAGTTATAGAAAAAAACCATCGTGTTCTAGTCACAACTTTGACTAAAAAAATGGCTGAGGACCTTACAGAATACTTACATGAAAATGGAATTAAAGTTAGATATCTTCACTCTGATATAGACACACTTGAAAGAATAGAAATTATGAGAGATTTAAGAATGGGTGTGTTTGATGTATTAGTTGGAATAAATCTTTTAAGAGAAGGATTAGATATACCTGAGTGTGCCTTAGTTGGTATTCTTGATGCTGACAAAGAAGGTTTCTTAAGGTCAGAAACATCACTTATCCAAACGATTGGAAGAGCTGCTAGAAATGTTGAAGGAAAAGTAATTCTTTACGCAGATAAAGAAACTAAAAGTATCAAAAAAGCAATTAAAGAAACAGACAGACGAAGAGAAATTCAATTAGAGTATAACAAAAAGAACAAGATTGATGCTAAATCAGTCAAAAAGGAAATAAGTGATATTTTAGAAAGCGTATATGAAAAAGATTATGTAAAAATTAGTGAGGGATCAAACATAGGCGGAAACCTAAAAAAACATTTGAAAGGCTTAAATAAAAAAATGAAAGAAGCAGCTTCTAACTTGGAATTTGAAGAAGCTGCAAAAATAAGGGATGAAATTAGAAAACTTGAGACAACAGAGTTAGAAATTACTTTGAATCCAAAGATAAGACAGTACGATGTTAAAAATAAACTCTATCCAAAAGGACGTTCTACAATGGGAATGCCTGGTACAAAAGTAACGAAAAAAAGGGACAAAAAATGGAAGCACAAAAGATAATAATTACAGGAGGAGCAACAAGAATTGGTGCTGCAATAGCTGAAAAATTATCAGGTCCGAATAAGCAAATTGTAATTCAATACCATAAATCTAAGTCAAAAGCTGAAAATTTAAAAAAAAAACTTCAAAATTATGGAACAAAAATTTATTTAGTTAAAGGAGATCTTAGTAAGGAAAAAGATATAATTAAAATTATTAAATTCTCAAAATCAAAAATGAAATTTTTTGACTGTTTAATAAATAATGCCTCATTATTTGAAAATGATAAGTTAGAAAATTTTACCTCTAAGAGCTGGGAAAATCATATTTCTACAAATCTTAAAGCCCCTGCCCTTTTATCAAAAGAGTTTTCAAAGAATATTAGAGGCAAAAATAACAATATTATAAATATAATTGATCAAAGAGTATTTAAGCTTACTCCGTATTTCTTCTCATACACATTAAGTAAAACAGGCCTTTATAATTTAACCAAAACTAGTGCGATGAGTCTTTCACCTAATATAAGAGTTAACGGAATAGCTCCAGGACCAACAATTAAAAATAAAAGACAATCGGAAAAACATTTTAAAAGTCAATATTTATCTACACCACTTAAACAGCAAGTTGATGTTAATGAAATTTGTAATGCAGTTGACTTTTTTATTAAAAACAGTTCTATTACAGGTCAAGTTTTAGCAATAGATAGTGGTCAAAGCTTAAATTGGCAGACACCAGATATAATGAAAGGCAAAGAATGAAAAGAGTAATACTAGTAATACTTGCTATTTTTTTTACAACAAATCTTTTAGCACATTCAACAAACATAAATTTTGACTCTAAGGCAAATTGTACTAAAAAAAAATCAATGTTGAATGGTATTGCTAAATTAAAGACTCACAAAGGTGGAGAGATAATAAAATTTAATTCATATACTGGATTTGATCAAAGAACAGTATTAATAGATGGACATCTCAGAAATCCAATTGAGATTACAGGATATTTACAATTACCAAAAGGAACTGATAAAGTTCCGATAGTAATTTATACCCATAGCAGTGGCGGCCCAGGCGATTATGTATGGAATGACTTTGTTTATCATGCAACACAAAATCTTTTAGAAAATGGTATTGGTGTATTATTTATAGATAATTTTTGTCCTAGAGGTGCAAGAGCAACTTGGAGAGATCAGTCTAAAGTTCCTCTAATTAATGGTGCTGTTGATGCAATAATGGCACTAAAAGTTTTACAATCACATCCAAGATCTAATGGAAAATTTGGAACCACAGGTCACTCGAGAGGTGGAACTAACTCCTTGTTTTTAGCTGATGTAAAATTTACTTCAAAATTTCTTGAAGGCACGAAAGGTTTTGATGCAATTCTACCAGAAGCAGCTGAATGTAGAATGGCTGGTTTTTTTGCGGAACCAGAATTAACGTCTAACACGACTTTACTTGTGGTACACGGAGGTGCAGATGATTGGACTCTAGCTAAGTTTTGTAAAGAACACGCAGAGAGAATTAAAGCTCCTCCAGGAAAAGTAAAAATTGATATTAAAGAAGGTTGGTATCATATATGGCATGCAGGTAAAAAACCTTGGAGAGAAAAAATGGCGATGACTCTTCATGATTGTCCAGATGTATATGTTGATAATAACGGCATTGTTACTAATCCAATATGGAAAGAATGGCTAATAGATAAATACAAGATTTATCCAAGTGAAGAGGCTTGGTATGAAGCTGCTCAAAATGAACCAAGAAAAACTTTTAAAAAAATTTTTAAAGCTATGAAAAAAGAAAAGTGTCTCTCTAGAGGTGTAACAATAGGTGGAGATAATATGAATGTATATATGCCTCAATTTATCAATTTCTTTAAGGAAAATTTACTCTAAATGAAAAAAAATAATCTAAAGGTTGTAAAAATAGATAAAAACAAAAGCTTATTTAATTACGAAAAAAAAGTAATTATAAATCAATTAATATTAAATCTCACACTTGGCTACTACGATTTTGAAAAAGAAAAACCTCAAAAAGTAAAATTTAGCTTAGAAGCAAATTATAAGGATAAGAAACCCACAAATGATAGAGATTTAAAATCTATAGTTAATTATGACAAACTTGTAAGATTAATAAAAAGACTTACAAAAAATAAGCATTATAATTTTTTGGAAACATTAGCAGAGGATGTATTTGATGAATTATTTAAAGATAAAAGAATTGACAAAATTTCACTTCAAATTGAGAAGCTTGAAATCATGAAAGATTGTGCTTCTGTAGGAATTCAAATTTCAAAAAAAAGAAGTCATGAAAAACCTTGAAATTGGAAAAGATGCTATAAAAAAGGAGCTTCCTGTAATTCCTAAACTGCCTGGAATTTATAGAATGTTAAATGAAAAAAATGAAATTCTATATGTCGGTAAAGCTAAAAATCTTCCCAACAGATTAAAGTCTTACGTTTCTGAAAAAAATCATATTATTAGAACTGAGAGAATGCTCTCTCAAACAAGGAAAATTGAAATAACGACAACCTCCAATGAAAGTGAGGCGTTACTATTAGAGGCAAATTTAATTAAAAAATATAAACCAAGATTTAATATTCTTCTAAGAGACGATAAATCATTTCCATTTATTTATATTGGCAACAAAGATAAGTGGCCACAAATTACAAAACACAGAGGAAAGAAAACTAAAGATGGTTTTTATTTTGGACCATTTGCATCAGCAGGTTCTGCAAACTGGACAATTAAAATGATACAAAAAATTTTCCAATTAAGAGTTTGTGATGACACAGTTTTTAAAAAAAGGGAGAGACCTTGTATTTTGTATCAGATTAAAAGATGCTCAGGACCATGCGTTGGTTATATTGAAAAAGATGAATATTCAAAAACTGTTGATGATGCAATTGAGTTTGTATCTGGTAAATCTAGGAAAATACAAAAAAGTCTTTCTGACCAAATGGAGAAGGCAAGCGAAGATCTCGATTTCGAAAAAGCAGGAATATTAAGAGATAGAATTAAATCCCTAAATATTATTCAATCATCACAAAGAGTGAATGAAGCTAACTTAATTGAAGCAGATGTAATTGCAGGTTTTAAAGAGTCTGGTAAAACATGTATTCAGGTTTTTTTTTATAGGTCAAAACAAAATTGGGGTAATCAAGCTTTTTTCCCAAAACATGATCCAGACGATAAATTAGAGGATATTTTAAACTCTTTTATTGCACAGTTTTATGAAAATAAAAATGCACCTCAAAATTTAATTTTAAGTCATCAAATTAAAGAAAAAGAATTATTGGAAAAAACTTTTTCAAAAAAAGAAAATAAAAATGTTTCTATTTCAATTGCTAAGAAGGGTTCAAAATTGAAAATTGTAGAACTAGCTATCAAAAATGCTAAAGATAGTTTGAATCGTAAAATTTATGAAAGTCAGAATAATAAAAACTTCTTTGAGGAAATTGCACAAAAATTCAATTTAGAATCTAATATAAGTTTAATCGAAGTCTATGATAATAGTCACATGCAAGGCACGAATAGTGTTGGTGCATTAATTACTTATGGAGAAGACGGTTTTATTAAAAAAAGATATAGAAAATTTAATATTAAAGTTCAAAAAAATGAGCAGGACGATTACGGAATGATTAAAGAAGTCTTGACCAGAAGATTTAAAAGGGCAATGCAAGAAAAAGATAATTATCTTTCATTCCCTGATTTAGTTTTAATTGATGGAGGAAAAGGTCAGTATTCTAGCGCAAGAGAGACGCTGAATGAATTAGGATTATATGACATTCCGGTTGTTGCAATAGCAAAAGGTAAATTTAGAAATAGTGGAAATGAGACTTTTTTTCATAATGGAAAGGAATTCAAGTTCGAAAAAAATGAACCAACCTTATTTTTTTTACAAAGAATAAGAGATGAAGCGCATAGATTTGCGGTAAGCGCCCATAGAGTCAGAAGAAAAAAAGGTTTAAGCAAATCTCTTTTAGATCAAATAGAGGGAATTGGATCAATAAGAAAAAGAGCATTATTGAACCATTTTGGCTCAGCTAGAGCAGTAGAATCTGCAAGTCTTGATGAGATTAAATCTGTGGATGGTGTTGAAGAAAAAGTTGCAACAAAAATATATAATTTTTTTCACGAATGAAAATTAAAATTCCAAATTATTTGACTATTGGAAGAATAATCATTGTTCCTATTTTTGTTTTTACCTTTTATCTTCCTGGTTTTTATGGTGATGTTTTACCATTTGCATTATTTGTAATAGCATCATTTACAGACTTTTTAGATGGTTTACTTGCTAGAATGTTTAAGGAAGAATCAAAACTTGGAGAGTTATTAGATCCAATAGCAGATAAAATAATTGTTGCGACAGCTTTAATTCTGCTTGTAATGGATGAAACCATTAAAAATTATGAAGTGATAGCAGCAATTATTATTTTAACTAGAGAGATTTTGATTTCAGGTTTAAGAGAATTTTTAGCAAAAGGTAAAATTAATTTACCAGTTTCGAGTTTATCTAAATATAAAACATTTTTACAGATGCTTTCAATTTCACTTCTCCTTACTGGTGAAACAGGAAATAAAATTATAAATTTTCAGGACTATAATGCCCAAACCATTGGTATTATTCTGCTTTGGCTATCAGCATTTATTACTTTGTATACAGCCTATGACTATTTAAGAAAAGGTATTGATCACGCAATTTCTGAGGATAGTAAAGATTAAGCAGCTTTTCTTTTTCTTACAAGAGAATCGTAACTTGAGGATAATTCTAAAATTGTTTCACAAACTTTATAATTATTTTTATCTATCTGAGACACTGGTGTTACCTCGGCTGCAGTTCCTGTCAAAAAACAACCTTCAAAGTCTGAAAGTTCATTCGGAGATATTTTTCTTTCGTGTACTTTAATATTTTTTGATTTTGCAATTTCAATCACTGTACGTCTAGTTATTCCGTCAAGAAAAGAATCTGGAATTGGGGTATGAAATTCATTATTTTTGTCTTTAAAAAAAATATTTGCACCAGTAGCCTCTGCAATATTTCCCTCATGATCTAACATCAGTGAATCTGTAAACCCTAGTCTTTCTGCTTCGTGTTTAGATAGGGTGCATATCATATATAACCCTGATGCTTTAGTATCCCAAGGAACCGAGTCTGGAGCTGGTCTTTTCCATTTTGAAATGTTTAATTTTATTCCCTCAGTTTTTAATTTTGGATCAAAATAAGTTCCCCATTCCCAACTTGCAATTGCAACATGAATTTTTGTTTTTTGTGCAGATATCGCCATCATCTCACTACCTCTCCATGCAAATGGTCTTATGTATCCATTTTGAACTTTCTGAGCTGCAACAGTTTTTTTAGTTGCAATATTTATTTCCTCTTGTGTGTAAGGAATCTCCATTCCCATTCTTTTTGCTGAATAAAAAAATCTTTCAGTATGGTCTTCTAGTTTAAAAATTTCACCGTCATAAACTCTGAGCCCTTCAAATATACAACTGGCATAATGTAATCCGTGGCTTAAAACATGGAGTTTTACATTTTGCCATTCGATAAGCTCATTATTGTACCAAATTTTTCCTTCTCTTTTATTAAACGGTATCATTAGAATTTATTTTCCAAAAAAATATCTTTGTATATATAATATGTCAATATAACTTACCAATATGAAAGATCTTTTGTACTTAAAAGACGAACAATTAAAAGAATTTATTGAGGAACTATTCATAAGTTATAGAGAATCCTTCGGAGACGCCAAAAAGACGCTCGAAAAGTATTCTCTAGGGATTGCTCACCATAAAGTCATTCATATTATTTCGATAAATGACGGTATTACAATATCTAATCTATTAAAAAAATTAAAAGTAACAAAACAAAGCTTAAATAGAATTCTTAATGATTTAATAAAGTTCAATATTATTTCTTTTGTAAAAGACGATAAAGACTCAAGAATGAAGCACGTCCATCTTACAAAAAAAGGAAATGATGTATTTGATGAAATATTTAATTCTCAAAAGATGAGAATTTATAATGCTCTTATGAACTCAACTTCTTCTGAAGTAAATAATTTCAAAAGTGTTTTAAAAAAGATTATAAATGAATAATTTTGATGCCCATATACTTGTTGTTGACGATGATGATGGAATTAGAAATTTAGTTAAAAAATATTTGAATGAAAATAATTATTTAATCACAACTGCAAAAGATGCAAAAGATGCGGATGAAAAAATAAAAATTATAAAATTTGATCTTATTATATTAGATATAATGATGCCTGGACAAACTGGCTTAGAGTTTTTGAAAATAAATAAGAAAATAATTAATACTCCAGTAATTTTACTTACAGCTAAAGGGGAACCAAAGGAGAGAATTGAAGGTTTAGAAATTGGAGCTGATGATTATCTGCCGAAACCTTTTGAACCGAAAGAATTGGTATTAAGAATAAAAAATATTTTAGAAAAAACTAAAAACAGTAATACTAAGAGGGTTATTGAATTTGATAACATTAAAATTGACCTTAATAAATTAATGATACATAAAAATGAAGAGGAATTTAAAATAAATAATACTGAAAAAATAATTTTAGAAAAAATGATTAATTCGCCTGGAAAGTCTTTTTCGAGGGATTACATAGGGAATTTAATAGATATTGATAAAGAAAGATCTATTGATGTAATAATAACAAGACTAAGAAAAAAAATTGAATTAAATCCAAAAAAACCAAAATATCTTCAAACTTTAAGAGGAACAGGTTATGTCTTATGGATTGAATAAAATTTTAAAAAATATTCTTCCTAAACAATTATTTTATAGAGCTCTATTAATTGTTGCCGCCCCCATAATCATTCTTCAAATAACTATATCCGTAGTTTTTTTTGATAGTCTATGGATTAAAACTAACAAAGGTATGACAAGAGCCCTAATAGGCGAAATAAAATTTTTTATAGAAGCTTATGATAATGAACAATATAACAAAGATTCATTAACTAAATTATTTTCAGATACACAAAATATTAAAGCATTTTATGTTCCACATAAAGTTCTTCCAAAAGATGATCTTGAAAGATGGTTTAGTCCAATGGACAGAACATTAAGAAGAGAACTAAAATCAAAATTTTCTCAATATTGGTTTGATACAACTTCTTTTAAAGAAACAATAGATTTAAAAATAAAATACCTTAACGGATATTTCCAATTTGAAGTGCCGAAATCAAGAGTAACTAATTCATCTGCAAGAACATTTGCATTATGGATCACTTTACCAGCATTTCTTCTAATAACTATTTCATTAATTTTTTTAAAAAATCAAACAAGACCAATTATAAACCTAGCAAGAGCATCAGAAAAATTTGGAAGAGGTGAGGATGTTGGTGAATATAGACCATCCGGTGCTTTAGAAATTAGACAAGCAGGATACGAGTTTGAAAGAATGAGAAAAAGAATAATTCGACATCTTAACCAAAGATCTGAAATGCTTTCAGGTATCAGCCACGACTTAAGAACACCACTTACAAGAATAAAACTTCAATTAACTTTCATAAAAGATAAAGATTTATCAGATAAATTATCAGAAGATGTAATAGAAATGGAGAAAATGCTTAATGAATACTTACAATTTTCTAAAAATAGATCTAACGAAAAAGGTAAAAATTTTAATTTATCAATTCTTCTATCTGAAATAATAAAAAAATATGACAATGATAATATTCATTCTGAATTAACCTCAGACATAAATTTATTTGGAAAAAGAGATCTTATGAAAAGATGTATTACTAATTTTATTGACAATGCTTTAAAATATGGAAGTCAAATCACTATAAAATTAAAACAAAGCAACAACAATATCATAATATTAATTGATGATGATGGGCCTGGTATACCAAAAAACGAGTACGAGAACGTTTTTAAACCTTTTTATAAAATTGATAAAAGTAGAGGAGAAACAAAATCAAGTGTTGGTTTAGGGATGTCAATAGCTTCAGATATAATTCAGTCACATGGAGGAAATATTAAATTAGATAAATCTAAGTTAAATGGGTTACAGGTAAGGATTACTTTACCGTTTTGATTTATTTTTTTTTGTTTTTTTTAGATTTTGTTTTTTTTCTAAATTTTCCACTCTTTTCTTTAACACCTCAAACTCTTCTTTAGAGGGAATTTCAAGTTTATTGATAATTTCTTCTTTTTTTGATTTTAAAATATTTATAATTTCATCACTCAAATCATTATATGTAACTAGACCTTGCTCAAATATTTTTGCAATTTTGTTTATAACAAATTTTGATTTTGACATATAAAGCTTATTTAAAATAATATATTCTTACTATTATTTTTTGAAAATGTTTACTAATAATTTTGACCCAGTAGCTTTTACATTGTTTGCAATAGAAATTAGATGGTACTCTTTGGCTTATATTTTTGGTATTTTATTTGGCTGGTTTTACTGTAAAAAATTTTTAATAAGAGATAAAATAATTTCATCACTATTTGACGACGTAATAACATATTTGATTATAGGAATAATTATTGGAGGTCGGCTTGGTTATGTATTATTTTATAATATAAAATATTATTTAGATAATGTAATAGAAATACTTTTCATTTGGGAAGGAGGTATGTCATTCCATGGAGGTTTAATTGGTATTTTTTTTGCAACTTATGTATTTAGTCAAAAACATAAAATTAATAAATATATTTTTTTAGATTTAATATCTGTATCTGCGCCTATTGGAATCTTTTTTGGGAGAATAGCAAACTTTATCAATGGTGAACTTATTGGAAAAGCTACAAACGGCTCTTGGGGTGTCATTTTTCCAAAAATTGATAGTATCCCAAGACATCCATCACAATTATATGAAAGTTTCTTAGAGGGAATTATTTTATTCATTATATTAAATATTATTTTTTTTAAAAAAGAATATAAAACTGGAACAGTATCTTTTGGATTTCTAATTTTTTATGGGATATTTAGATTTATATCCGAATTTTTCCGAGAACCGGATATACAAATCGGCTACATAATAGGATCATTAAGCATGGGAATGGTACTAAGTTTATTAATGATTTTTTTTGGTATAATTCTATACAAAATAAATGGAACAAAAACTTAAAAATTTTCGAATTAAATTTAATAAAAAAATTCCTGTAGATGAGTTACTGGAAAGAGCTTTATATGATCCTAATTCTGGATATTATAATAATAGAATTCCATTCGGTAAAAAAGGCGACTTTATAACTTCACCAACTATATCAAACTTATTTTCTGAGATTCTGGGAATTTGGATTGTATCAACATGGGAAAAATTAGAAAAGCCAAAAATATTTAATGTAGTAGAACTTGGACCTGGGGATGGTAGTTTAACTAAGGTGTTGATTGACACATTCAAAAAATTTCCTAAATTTAATAAGTCCGTAAAATTATTTTTATATGAAAAGAGTAGTTTGTTGAAAAAAGTCCAAAAAAAAAAAATTAACAATAAAAATATTAAATGGATAAAGAGTTTTGATCAAATTAAAGACGGTCCAATAATTTTTTTTGGAAATGAATTTTTTGATGCCATTCCAATTAAACAATTTTCACAAAATAACAATCAAATTTTAGAAAAATGTTTTATCGTAAATAAAGAAGGTTTAAAAGAAACATACAAAAAAGCTTCAGATATAGATGTCTCTTATTTAAAATCATTTAATGTTCTCAAAGGTCAAAAATTTATAGAATATCCAAAATTAGGCTTCTTTGAGCTAGATAAAATTGTCAAAAAAATTTCAAAAAATTCTGGAGGAATCTTGCTAATTGATTATGGTTATTTAGATCCTTTTAATCAGAATACTTTACAAACAGTTATGAAAAATAAAAAAGTAAAGTTGGATAAATTGCTTAGTCATATTGGAAAATCTGATATTACATATTTAGTAAATTTCAATCTATTGAAAGAGTATTTTGAAATGAAAAATTTAACAGTTAAAAATATAGTAACACAAAAATTTTTTTTAGAAAAAATGGGAATTATTGATAGAGCGAAAATACTCGAAAAGAATATGAATAATAAGGAAAAAAGTAATATGTTTTTAACTCTGAAAAGACTTTTAGATAAAAAATTTATGGGAGAACTATTTAAAGTGATTTTTGCCTTTAAAAGTGAAACAGATAATTATTTAGGTTTCAATTAATGCTTTATTCAAAAAAATTAAAAAAAGAAATAAATATTAGCCACTGCTTTTTTAATAGACTGGGAGGAAAATCAAAAGGTATTTATAAAAGCTTAAATTGTGGAAGAGGATCAAAAGATAAAAAAAAAAATATAAATAAAAATTTAAATATTGTAAGTAAAAAAATAAGTAATTCTTATAAAAAATTAATTTTATTAAATCAAATTCATAGTAACAAGTTTTTTTTTGTAAATGATTATAAATTAAAAAAAAAAAGACTAGTTGGAGATGCATTATTAACAAATAGAAGAAAATTA
Organism: uncultured Pelagibacteraceae bacterium; assembly: GCA_902595115.1. GTDB lineage: Bacteria > Pseudomonadota > Alphaproteobacteria > Pelagibacterales > Pelagibacteraceae > Pelagibacter. Next base: position 14,477 of record CACJOS010000014.1, read on the forward strand.
ATAATAGGCGTATTAACGGCTGATTGTGTGCCTGTATTGCTTTACGACAAAAAATTAAAAATAATTTCGGCAATTCATGCAGGATGGAAGGGGGCTTATAAAGGAATAATTAAAAAAGTAGTTAGACACTTAAAAGAAAGAGGTAGCGAATCGAAAAATATTATTGCAGCAATTGGTCCATGTATTTGCCAAAAAAATTATGAAGTAAAGAGTGATTTTAAATCTAAATTTATAAAGCAAAGTCGAGATAACAAATTTTTTTTCAAATTTGTAAAAAATAAAACATATTTTAGCCTTAATAAATATGTTAAATATCAATTAATTAGTCTCGGAATTAAAAAAATAGATATAATTAACAAAGATACTTATAACAAAAAAAACAATTTCTTTAGTGCTAGAAGATCTATACATAATAAAGAAAATGATTATGGTAGAAATATATCATTAATTATGATTAATTAGGTTATCTCAATGAAATTATTAACTGGAAACAGTAACAAAAATTTAAGTAAAAAGATTTCAACATATCTTAAAACAAAACTGGTTAATTCAAATATTAAAAAATTTTCAGATGGAGAAATTTACGTTGAAATAAATGAAAATATAAGAGGAAATAATATTTTTATTATCCAATCTATATCTTCTCCAGCAAACGATAACTTGTTAGAGATGCTCTTGAGTATCGATGCACTCAAGAGATCATCTGCAAAAAATATTACCGCGGTTATACCTTACTTTGGATACGCAAGACAGGATAGAAAAGTCGTACCGAGAACTTCAATATCTGCAAAATTGATTTCAAATTTAATTACAAAGGCGGGAGCAGATAGAGTAGTTACAGTTGATTTACATGCCGGTCAGATTCAAGGTTTCTTTGATATTCCTGTTGATAATCTTTATGCAACCCCAATTTTTTATAGACACATAAAAAAAAATCTTAAAATGAATAATCTAGTTTGTGTCTCACCAGATGTTGGTGGGGTAGCAAGAACAAGAGGTTTAAGTAAATTGTTGAATGTCAATCTCGCAATTGTAGATAAAAGAAGACCAGCTCCTGGAAAATCTGAAGTTATGAATATAATCGGCGATATAAAAAATAAAATTTGTATAATTGTGGATGATATTATCGACTCTGGAGGGACAATAGTAAATGCTGCTAAAATGTTAAAATCTAGAGGTGCAAAAGAAATACACGTTTATATAACTCATGGAGTATTGAGTGGAGATGCAGTTAAAAAAATTAAAAACTCTCCCATCAAAAACTTAGTAATCACAGATACGATTGATAATTCCAAAAAAATAGGTAATGCAAAGAATATTCAAATTTTAAGTATTTCTAATCTTCTTGGTGAAGCTCTTAAAAGAATATCTAATTCAACATCAGTCTCGGATTTATTCAAATAATTTTCTTGTTTTATAGATAAAGTTGGGTTAAAAAACCTATCTTTTATGAATACTTTAGAAGCCAACATAAGAAGTACAAAAACTAAAGGTGAATTAAACACTTTAAGATCTCAAGGTAATGTTCCAGCAGTCATTTATGGAGGTCAAGATAAAAATCAAAACATATCTGTTTCAAAAAAAACTTTAATCAACTTGTTAGAAAGAGATAATTTTCTATCTAATATAATTAAATTAAAAATTGATGGTAAGGATCAAAATGTTTTGCCAAGAGATATCAAATTTGACATATTGTCAGACGAACCAACACATGTTGATTTTTTAAGAATTGTAAAAGGTGGTAAAGTAATTTTACAAATACCAGTTAAATTTATTAATAGCGATAAATCCCCAGGATTAAAAAGAGGCGGTGTATTAAATATCGTAAGGAGAAAAGTTGAACTAAAATGTCCAACGGAAAATATTCCTAATGAACTTATAGTGGATTTAAATGGAGTTGATATCGGTCAAAGTTTTAAAATATCGGCTATTAAACTCCCAGAAAATGTCCATCCAACAATACAAGGAAGAGATTTTGTTGTTGCAACACTAGCAGCACCTACAGTTATTAAAGAACCAGAAAAACCAGCAGAAGATGCGGAGGGTGCTGAAGCAACAGGTGAAGAAGGTGCAACTCAAGCAGCTGAAGGAGCTGAGGGAGATGGAAAAGCACCTCCAGCCGATGCAGCTAAATCTGAAAAGAAAGATGATGCTAAAAAAGGAGATGATAAAAAATCTCAACCAGAAAAAAAATAAACAAGCTGAAAAACTTTAGATAAAATAATAATGTTACTTTTTGTAGGTCTTGGTAATCCTTCCCCTAATAGTGAGAATAACCGTCATAATATCGGATTTAAAATTATAGATGCAATAAATCAAAAATTTGGTTTATCAAAACAAAAACCAAAATTTAAAGGATTGCTTACAACTGGAACAATTAATGGAAGAAAGGTTTATGCAATTAAGCCACTTACATTTATGAACAACTCTGGGATTTGTATAAGAGAATTAATTGAATATTTTAAAATTGAAGCAGAAAATGTAATAGTATTTCACGACGATCTAGATATAGATTTCGGAAAGATAAAAACAAAGTTTGGAGGATCAAGTGCAGGGCATAATGGTATAGAATCCATAGATAAATTTATTGGAAAAGATTATTCAAGAGTAAGAATTGGTATTGGTCATCCAAAAAATAATATAGAAGTATCAGATCATGTCTTGCAAGATTTTAATGAAGACGAAAAAATAGAGCTTTCCTCGATGACTGAAAATATTACAAAATCTTTACCAATTCTTATTGATAAAAAATTGGATTTGTTTTCAAGTACAGTAAATAATAAATAGATGGGTTTCAAATGTGGTATAGTAGGTTTACCAAATGTTGGTAAATCAACCTTGTTTAACGCTTTGACAAACTCTTCCAAAGCTCAAGCTGAAAATTTTCCTTTCTGCACAATCGATCCAAATGTTGGAGTAGTGCCAGTTCCAGACGAGAGAATAGATAGACTTTCAGAAATTTCTAGCTCTAAAAAAAAAATCTATACTACAATCTCATTCGTCGATATTGCCGGTTTAGTCAAGGGCGCCTCGAAAGGAGAAGGATTAGGAAATAAATTTCTTTCTCATATTAGAGAAGTTGATGCAATTGTTCATATGATAAGATGTTTTGACTCTGAAGATATTCAAAATGTTAATACTAGTGTTGATCCAATACGAGATTTGGAAATTATTGAAACTGAAATGATGTTAGCAGATATAGAATCTTTACAAAAAAGATTGGACAAGAAAAACAAAAAAAATCTAGACGGGAAGTTACTAGAAATTTTAGAGGATGCATTTGAAGCACTAAATAACGGTAAAGACTTATCGATATTTGCAAATAAATATGACGATAAGATCATGAATCAAGCTGGTCTGTTAACAATAAAACCAAAGATTTATGTATGTAACGTAGACGAAGAAAGTATTAAAAATGGAAATAATTATACAAATAACTTTATTAAAAAATTTGGCTCCCAGAATACTATTATTATTTCGGCGGATATTGAAAATCAAATTAATCAATTTGAGAAAGAAGAAAAAAAGAACTTTATGAATATGATAGATATTAATGACACTGGCCTTAATAAATTAATTAGTAAAGGTTATAATATTTTGAAATTAGAAACTTTCTTTACATCTGGGCCAGAGGAAACTAGAGCATGGACTATTAAAAAAAATTGTACAGCACCAACTGCTGCTGGTGAAATACATACAGACTTTGAAAAAGGCTTTATTAGAGCTGAAACTGTATCTTATAAGGATTTTATTGAAAACAACGGATGGTCTAACTCAAGGAGTAATGGAAAGATGAGATTAGAAGGTAAAGATTATATTGTTAAAGATGGAGATGTTTTAAACTTCAGATTCAACACGTGACCAAATTTTTTTCATGCTAAAATAAACTAAGATTGTAATTATAATCAAATATATTATTGCCCTAAATCCAATTTTATGTCGTTCCTCTAAATGTGGTTCTGCAGCCCATGAAAGAAATGTTGTAACATCTCGTGCCATCTGTTCTTCTGTAGCATTAGTTCCATCTGCATATTCAACTATACCTTCAGATAAGGGATTTGACATTTTAATTTTATTACCTGCCATGTATTTATTGTAATAAACTCCATCATCTAAAGAAATACCTTCGGGTGGTTCCTCATAACCAAGTAGTAAAGAATAAATATAGTCCGCTCCACCCTTTCTGGCTTTAACAAGTACCGACATATCGGGTGGGTATGCTCCTCCGTTTGCAGCAGTTGCTTCTTTATCATTTGCATAGGGGCTTACAAAGTTATCTGATGGTCTTGCTGGTCTATCAAACATTTCACCATCATCATTTGGTCCATCTCTTACTTCAAATTGCGAAGCTATTATTTTAACTTGTTCCTCACTAAATTCTGGACCTCCAGGCTGGGATAGATTTCTATAACTTAAATGTTTCATTGAGTGGCATGATGCACAAACTTCGGTATATACCTGGTAACCTCTTTGAAGTGATGCTCTGTCAAAAGTTCCAAAAAAACCTTTAAAACTCCAGCCAGGACTCATGGGTTCCGCGGCTTTTTCTGCAGAAAAAGAAATTGTGCTATTAGAAAATAATGTAGTTAAAAAAAAAAAGAAAATTATAAATTTTTTCATAATTTATCTTTTCTTTCCCTTACAACTGACGCACTAACTGATCCACCTAGGACGGGTTCTGTAATACTCAGTGGTACATCTAACACTTTCTCCTTCTTACTTAAGATAGGAAGAATTATTAAAAAATGAGCAAAATAATATGCAGTAGCTACTCTTGCAACTAATAAATAAATTCCTTCAGCTGGCATTGCTCCAACGTAACCTAATATTAAAACGTCAGCTACTAAGAACCAATAAAATTGTTTATATAATGGTCTAAAAACTGCTGATCTCGTTTTTGAAGTATCAAGCCAAGGAAGTATTACTAGGATAAATAAGGCACCAAACATTGCAATAACGCCTAAAAGTTTATCAGGAACAGATCTTAAAATTGCATAGAAAGGAAGTAAATACCACTCAGGAACAATATGAGCAGGCGTTACCATTGGATTCGCCTCAATATAGTTATCAGCATGACCAAGAATGTTTGGAGAATAAAATACAAAAAAGGCAAAAACTATTAAAAAAATTAGTAAGGCAAATAAATCTTTTATTACAATGTACGGATGAAATGGAACAGTATCTTTAGAGGGTTTTTTTAAATCTATACCAATTGGATTGTTATTTCCCGGAACATGAAGTGCCCAAATATGAAGTACAACAAGACCAAGAATTAGAAAAGGAATTAAATAATGTAAGCTGAAAAAACGAGTTAGAGTTGGATTGTCAACAGAGTAACCACCCCATAACCATGTGACTATACTTTCACCAACTAAAGGTATAGCACTAAACAAATTTGTAATAACAGTAGCTCCCCAGAAACTCATTTGTCCCCAAGGTAAAACATACCCCATAAAAGCAGCAGCCATCATGAGAATGTAAATTATCATACCTAAAATCCATATTATTTCTCGAGGTGATTTATAAGATCCATAATACAAAGATCTAAATATATGAATATAAACAGCTAAAAAAAACATTGATGCACCATTCGCATGAACATATCTAATAAGCCATCCATAATTTACGTTTCTCATAATATGCTCTACGCTTCCAAAAGCTAGATCTGCGTGAGCAACATAATGCATTGCTAAAATCAATCCTGTTACAATTTGAGTAATTAAACAAAAAGTTAATATTCCCCCAAAGGTCCACCAGTAGTTAAGATTTTTTGGCGTTGGATAATCAGTTAAATGTTTTCCAAGAGTTAATAAGGGTAGACGGTCATTAAACCATTTTCCAAATTTTGAACTAGGGGTATATTCGTGATCGCTCATTTTTTAACCTATCTTTATTGTGTTGCTATTAACAAATTCGTATTTAGGTACTTCCATATTTGTTGGGGCAGGACCCTTTCTGATTCTACCAGACGTATCATAATGTGAGCCATGACAGGGACAAAACCATCCACCGTACTCTCCTTTATCTCCTAATGGAACACACCCTAAATGTGTACAAACACCTAACATCACAAGCCACTCGGGATCTTTTGCTCTATCTTCATCTTTTTCTGGATGTTTTAATTCCTCTAAGTTTACATCCCTAGCTTCAGCAATTTCTTCATCAGTTCTTCTTCTAATAAAAACGGGTTTTCCTCTCCACAAAACTGTTATGGATTGACCTTTTTCAACATTGCTAACATCAACTTCAGTGCTAGCTAAAGCTTTTACTGATGCGTCAGGGTTCATTTGGTCAATTAGAGGCCAAACTGTAGCCCCTACTCCAACTGCTCCAACCGCATAAGTAGCTGTGAAAATGAATTCTCTTCTTTTGACTTTCTTCTCTGACATTTAATTTTTAAAATATTAATATCTAATATATGATTTCATATAATAAAAAAGCATAATATTTCCACTGATAGAATGACACATTGTAGAGCCGATTTTACTCCTAAAATAGCGTTATACGAGCCAGACATACCCCAAAATACAGCAGCAATAATAAGAACTTGTGCGTGTCTGGGTGCTCAATTAGAAATTATCGAACCATGTGGTTTTCTTCTCAGCGATAAAAGATTTAAGAGGGTTGTAATGGATTATATAAATATTAAAAATATAAATTTTCATCAAAGTGCTGAAGATTTTTTTAAGGCTAAATCAAATGAAAGAGTCATTTTAATTACAACAAAAGCAAAAAAAATATATACTGATTTTAAATTTAATAAACAGGATACTTTACTTTTTGGAAAAGAAAGTGCCGGTGTACCAAAAAATGTTCATAATCTATTAAAAGAAAAAATAAGAATTCCAATGGTTGGTAAAAAAAGATCATTAAATTTATCTACATCAGTCGCCATAATACTTAGCGAAAGTTTGAGGCAAATTAAATTATAATTATGGATATCGGATCAAAGAAAAATATTGTTAAAAACTGGTTTATGATTCTTCAAGATATTATTTCGAATGATATTGAAAAATTAGAAAATGGAAGAAATATTTTTAAGATTAAAAACTGGTCAAGAGGTTTAAATCAAGGCGGTGGGGAGTTTAGAATTTTTGAAAATGGTAAAGTATTTGAGAAAGTCGGTGTAAATTTTTCTGAGGTTTACGGTAAATTTCCAAGAAAATTTAAAGGTCAAATTCCTGGAACAAAGAAAAATTCAAATTTTTGGGCGTCAGGCATATCAGTTGTTATGCATATGAAAAATCCTCATATACCTGCTATGCATTTTAATACTAGATATATTGTTACATCTCACGGATGGTTTGGGGGTGGAATGGATGTAACGCCATGTTTAAAAGATGAAAAATTAAAAAAATGGCTTCATAGTGAACTTAAAAAAACATGCAACTTACATAATAAAAATTATTACAAAAAATATAAGGAGTGGTGTGAAAAATATTTCTTTTTACCTCACAGGAATGAGGAGCGAGGAATTGGGGGTATCTTTTTTGATTACAAAAAAAGTAATTGGGAAAAAGATTTTGCTTTTGTAAGAGATGTTGGACTAACATTTATTAAAATTTTTAATGAAATTATAAAAATAAAAAGAAAAAAAAAGTGGACAATAAAACAAAAAGAAACACAATACTTAAAAAGAGGAAGATACGTAGAGTTCAATCTTCTATATGATAGAGGTACTAAATTTGGATTACAAACTGGAGGTAATGTGGAAGGAATATTAATGTCATTACCCCCTATAGCCAAATGGAAATAAAATGGAAAAAGAACCTATTACTGTAACTGGTTTAGAAAAACTTAAAAGTGAATTAATATTTTTAAAAGAAAAAAAAAGACCAGAAATTGTCGAGGCGATATCAGAAGCAAGATCACATGGAGACTTAAAAGAAAATGCTGAGTACCACGCAGCTAAAGAACAACAATCTTTAAATGAAGGAAGAATCGAAGAAATAAATGACATAATAGCTAGAGCAAATGTCATTGATGTAACAAAGCTTACTAACGATGGTAAAGTAATTTTTGGTTCGACAGTTTATTTAATAAATTTAGATACTGATGATAAAATAGATTATAAAATTGTTGGAAAAGATGAAGCGGATTTAAAACAAAAATTAATTTTTTTTAAGTCGCCAATAGGAAAAGGTTTGATAGGAAAAAATAAAGGAGACCTGGTAGAAATTCACACACCAGCAGGAGTTAAAAATTTTGAAATTAAAGACGTAAAATATATTTAACTTTCCAATATTTTTTTTATATTTTTGTCAGAAATTTTGAAATTATTTTTTATCCAGACATTTTCAATTTCTTTGAGTTTTTCACCTACCTTTTGTCCTTCGGGAAGACCAAAATTTTTAATTAGATCACCTCCAGTAACAGACAGTTTAGGTACCTCTTTATTTTCAAAAAAATTAATTTGATTGACTAAGTTTTTATCAAGTTTTTTTGATGTATATATTTTGTAATTTAATATATCAACCAAACCCTCTTTACCGTTAAAATAAAATATTTTCCAGAGATTTTGGGAATTAAATTTAATAGGTGGTTTTTTGCTAAAATAAAACTCCTTTATTAATTTGATTCTCTTCTGATTTTTTTTTGAAATATTGAATTTATAAAAAAAATAATCAGAATTATCTGTATTATCTAATATTAGAAGTGACAGAAAAAATGTAAAATCTAAATTATATAAATTATTTTTTGTGTAATCATTTAATTTTTTAAAAAATTCAATTTGTTTAAATTCTGGGAATATTGCACAAATTATTTCGTAAGAAAATTTGACTTCACATAATTTTATAAAGCAATTTGACTTATAAATCTTTTTTAATTCGTCTAGTAATCTTTCTGATGATAATTTTTTTATTCCAACTATATTTTTTTTAATAGCTTTTTTAATTTCTGTATGGTGTTCATTATTACTATAAAGCGCAAAAAATCTGAAATATCTTAGTATTCTTAAATAGTCCTCTTCTATTCTTCTTTGTGGTTCTCCAACAAATTTTATAAGTCCATTTTCTAAATCTTTTTTTCCATCAAAAGGATCGAACAAATTTCCGTTAATATCTGCGTATATGGAATTAATCGTAAAGTCACGTCTTTCAGCATCTTTGATCCAGTCAGTTGTAAATTTTATTTCTGCATGACGACCATCAGTTTTAATATCACTTCTCAATGATGTTATTTCAAATTTATCATTTTCAATTAAAGCTGTAATGGTTCCATGTTCAATACCAGTCTCAAAAAAATTTATATTTTTTTTTTTTAAAGCCTCTTTTACTTTTGTTGGATCAATATTTGTAGCTAAATCAATATCATCAACCTTTTCATTGTTAATAATTTTTCTTACGCAGCCTCCA
>CACJOS010000015.1 GCA_902595115.1 uncultured Pelagibacteraceae bacterium
TGCATCTATAATTTCTTCAGAGAAATTTTTAGATTTATAATTTTCTGGATTAAACTTAGTTTTCCATTTATTTTGTTTTTTATCATATGAGTAGCTTTCTTTTTGATAATATTCATTTACGATATCTTGTTTTGAAAAACCTAGAGCTAAAAGTAAAGTTGAAATAAATATCTTTTTTTTTCTGTCAATTCTAAAATATAATAAATCTTTGACATCATATTCGAAGTCTAACCATGAGCCCCTATTGGGAATAACTCTACAGTTAAAAAGTAATTTTCCACTCGCATGAGATTTTCCCTTATCATGATCAAAAAATACACCTGGACTTCTGTGCATTTGGTTAACAACAACTCTTTGAACACCATTAGTAATGAACGTTCCGCTATTTGTCATCATAGGAACTTCTCCCATGTAGACCTCCTGTTCTTTAGCAGATAATATTTCTTTACTATTGTTTTCTTGATCTATCTCATAAACAACAAGTCTTAATGTACATTTAAGTGCAGAAGAATAAGTTAAACCTCTTTGAATACATTCTTCAACATCAAATTTTGGTTTTTCTAATCTATAAGAAACATACTCAAGCGTAGCCTTATCATTTAGGTCCTCTATTGGGAATATACTCTTGAATACTCTATCAAAACCTTTTACTAAATTAGTATCAATATTTTCTTTTAAATCAGTAAGTTGCTTATAAGAATTCTTTTGGACTTCTATTAAATTTGGTATCGATAATCCCTCTTTAAGTTTTCCAAAATTCTTTCTGATATTTTTTTTTTCAGTAAAAGATAATTGCATCTATGTTGTAATTGCTAATTTATAAGAACCAGCAATTTAAATTTTGTTTATTATTTAAGTTCTACTTTAGCCCCAGCCGCTTCTAATTTAGCCTTGATTTCTTCAGCTTCTTTTTTACTAACGCCTGCTTTAACTTCTTTTGGAGCTCCCTCTACTAAATCCTTAGCCTCTTTAAGTCCTAGAGATGTTACTCCTCTTACTTCTTTTATAACATTAATTTTTTTATCTCCTGCCGAAGTAAGCACTATAGTGAATTCACTTTTTTCCTCTGCTGGTGCTCCACCTGCTGCACCTGCTGCGGGCGCCGCTGCAACAGCTGCTGCTGCTGTAACTCCCCACTTTTCTTCTAGTTGTTTTGAAAGTTCAGCTGCCTCTACAACTGTTAAACTCGATAGATCCTCAATGATTTTATTTAAGTCAGCCATATATTAATTCTTAGGTTATTTTTTTGATTTTTCGAGCGCTAAAATAGCGATTTTTGAAGCTGGTGCAAGTAAAATACTCGCTATTTTTTGTGCTGGAGATCTCAAAATTCCCACAATTTTAGCCCTTGCCTCATCTAAAGTAGGTAAAGTTGCTACATTTTGTACACCCGCAACATCTAAAATGTCAGAACCCATGATTCCACCAAGTATTTTAAGATTTGAATTTTCCTTAGAAAATTTTGTTAGAATTTTTGCAGATGTAATTGCATCTTGTGATAACGCTACAGCAGTTGGTCCAGAAAATAAATCAGACAAATCTTTACATCTTGTTTTTTGCAAGGCTAATTTTGTTATTCTATTTTTTGTTATCTTAAACTGTATACCGTGCTCTCTCATTCTACCTCTTAGATCGTCTAATTGAGTCATTGTTAAACCTTGATAGTGAGTAACTATTACAGCTTCAGACTTATCAAATTGAGAAGTCATTTGATCTATATATTCTTGTTTTTTTACTTTATCCATCATAATTATAAATTCTTATCTAATTTTAGTTTATATGAAATTCCCATAGTAGAAGTTAAGAACGAACTTTTAATTAAATCACCTTTTATTGAAATATTTGATTTTTCTTTCTCTAAAGTTTCAATAATTGCGTTAAAATTTTTTATCAAGTTTTCATCAGAGAATGATTTTTTTCCAATAGTGACACCTATATTTCCATCTTTATCGTTTCTAATTTCTACTTGACCAGATTTAGAATCTTTTATTGCTTTTTTAACGTCGTCCGTGACTGTTCCTAATTTAGGATTAGGCATCAAACCTTTTGGACCTAATACTTTACCTAATTTTGATAACTTGATCATCATTGACTGTGTACAAATTAATTTTTCGAAATCTAAATATCCACCTTTGATTTTTTCAATAAGATCATCACTACCAACAATATCAGCACCACTTTCTTTTGCCTCTTTAATTTTTGCTTCTTCGCAAACTACTGCAACTTTGACTTTTTTACCTGTTCCACCAGGCATATTAATAACTGTTCTAAGATTAACCTCACTTTTTTTTTGTTTATTATTTATTTGAAAACTCAAATCAATTGCTTCGTCAAATTTAGTAGTACAATTTTTTTTTACAATAGGTATCAGCTTATCTATAGTTTCTGAATTAGTATCTTTTTGAATTTCTTTTAGTTTTTTAAATCTTTTAGATGGCATTATTCTTTTACCTCGATTCCCATTGATCTTGCTGATCCCATAATTATTTTTGTTGCTTGATCCAAATCATGAGCATTAAGATCCTTCATCTTTTTTTTTGCGATCTCTTCTGCTTGTTTTTTTGTTATAGATGCAACGATATTTCTGCCCGGCTCTTGTGATCCACCTTTAAGTTTCGCTGCTTCTTTAATAAAATGAGAAGCAGGTGGGCTTTTAATAATAAAGTCAAATTTTTTATCTTTATATACAGTTATAACAACTGGTACAGGTTTACCCATAAAGTCTTTTGTTTTTTCATTAAAAGCTTTACAAAATTCCATTATATTAATTCCTCTTTGTCCTAAAGCAGGACCGACTGGAGGTGCTGGATTAGCTTGACCGCCTTTAATTTGTAATTTTACATATCCACTTATTTCTTTTTTTGCCATTAGCTTACCTTTTCTACCTGACTATACTCTAATTCAACTGGTGTTGGACGTCCAAAAATTAAAACTGATACTTTTAATTTTGATTTATCCTCATCTATATCCTCTACTAATCCATTAAAAGATGCAAATGGACCATCTATGACTTGAACCTTTTCACCAACAGAATATTCAATGCTTGTTTGTGCTTGTGAAACACCATCTTTAATTTGACCAAGAATTTTTTCAATCTCCTTATCTGAAACGGGAACAGGAATTCCCTTAGAGCCTAAAAACCCACTCACCTTTTTTATGTTTTTAATCATGTGATAAATATTATTATCCATTTCACTTTTAATCAAAACATAGCCAGGAAAATATTTTTTTTTTCTTTGAACCCGTTTTCCTCTTTTAACCTCAGTAACATCTTGAGTAGGCACTACAATTTCCTCGAATTTTTCAGAAATTTTTGCTTTTTCAGCCTCGTCTTTAATGTTTTGGGCAACTTTATTTTCAAAGCTAGAGTGTGATTGTACGATATACCAATTCTTCATTATATACTTACCTGTAAAACTATATCTAACAAAAATTTTAGGATTTGATCTAATAAAAGAAAAAATATTGCTGCAATTGTAGCCATTGCAACTACCATTAAACTTCCTTGGATAGTTTCCTTTCCAGTTGGCCAAGTAACTTTAAAAGCTTCTTGCTTTACTTCTTGAATAAATTTTAATGGGTTTCTCATAATTTTTTTTCTGGCAGGAGCGGAGGGAATCGAACCCCCAACCTCCGGTTTTGGAGACCGGCGCTCTACCAATTGAGCTACACTCCTATTGGTAGCTTATTTAATAATTTTAGTTACTACTCCTGCTCCTACAGTTCTACCACCCTCTCGAATAGCAAAGTTTAATTTTTCACTCATTGCAATAGGTGTAATTAACTTAACTTTAAATTTCGCATCATCACCAGGCATAACCATTTCTGTACCTGACGGCAATTCAACTTCACCAGTTACATCTGTTGTTCTGAAATAAAACTGAGGTCTGTATTTAGTGAAGAAAGGAGTGTGTCTTCCGCCCTCCTCTTTCTTAAGAACATATGCTTGTGCCTCGAACTCAGTATGTGGAGTGATTGAACCTGGTTTGCAAAGAACTTGTCCTCTTTCAACGTCAGTTCTTTCTACACCTCTTAGAAGTGCTCCAATATTATCGCCAGCTTCACCAGTGTCTAGAATTTTTCTAAACATTTCAACACCAGTACAAACTGTTTTTTTTGTATCTCTAATTCCAACGATTTCTATTTCTTCACCAGTTTTTACAACTCCTTGTTCTACTCTTCCAGTAACAACAGTTCCTCTTCCAGAAATAGAAAAAACATCTTCAACTGGCATTAAGAAAGGTTTATCCTTTGGTCTGTCTGGTTGTGGGATATGTTCATCAACTGCTTTCATTAATTCCATAATTGCATTTTTTCCGATCTCATCGTCTTTTCCCTCAACAGCAGCTAACGCTGAACCTTTCACGATCGGAGTTTTGTCACCTGGAAATTTATAAGAAGTTAAAAGTTCTTTAATTTCTTCCTCAACAAGTTCAATAAGTTCTTTATCTTTTACTTGATCAACTTTATTTAAAAAAACTACAATAGCTGGAACTCCAACTTGTCTTGCTAAAAGAATATGTTCTCTAGTTTGTGGCATTGGACCATCAGCTGCATTAACAACTAAAATTGCTCCATCCATTTGTGCAGCACCAGTGATCATATTTTTAACATAGTCTGCGTGTCCAGGACAATCTACGTGTGCGTAATGTCTTTTATCTGTTTCATACTCAACATGGGCTGTTGAAATAGTTATACCTCTCTCTTTTTCCTCAGGAGCCTTATCGATTTGATCATAAGCTGTAAACTGAGCACCGCCTTTTTCTGATAATACTTTTGTTATTGCGGCGGTTAAAGTTGTTTTACCATGGTCTACGTGACCGATTGTACCTATGTTACAATGTGGTTTATTCCTATTAAATTTTTCCTTCGACATTACTTTTATATCCTTACTTTAATTTTTAATTTTTGGAGCGGGTAAAGGGAATCGAACCCTTACATCCAGCTTGGAAGGCTAGCGTTCTACCATTGAACTACACCCGCAGAACCAAGTTACACTCCAAGTTTTCAAAGCTTAAATGAATGGTGGAGGGGGAAGGATTCGAACCTTCGAAGACCGAAGTCAACGGGTTTACAGCCCGCCCCATTTGACCGCTTTGGTACCCCTCCTACGTAAGTTGGGGAAGCGTCCCCTTGTTCAATAAAGCTTTAAACAACAAGCGTTTTATATATTTTTATTACGTAATTGCAATATTAGAAATTTTGGGGAAATTACTAAAAAATTAGATATAAAAGGCTATATTTTATGGCAAATTCATCTTTTTTCATTGTCGGAAGACATGCGGTAATAGAGGCTCTCAAAAATCCAAAAAGGAAGGTGCTGAGAATTTTTCTCACTGAAGAGAGTAAAAAAACAATTCATAGAAGTAGTCCAAAGGTGAATTTGATAAAAAATTTAAAAATTTTTTTTAAAACAAAAAAAGAATTAGATAAATTTTCTAGAAACGATGGTATTCAACACCAAGGTTTTGTTGCTGAAGTTGAACATTTAGAAAAGATTGATTTAAAAGAAACTATTAAAAATAAAAAGAATTTAACTTTAGCATGCTTAAATGAAATTACTGATCCAAGAAATATTGGTTCAATAATAAGAAGTGCAGCGTCTTTCAATGTTGATGGAATAATTGTCAAAGAAAGATCGTATCCGTCAGAGAGTAAATTATTATATAAATCAGCTAGTGGATCAATAGAGCATATTAATATATTTGAAGTTTCTAACATAAATTCAACTTTAAAAATGTTAAGAGAAAATAATTTTTGGGTCTATGGATTTGATGCAAATACAGATAAAGATTTTGCTACATTAGGTTGGTCTGGGAATAATGTTTTACTTTTTGGTTCAGAGGGTTCAGGCATTAAAATGCACACAAAAAAATATACTGATTTTTTAGTTAGGATAAAAATAAACAAAAAAATTGAAAGTTTAAATGTTTCTAATAGTGCAGCTATTGCTTTTCATCAAGTTGATTTTAAAAAAAAACTTGATAATAAATAAAATCATACTACAAAAGAGATATGCCCTTGTAGCTCAGCTGGTAGAGCAATTGATTTGTAATCAATAGGTCCGCGGTTCGAATCCGTGCGGGGGCACCATCACTCAATAAAATCAACGTTAAATTTTTTAAAAAATTTTGATTTTAATTAAATTTCTTTGTTAAGTGTGACGCTAGTGTGACGTATGTGTGATGTGATCAAGTAGTCGTAAATCTTAATTTATAATAGATCACCAAAGATTTTATCTTTTGATAATCCAGAGTTCTCAATTAATTTATTTATTTCATTTTCTGATAAATTTGTTCTACACCAATAAATAACCATCACTGCTTCTCTTGCTAATTTTTTTCCAAAAGTCCCGCTATACATATTTAAATAACTTTCAACCATTGCATCCTCAACCCATTTAATATTATCATATTCTAATTCATTAACGTTATTTCTTCTTTTTTTTGCAACTTCATCAATGAGCTCAAACATTATTTCTTTTTTAGTTTTTTGATCTAAATTCTCTATATCTTTAAGAGTTTGTAATATTCTTTTTAAAACATTAATTGATATCTTTTTTCTTTCAGAAGCGTCGAATCTCTGTCTCGCATCATTAAGAGTTCTGTTAGTTTCATCTCTCCAAAATTTAGCTTCTTTGCTTTCAAATAAACCAAAAATCATAAACCAAGAACCACGATCCCTAAAAGTTTTTTCATTTAATCACTCAAAAGTTTATAGGTTAAAAAAGCTAATTCAATTATTATCAAAGCTTCTATCATAATCTAAATAAATGGAAGCCAACTTAAGCCTAAACTTGAGAGTGCTGCAACTTTTAGAGCTTTCCACCCACCTTTTTTAACAAGTTTATTTTCTTCTTGCTCAATCATATTCATTAATTCTTTTTTTGAATATTCATATGCTTTTTTTTTCATAGATCTTATTTCTAGTCCAACTGCATCAATAGCTTTATCTCTTAACCAAGATTTTATCTTAAATTCAACTCCCTTTTCTTCTTCTTTTAAATTGAGCTGAAACAATTCCCCTTTTTTATCTTTAACCCAATATGTAACTGGAATTTTATACTTATTAAGTGTGACAAGTATTTTGCTTTTATTTTTTTTCAATGATTTTTCTTGTGGAATTATTTTTTCATACCTTTCATCGCTAGAAAAAATCATCTCACCAAATTCATTAACCTGCATAAGTTTTCCATTTGGTCTTTTTTTCCACCAAGATAATGGATTATTTTTTTTATCTACCTTGCATAAAACATTTAACCTATGAAGGCTGTACTCTCTTGGAAAATGTTCTTTTGTTCGAGCATTTGTTGGGGGTTTCAGCCTCAATTCTTCAAAAATAGAAAGTTCATTTCTTTTTTTAGTCTTTTCCATCTTTTTCAAGAATTTGTTCCGCTTTAGTTTTTAACTTTTCTTTGTTTCTAAATTTATCAAAATAATCTTCGTTTGAATTTTTTGTATAAATTTTTTCTTCACCTTTAACCTTGGGATATATCTTTTTAGATGGCTTTCTTAAGTACAGGTATAAAGATATTAATGAGATTAAAATTATGAGATTTTTAACAATATAAGAACTTGTTATAAATTTTGAATTTCCAGATATTTCTGACCAACTTAAGTATTCACTGTGTAGATAGATTGTTATTAAAATTATTATAGCTGTTATTAAAATCCCTTTAATAAATTTTTTTGTATCAGGAACGGCCCAAGTCATTAGCTTAGTAGCTAATATTAATCCAACAAGTTGATTTAACTTTCTAATCACCCGCCAGCTACAATTTCAATTCCTGCAGCAACCAATAATGTAGTTAAAATACCTTTTTTAACATCTTCATTAAGATTGCCCTCTTCAGATGCAATCATATCTTCCATTTCATCATCTGAATAATCATCAACAGTTTTATTGTGTTTGATTATTTTTTCTTTAACTCTTTCTATAGCTTTTTCTCTAATCTTTATTTTGTACTTATCTTTAACTGATTGAGGTGCTTTATTTAAAAGATCAGACAATACAGACATAAGAAACTATACCACTGTGACGGTAGTGTGACTAGATCAAAGTTATATTTATAATTTCGTTGGAAATAAGTATCTATTTAAAGTTTTATAATTGATTTGTAATCAATAGGTCCGCGGTTCGAATCCGTGCGGGGCACCATCATAAAATGGTGGGACTGGTAGGTTACGCTCCTACTACCCCCTCGATGTCAACGAGGTACTCTACTATTGAGCTACAGTCCCTAGAAATTAATTAATTTCTTTTCTTAATTGTTCTATTTTTATTTTTTTTTGTAAACCTCTATTTTTGTCATATAACAATTTAAATTTAATTCTTTTATTAATTTTAACTTTTATAGTTTTAGCATTCCTTACCTCAATATTATCAGCAACTGCACTAATGGGTCGTTTTTTAATATTCAAATTTTTAATTGATACTAAAAGTTTTTCATTAATTATTTTCCCCTTCCATCTTCTTGGTCTAAATGGACTTATAGGAGCAATTGATAATTTTTTTGAATTCAGACTTAGTATTGGTCCTCTTACTGATAAGTTATAAGCTGTGCTTCCTGCTGGTGTAGAAACTAATGCTCCATCAGATATCAATTTTTTAATTAATATTTTTGATCCAACTTTAATTTCTAACAATGCAGCTTGTCGACTTTGTCGAAGTATTGAAACTTCATTTATTGCCAGATGTGTTTTTTGATTTCCTGATTTACTCAAAACTCTCATTTCAAGTGGTGAAATACTAATTGTATTGGCGTTTCTTAAATTTTTAATTAAATTTTTTGGTGAAAATTTATTCATTAAAAAACCATAGTTCCCAGAATTAATTCCGTAGAAGACTTTTTTTGAAAATTTATTTTTTTTAAGAGTCTTAAGCATAAAACCATCTCCACCAATAATAATCATTAAATTTTTTTTAAATTGTTTTTTTTTTAATAAATTACTAATTAGTCGTTTAATTTTAATAGATTTTTTATTTTTGTCTGAAATTATTATAATTTTATTTCCACTCAATTTATTTACCATTCTAATATTTTTTTATTTATATCTATAAATTTTCCAGATAAATTTCTATCATTTTCATTGATAATATTTATAATTTTTTGAGCAGATTGATCTGCTGAAATTAAACCTGCAGAATTCATTTTTGTCTTAACACTTCCTGGATGAATACAGAAAATATTAATATTTTTTGATTTAATATCATTTGATAAATTTTTTGAAAAAGAATTAAGTAATGTTTTGGATAATCGATAATAATAATACCCACCCATATTATTGAGTGTTATGCTTCCCATTTCACTGGAAATATTTACTATTTGTTCTAATTCTTTTCCATTTAAACTTAACTGGACTAATTTTAAAGGGGAAAAAAAATTAATATTTAAAATCTTTTTAAACTCAGAAATATGAAAATTCTCTAAACTCTGTTCATCAGGACCAAAAATTGCAGCACAATTAATTATTATATTTGGCTTAAATTCGTTAACCTCATAACAAAAATTCTCTGTGAGATTTTCATTTTGAAAGTCTTCCTCTAGAATTTTTAGATTTTTATTTTTAATTTTATCGACTTCGTTTTTTTTTTTATTTACTGTAGAAATTATAGAATTAGTTGAAGTTAGTTTTTTTGTAAGCTCAAGACCTATCCCTGAATTGGATCCTGTAATGATTATTCTTTTATTTTTAATAATTAATTTTTTTGAAAATTTATAATTTATTTTTTCTATTTTTCTAATTATTGTTTTTTTAATACCCATTTAAAAAGTATATATTGCATCCCAAGCAACTGCTATTCTATCATTTTTTCCATAATATTTATCTACTGAATGCATTAAATTTGAGTTAAAAATTAATAAATCATGTTTTTTTGGTTCATGTTTAATTTTTTTACTTTCTAAATTTATATTAATTAGTCCTCCGGAATTTTCATCTACTTGAAAATAATAAACGCCAGTTAATAAGGACTTTGGATGCATATGTTCACTATGCCCCTCGTTTTCTTTTTGAATTGTAAACCATAAACTTTTAATTGAAAACTTTCCCGAGCAATTCTTGTCAAGAAATGTTTTTTTAACATTTTTATTTATGACATCTTCTAAATTTTTAATAATTGGTTTAATTTCAGAAAAGCTTTGTAAATCATGATTAGACTGGTAATGCTGTCCATCCCCCATCCATTTTGTGGAAGGATAATTTTTTTTATATTCATAAAAAAAATTAGAATCAAATTTTAAATCAACATTGTCAGAAATATAAAACGGTTTTGATAACTTTTCAAAATCAACTTTAAAAAAAAATTTTATTAACTTTTCATAAAAAATTGATTTTTTTGAATATTTAAATAAATCAATCATTAAACTTAATTAAAAAGTTGGTGCCCTCGGCCAGACTCGAACTGGCACTCCCAAAAGGGCAAGGATTTTAAGTCCTTTGTGTCTACCAATTTCACCACGAGGGCATGAGTTATTTTCATGAGTGTTTATGCCAATATTTATAATTGAACAAGAGGAATAAGTAAATTTTTTAAATTTATCAATTTATTCATAAGTTTTATTATATCTCTTTATTTGCCGTATAAATTTTGTAATTTTTTGAACTAATACAGTCTTTATGAATAATATCTATATCTTTTATATAAATATGGTTAAGCTTTTTATCTAAATTATTTTTGCTTAGTTTTATTTGTCTATTTTTTGGAAAATATTCAATACGAAAAAAATTAAATTCTGACAAAATTTTATGAACTAAATTATTATCAGCTGTTTGGTTATTTTCAATTATAATAGCTTTTAAGTTTTTTTTTATTAAAATATTTCTAGCACCCTCTAAAGCCTTAAATTCAAATCCCTCCAAGTCCATTTTAAGTATAAAGTTTTGAGCTAAATTCTCGAGTTCGCTATCAAGAGTGGTCATTTGAACATCAATAAAATTCTCTAATTTTTTTTCGTTGTCTAATACTTTTCTTCTTAATGCATCTTTATCATTGGAAAACCTAACTGAACCAATTCTATCACCTAAGGCCTTACTTATTATCTTAACTTTATCTTTTAAATTATTAATTTCTAATTGATCAAAAAGTTTTTTTACTGTGTCAGGGTGTGGTTCAAAAGAAATCGAATTTGCTCCAATAACTTTACTGGCTAATATAGTGTATAAACCTAGATTAGCTCCACAATCAACAAAGACTTCATCTTTCTTAAGTGTATGAATTAAAAAAGCCATTTCCTCATACTCAGCTAAGCCAAGATAGTAATTAAATTTTATTTGTCTTTGAGACAAATTATTAATTTTAGAATTATCAAAAATTAATTTTGCATCTTCAACCCAATTAAAAATTATTTGTTTTTTATTTGTTACTTTTTTAAAGTTAAAAGATAGAAACCTAAATAATGCTAATAATTTATTATTTGTGTTTAAAGGATGTTGAAATATTATATTTAGTAGTTTTAAAACATTTTTCATTCAAAAATTATTTTTATCTATTCAATAACAAAATAATGATTTATTATATTAAATTATGTACAAAAATACTAAAATTTTTTGTGATATAGCTGAATTAAATACAATTAAGAAATTTAATAAAAAAAATATTGTTAAAGGTTTTACGACTAATCCAAGCTTAATGAAAAAAGCTGGAGCAAAAGATTATAAAAACTATTCTAAAAAAATACTAAATATTTGTAAAAACAAACCAATCTCATTAGAGGTTTTTGCTGATGATTATAAAGGGATGAAAAAACAAGCTCTTAAGATAAATACATGGGGAAAAAATGTATACGTTAAGATACCAGTTTCAAATTCAAGAGGCCTTTTTATGGGTAAAATTATAAAAGAATTAAATGCTGACAAAGTGAAACTTAATATTACTGCTGTATATAACTTTCAACAGACAAAAAAAATTTTAAATTCAATTAATAAAAAAACAAAAGTAATTATATCTATTTTTGCTGGAAGAGCTGGTGATACGGGTAAAGATCCAATTCCTGAAATTAAGAAGAGTGTAATGGCTGCTAGAAAATTTAAAAATGTTGAAATATTATGGGCAAGTGTTAGAGAACCATATAATTATATCCAGGCTAAACAGTGTGGATGTCAGATTATTACCGTACCACCATCTATTATTGAAAAAATTGAAAAATTTGGAAAATCATATAAAGCCCTAACAAACGAAACTGTTAAAACTTTTTATAAAGATGCTAAAAGTGCTGGATTTAAAATATAGTAGTTTTATGAAGCTATATACTTAATCAAATAATAAAGGATGCCAGTAATCACTGTTGCATAAACAAAACCAACGCTAAAAAGTTTAATAATTTTTTTATAACTTTTATAGTTAGATCTTAAATAAACATAGATTAATGTGTATATTCCAACAATTGCTATGCTCAGTAATATATCAGTAGGATTCATGATTGATATTGTATTTTATTTATTAATTAAAATAAATCCAAACTTTAATCAACGATAAGAGTATCTTTTGATCCGCCACCTTGAGAACTATTTACAATAGTACTACCCTTCCTCAAAGCTACTCGTGTTAATCCACCAGTAGTAACATAGTTTGTTTTACCAGTTAATATAAATGGCCTTAAATCTAAATGACGTGGTTCTATATCATTTTCTGTAATTGTAGGTGCGGTAGATAAAATTTCTAAAGGTTGGGCTATAAATTCTCTAGGGTTTTTGTTAATCTTGCTGATTGTCTCCTCTATTTCTTTTTTAGGTGCCTTGGGTCCAATCATTATGCCATATCCTCCAGATGCATTTGCAGGTTTAACAACTAGTCTAGAAATATTTTCAATAACATATTTTCTTTCTGTTTCATTATGACATAGATAAGTTTCTACTTGATCTAAAATAGGCTGTTCGCCTAAATAATAAGTAATCATTTTATTTACATATGAATAAACAACTTTATCGTCAGCAACACCTGTTCCAATAGCATTTATAATACCGACATTTTTTTTTAACCAGCATTTAAATAAACCAGGAACACCAATCATAGAGTCTTTATAAAAAGCTTTAGGATCCAAGAAATTGTCATCCAATCTTCTATATATACAATCAACTTTCAAAGGTCCTTTGACTGTTTTCATGTATACATTATCATTTTCAACAAAAAGATCTTTCCCCTCAACTAAAGCAATTCCCATTTGATCAGCTAAAAACTCATGTTCAAAATATGCTGAGTTATAAACTCCAGGAGTTAATAAAACCATATGAGGATTAGAAGTTTTTCTTGGTATGCACTCTAACATGCAGTTATAAAGTTTATTGGTATACTGATGTATAGAAGCTACTTTATATCTTGTAAATAATTCTGGGAATACGTCCCGCATTACCATTCTATTTTCTAACATGTAAGAGACACCTGATGGTACGCGTAAATTATCTTCTAAAACTAAATAATTACCTGCTTTATTTCTAATTAGATCAATACCTGAAATATTTGCCCAAGCTTTATATTTAGGAGAAAAACCCTCACACTCTTTTACATAATACGGAGATTTATAAATAATATCTTTTGGAACGATATTATCTTTAAAAATTTTCTTTTGATTATAAACATCATCTATAAATAAATTTAATGCTTTTGCTCTTTGTTTTAAACCTTTCGAAACTTTATTCCATTGTTTCTTAGGTATTATCCTTGGAATAATATCTAAAGGCCATCTTTTTTCTTCTGCCCTATTATTTGCCGCATAGACTCTAAAATTTATTCCTCTTGCGTTTATTGTGCTTTGACAATTTTTTTCAATTTCTTGAAGTTTCTTTTTCCCGTGCCTTTCTAAAATATTAGAGATTATAGAAGCATGCTTCCTTAACTTGTTATCCTCTGTAATATAACCATCATATGCATCACCAGAATTATAGTTTTTCCAAAATTTAGAGACCATTTGTAAATGTTTAATAATTCGCAAAAACAATCAATTGCATTATAGATATATCAGATATGCTAATTTTAAATTGTATGATAAATAATAAATTAAATAATAATAATTATGACTTATTGCATAGGAATTAAAGCAAATGATGGTATTGTATTTGCGTCAGACTCAAGGACAAATGCAGGTTTAGACAATGTAAACATATATTCGAAAATGTTTACTTACGATGTGGGAGACAGATCGATTATTATAGTAACTTCCGGTAATCTTGGAACGTCGCAAGCCGTATATAAATCAATTGAAAATGATTTAAAAGATACATCTGGAGTAATGAATTTAAATACATGTAAAAGTTTTGACCAAATAGCTTCTTACATTGGATCTTTAAATACTGAACACTCTTCACCAAAAGGCATTAATACAGACACTGTTCTTTTAGGATCAACATTTATAGTTGGAGGACAGATTAAAGGTCAACCCTTAGAATTATATTTAATATACCCTCAAGGAAATTATATTAAGCCCGCAGATAGCAAGCCATATTTGGTAATAGGTGAAGTAAAGTATGGCAAGCCAATTTTAGATAGAGTAATTAAACCTGATGTATCTGTAGGTGATGCGTCTCGATGTGCAATGATTTCCATGGACTCAACTTTAAAAAGTGACTTGACCGTTGGACCTCCGATAGATTTTGCAGTTTATAAAAAGGATGAATTAAAGATTGCTTCGAAAAAATGCTTGAATATTAACGATGATGAATACTCAAAAGTATGTAACCAGTGGTCAGATGGTATTTTTAAAATTTTTGACTCTTTTCCCAGATTTGATTGGGAAAAATAAATTTAGAAAATAAAAGCGTTAACCTTTTACACTTCCAGCTGTTAAACCACTTACTAAATATTTTTCAAAATAAATAAATATTACAAGCACAGGTAATGTAACAATTACTGATCCTGCCATTAAGTACTGCCTTGGTGTTTCAGCATCTCCAGTTAAATATTGTATAGCCCTTGAAAGTGTAAAAGATTTTGGATTATCTAAAAACATCAATGAAAACAAAAATTCATTCCAAGCTATCATAAACACATATAACGCAACAGATGCAATCGCAGGAAGACTCAATGGAATTATAATTTTTAAAATGATGCCAAACCAACTATGACCATCCATAATTCCAGCATCTTCGATCTCTTTGGGAATACTTTTGAAGTAACCTTGTAACATATAAATTGCTACAGGTAAGGTAGTTGCAGTGTAAACAATCAAAAGACCTACAACTGAGTTTCTTAAACCAAGTTGACTAAAGACTGTATACAAAGGAATTACAAGAACTATAGCTGGAAACATATAAATGATTAATATTGACGAGGATAGAAAAGTTTTACCAAAAAAATTTAACCTAGCTACTGCGTAGGCTGCAGGAATTGCAAACATCAAAGTTATTATTACTGTTCCAATAGAAACAAGTGAGCTTATAAGAATATATCTTCCAAAATTATAGGTATCAAAGATAACGAAATATGATTTGAATAAATCAGATAAATCTTTTTTAAAATCTAAGCTGAAATCTAGAGGATTAACTAATAAGGCAATTTGGGTTTTAAAACTGGTCACAAGCATTATGTAAAATGGAAACAAAATCACAAAGGCAAAAAATATAATTCCAAATAGAGTTATAAAATCAAAAATTATTTTTTCTGATACAAACTCTTCTTTTAAATAATTTAAATTATAATTCTTAACTTTATGTGAAAAAAATAAGATAACTATAAATACACTAATATAATACCAAATTGGAGCACTCTCATTAATATATAGATAAAAAATTGTAAATACTGATGTGAAAGAAAAAATCTTTATAAAATGATTTAATTTATTTCCAACAACTAACAATCCGAGAGATAAACATATTCCAAGAATGAAATTTTGACTAATGTTTAGATTTGTAAAATCTATACCTTGTAAGGTAGACATTATTTTTAATATAGATAACAAGCATAATAAAAATAGAGATGATACCAATAAATAAACAATTAATGACTTAAATTTCATTTGCCTTTCTTCCAATTAATTTAAAATAAATAAACATAAAAATTATAAGTAATAAGACTATTACTATAGAGACAGCAGATCCCATGCCTATATCTGATATTGCAAAACCTTGTTGGTAAACATTTATTGGTAATGTCCTAGTCCCAGATGCACCACCAGTTAATAAAAAAATATCCTCGAATTTGTTAAAATTCCAAATAAATCTAATCATAAATAAAATTGATATGATTGCTGTTATTTGTGGAAGAGTAATGTGTACAAACTTTTTAAGAGGGCCTGCTCCATCAACCTCTGCAGCTTCATATAAATCTTTAGGTACAGCTTGCAATCTTGCAAGAATAAATAAAAAAGCTAGAGGAAAATATCGCCAAATCTCAAAAAATATAACTGTGGTTAAAGCTAATCTTAATTTTAATTCAAAGCCAAAAACGTTCATCACCATATATTTTTGACCCAGTAAATTAATTGGCTCATCAAAAATATTAAAATTCACCATCAAAGCATTAAAAGTACCACTATTTGGATCAAGTAATAAAGTCCAAGTGTAAGCTAAAGCTACTACAGGCCCAACATATGGAAAAAGCAAAATACTTCTCATAAATGATCTGCCATAAAAATTTTGATTTACAAGCTGCGCAGCTAAAATTCCAAAGAATATTGCTCCAATTGTACCAAAAAAAGTGAAGTAAAATGTAGTTAAAAGTAAATCAACAAAATCATCTTCATAAAAAACTTTCTTAAAGTTCTTTAATGTAAAATTTGTAGTTAGAAGGATGTTATCGGCTTTTCCACTTAAGGATGGTTTTTGAGATTTAATTATTTTTTTATTTATTTCATTATTATTTTCATTCTTAATTAATACCTCAAAATTTTCTCTATATTTTGCTTCCCATTCACCGAACTGACATTTAATTATCTTTGATTTAAATTCACATCTAGAATCTAGATCTACAGGTATTACATTGCTCGGAAGTTTATCCTTAAATTCTACATCTGATATTTTTTGAATTAAAGAGCTATTTCTTAATTTATAAACAATTTTTAATTCAGAGTTATTATCTGATATGCTTTTGACAATTTTTTTTGCCCTTGGTTCTGGAATTCTAATATCTTTTAAACTAACTTCTTTAAAACTAATCCAAATATTTGCAAAAATAGGAAATAATATTATAGAAAAAACTAAAAAAACTGCTGGTAAAAGTAATGTATATGCAGTTCTTTTTTCTATTTTAGATAAAGTGTCACTCATAAGAAAAAAGCGGATAATAATACATTACCCGCTTTTTTTAAATCTTATTGACTAAAACTTAGCTAATTCAGCGTTAATTTTCTTAACTGCCTCATCAACTGAAATTTGATCATCAATGAATTCTCTTGTGATTCTATTTAAGAATTGAGAATTAATTATTTTTGATGCTCTTGATAGCTCACCTTCTTTAACTCCCCATCTGCTTGCAGTATCTAATCCTGCAACAATGTTGTTAATAACATCTGATGAATAAAGATCTGTTAAAGGAGCTTTTCTGTCTACACCAACAGGAAGTTTGCTCCAAGCTTTTGTATAGGCATTTGGATCACTTGAATTTCCTCTTCTTACAGGAAATTTTCCTTCAGGTGCAATACCTAATGTTGCTGTGTAACCTTCGTTCATAGAATACATAATGAACTTTTTAGCTTCATCTGTATCTGCATCAGCAGTTATACCAAAGTATCTAATATCAGCCCATGCTGCTCCTTTTTTATTATCAGGACCGCTGAAATTAGTGATGAAACCAGTTTTTTGAGCTAACTCATTAGAAGTTGGATCAACGTTAAATGTTGGTGGTGCTGAGTCTCTTAAACCAGCTAACTCATCCATTATAAATGGTGACCAAATTATCATTGGTGTTCTTCCAGCAAAATATAAAGCCCTAGATTGCTTCCAAAATAATTCACCTTTAGGACTAGCCTTAGCTAAAACTTTGTAAAACTCTAAAGAATTTTTTAAAGCTTTGCCTTGTTTCTTTGTTCCACCTTTTTTAACAAGATTTACTCCGTTTGCTAAAAGTACATGCTCTAAAACCTGACTCATAAAATTTTCATCAGTTTTTGTTGCAGCAACAAAACCATACATATTATCATTTGATAGCGCATTAATTGCTTTAACTATATTTGCATAGTTTGTTGGTGGTTCGAGACCTGCTTTTTGAAATAAGTCTTTTCTGTAAACAACCATTTGCGTCCAACCGTCAACTGGAACAGCTGCAATCTTTGATCCAGACTTAGCCATG
>CACJOS010000016.1 GCA_902595115.1 uncultured Pelagibacteraceae bacterium
TCCACCTTTTTTTGCAAAATCTATAACGGATTTTATAATTTTACTTTTACCAGCTATACTTCCACATCTCAGATAATCACCGTATGAAAATCCTCCTGGTAGGACAATTAAGTCCGATTTAGGAAGTTGTTCATCATCATGCCATACCATTTCATTTTTAAAGCCAAATTTTTTTAGTGCTACGTCCATATCTCTATCGCAATTTGAGCCTGGAAAAATAATTACAGATGAATTCATTATTGATTATAAAATTTCAAAATTTTCAATTACCAGATTTGCCAAAAGTTTTTTGCACATATCCTCAACTTTAATTTTCGCCTTAGCTTCATCCTTTTCATTAACGTCAACCTCGAAGAATTTGCCTTGTCTAACTTCATTTACAGATGAAAAACCCATCCCATTTAATGTTTGTTGTATTGCTTTTCCTTGTGGATCTAAAACCCCATTTTTAAGAGTAACAACGACTTTTATTTTCATTTACTTTTTTTTTATTTTTACTTCTTTTGGTTTTGGGAACTTCAATGGCCTTATATTTGAATGCTCATGAAGAATACCGAGCCTTCTTGCCACATCTTGATAAGCTTCAATTAGATTTCCAAGATTTTTTCTAAAACGATCTTTGTCAAGTTTCTTTTCTGTATTAGTATCCCAAAGGCGACAAGTATCTGGACTAATTTCATCTGCTAAGATAATTTCATTTTTGTTGCTATTTTTTAATCTTCCGAATTCAACTTTAAAATCAACTAGTTTTATTCCTATTCCTCTAAACATTCCTACTAGAAAATCATTTATTCTATGTAACTGTTTGTCAATTTTCTCAATTTCTTTTTTAGTTGCCCAATTAAAAGCATAAATATGCTCTTTAGATATTAACGGATCACCAAGTTCATCATTTTTTAAACAGTATTCAATCAAAGGTTCATTTAATACAGTTCCATCCTCTATCCCAAGTCTTTTAGTCAAAGAACCAGTTGCAATATTTCTTACTATAAATTCGATTGGTATAATGTTTACATGCTTGATTAATTGCTCTCTCATATTAATTCGTTTTATAAGATGATTTCTAATACCTGCTTGTGCTAGGCATGTGAGAATATGTTCTGAAATTCTATTATTTAAAATACCTTTACCATCAATTACAGATTTTTTTTGATTATTAAAAGCAGTGGCATCATCTTTAAAGTGTTGAATTACATTATTTTTTTCACTACAAGAATAAATAATTTTTGCTTTACCTTCATATAATTTTTTACCTTTTTTCATTATTTAAAAACTCTTCTAAAAATAAAATTTATATTTTTAAGGTGTTTAGAAAATTTAAATATATTATTTAATTTCTTTTCTGATATTTTTGAAACAATTAATTTGTCAGTCTTTATTAATTCCATTAAGTTTATGTTTTTAGAATAACTATTTTTTGCGTGTTTTTGAATAATTTTATAGGCTTTTTCCCGTGCAAGTCCTGATTTAGTTAATTCTAACATCAACTCTTGAGAGAAAATTACTCCTTTTGTCAGATTTAAATTTTTTAACATATTTTTTGGATAAACAATCATGTTATCTAAAAGGTTAGATAATCTAACTAATGCAAAATCTAAAGTAATGTTTGAATCCGGTCCAATATTTCTTTCAACACTTGAATGAGAGATATCTCTTTCATGCCAAAGTGCAATATTTTCTAATGCAGGGGTTACATGACTTCTAACAATTCTTGCTAAGCCTGTTAAATTTTCACTTAAAATTGGATTTTTTTTGTGTGGCATTGCTGATGAGCCTTTTTGATCTTTTGAGAAAAATTCTTGCAATTCATAAACCTCAGATCTTTGCAAATGTCTTATTTCAGTAGCTACTCTTTCAATTGATCCTGCAATTATACCTAAAACTGAAAAATAATAAGCATGTCTGTCTCTTGGGATTATTTGAGTTGATATTGGTTCTGGTTTTAATTTTAATTTCTTTGAAACATAAATTTCAACTCTTGGATCTATATTTGCAAATGTTCCAACTGCACCAGATATTGCACATGTAGAAACTTCATTTATTGCTCTTTCCAATCTTATTTTATTTCTTTTAAACTCTTCATAAAAAGATGCCAATTTAAGCCCAAATGTAATCGGCTCCGCATGGATGCCATGACTTCTTCCAATACAAGGAGTAAATTTATACTTATTTGCTTTTTTTTTTAAGACACTTAAAATTTTATCAATGTCTTTTAAAAGTATTGATCCTGATTGAACTAATTGAATATTAAAACTTGTATCTAAAACATCTGATGAAGTCATACCTTGGTGCAAGTATCTAGCTTTAATTCCAGCTTTTTCAGTTATAGATGTCAAGAAAGCAATAACATCATGTTTTACTTTATTTTCTATTTGATGAATTCTTTTTACGTTTATTCTCCCTTTTTTTCTTACTATTTTTGATACGCCTCTTGGTATTATTTTTAACTTCCCCATTGCTTCTGCTGCTGCAACTTCGACATCTAACCAAATTTTATATTTATTTTCTTCCGACCAAATTCTTACAAGCTCTTTTCTTGAATATCGTGATATCATTTAATATGGGGGCTTCGTATAACCTTTAACAGATTCTGTGAAAATTTCATAACCATTTTCTGTAATTCCTATAGTGTGCTCGAATTGTGCAGAAAGTGATTTATCTTTTGTTACTGCAGTCCATCCGTCATTTAACACTTTTGACTCGAATTTGCCTACATTTATCATTGGTTCAATTGTAAAAGTCATACCTGGTGTTAATTCATTTCCAGTATCTTTTTTACCATAATGTAAAACATTAGGAGGCTGATGAAATACATTACTTATTCCATGACCACAAAAATCCCTAACTACGCTAAAACCTTTTTTTTCGACATAAGATTGAATTTCATAACCTATGTCGCCTAATTTTTTACCAGGTTTTAAAATTTTTATAGAGTTCATAAGAGACTCGTAAGTAGCATCAATTAAATTTTTTGCTTTAACAGAAATATCTGGAACCATAAACATTCTGCTCGTATCCCCATAGTAATCGTTAACTATTGCTGTAACATCAATATTCAAAATATCACCTTCAACTAATGTCCTGTCAGATGGAATTCCATGACAAATTACATGATTTAAAGATGTACAAACAGATTTCCTAAAACCTCTATAAAAAAGTGGAGCAGAGTATCCACCATTATCTTGTATAAACTCAAAACAAAGATCATCAATTTTTTCAGTACTGATACCTGGTTTGATATAATCAGTAATCATATCTAGCGTTTCAGATGCTAGTTTTCCAGCAATTCTCATTTTTTCAAATTTTTCAGAGTAATTATTCATCAATAATTTTTATTTTTTTTTCAATTCTAATTTCTTTGCTGTTGATATTACATCTATAAGCAATAAATTTTACACCATGTTTTTTAGCAAAAAGATAGTTTTCATAATATTTTTCATCAATATCTTTAGCAATCTTAAATTTTTTTATACCCTGAATTTGAGTTAAAAATAAGACATATGGTTTATAGCCTTTTTTAATTGATTCTTTAAGATTAATAAGATGTTTTGATCCTCTACTTGTTACCGCGTCTGGGAATTCACTTATCTCTCTTTCTCGATTTAAAGTAACATTTTTAACTTCTATTAAATTTTTATCGCACAAGAAATCAAACCTAGTATCCGTCGAGTATTTGAATTCTGGTTTTATATTCTTAATATTTTTAAATTCCTCCATTAATTTATTCTCAAGTGCATGTTTTACAATTTTATTTGCTTTATGAGTATTCACTCCAACTAAATTATTTCTTACTTTTATAACTTCTAAAGTGAATTTAAGTTTACGATTTGGATCATCGTTTTTTGTTAACCAAACTTCATTACCTTCATCTAACAATCCCTGCATCGAACCAGTATTGGGACAATGAGCGGTAATGACTGTATTTTTTACTTTTATATCTACAAAAAATCTCTTATATCTTTTGATTAATTTGCCTTTAATTAAACTATTGGTAAACTTCATTGAATTTTATTTATATTTGTAAATGACAAATAAAAAAGAAATAATTGCAGGAATTATAATCATAGGTAATGAAATATTATCTGGTAGAACTCAAGATATAAATACCAAAACTATATCCTTATGGTTGAATACTATTGGTATTAAGGTTACAGAGGTAACAATCATAGCTGATGTAGAACAAACAATCATTGATACTGTTAATGAGTTTAAAAAAAGATTTAATTATGTCTTTACCTCAGGTGGTATTGGGCCGACACATGATGATATTACTGCTCAATCAGTTTCAAAAGCTTTTAATATTGAATACGGACCACATAAGGAAGCGATGAAAATTTTAGAAAATTATTATCAACCAGGAGAATTTTCTGAAGGAAGACAGAAAATGGCATGGATGCCTGTTTCAGCAAAATTAATTTATAATCCGAGTAGTGGCGCACCAGGTTTTAATGTTGAAAACGTTTATTGTTTGCCAGGCGTACCATCTATACTTAAATCTATGATTGGAGGTTTAACAAACGAATTAGTTGGTGGAGATCCAATTATAAGTCATACACTCAGCTTACGAACGGTAGAGAGCGAAATTGCAAAATCTTTATCGAACGTTCAAGATAATAATAAAGATGTTGACATAGGCAGTTATCCTTTTTTTAAAGCAGGGAAATTAGGAGTATCGATTGTTTTAAGATCACCCGAGCAAAAAAAAATCGACAAGTGTAATTCAGAGATACTTAAATTTGTAAAAGAAAAGAATATTGAATTAGTAGAAAACAGTTGATGTTATATTTTGCTTACGGAAGTAATTTAAATCACTTTCAAATGAAGAGAAGGTGCAAAGATTCCATATTTTTAAAAAAATATAACCTTAAGGACTTTAAACTTACTTTTAGAAGCAAATATAGAGCCGCAGATATAGAAAGAAAAAAAAATTCAATTGTTCCAGGTGGTATTTTTGAAATTTCAAAAAGTGATGAGAAAAAATTAGATCTTTATGAGGATTTTCCAATTCTATACAAAAAAATCTATATCAATTATTATAATAAAAAAATGATGACCTATACTATGGTTGATAAAACTGAATTTAGGTATCCAACTGAAAGATATTTAAATGTAGTAAAAAGAGGTTATAAAGATTGTAATTTAGATATGAAATATTTAATTACTGCTTTAAAGAATACTAGATAAAAGAAACAAAATATTTATGTATTAAATAGCCAACTACCAATAACAGTATTCCTGATCCATAAATTAAATAAAAATTCATACCGAAAGACTTTGAAAAGAAAAAAGGCAAAAAGAACAAATAACTTACTGGAATCGCAATTAATATACTCTTAGTAAAAGTTACAGTTTTATCTACGTCTTTGTATTCGTAGTATGAAAATAAAATTGCTATTAATGAGACGATTGGTAATGCAATAATAAATCCTGCTAATTTTGGGTAAATACCAGATAACCAACTAGAAAAAGCTATTATTAATGCTGCTATTATTATTTTAAATGTAAAAAATATCATGTTTTACTTTTTACATTTTTTACATAATCCAAAAAATTCTAAATTATACTTATTATATCTCATACCAGTCTCATCCTGAAAATTAGCTAAATATTTAGAAAGTTTCGGATTGCTTATTTCTGTAACCATTTCACAGCTATCACATATTGAAAAAGCTGTTGCGTTAGATATGGTACAACTATCATTTTTACATGCTACAAAAGCATTTTTACTCTCAATTTTGTGAATTTTTCCAAGTTTAATTAATCTATCAAGCGCTCTATATACTTGTGGGGGTGCTTTAATTCCTTTTTTTTGCACACTAAATAAAATTGAATAAGCTTTTAAAGGTTCTTTAGCTTTTTCAATAATTTCTAAAACTATTTGTTGGTTTTTTGAGAGGAAGTCAATTTTTTGAGTCATATTCTATTTTACCAAGTCCATATTATTTTTTCAATTGTCTTAACTTATTTATTTTTAAAAATGATAAAATAAATAAAAGTAATGCAGCTGTTATAATTGAGGGGCCGGATGCTGAATTAAATTGCATTGAAGAAAACAACCCAACTAGAACAGCTAATATGCCACCTATAATAGATAAAACCACCATTTGCTGAGGATTGTTTGCTAAATTTCTTGCCATTGCAGCTGGTATTATCAGCATGCCAGTAATTAATAATATCCCAACCATTTTGATTGATATAGCAATAATTGCAGCCATTAATATTGTAAAAATAATATTTACTTTTTCTGGTTGCATTCCCTCTGCTTCTGCTAGCTCATAATTTACAGTCGATGCGAATAAAGGTTTCCAAATAATTTTAAGAATCAATAATATTATAGCTCCTCCAAACCATATAACTAACAAATCTTTTTTATTAACAGCTAGTATATCACCAAATAATAAACCCATTATGTCAAAACGAATGTAAGATAGAAATCCAATTACTACCAATCCAATTGCTAAAGATGAATGTGCTAATAGCCCTAACAAAGCATCACCGGGTAGTTTTGTAGTTTTCTGCAACCGTAATAGAATTAAAGCTATTGCAGACGAAACTAATAAAACAGAGAAAGAAATATTTATATCGAAAGAAAAAGCAAGCGTTACTCCTAACAATGCTGAGTGGGCTAATGTACCTGCAAAAAAAGATAATCTTCTCCAGATGACAAAACAACCTAAGGGTCCTGTAACTAACGCTAAACCAAGACCTGCAGTAAGTGCTCTTATGAAAAAATCATCAAACATTTATTTTTTAGTTTCTATTGTTCCATCTGTAGAATGAGTGTGATCATGATCATGCTCGTAAACTGACAAAATTGTTGAAGCTCGATCACCAAATAACTCTTTATATTTACTATCATTAGCAACAGCCTGCGGAGTTCCTGAGCAACAAACATGACCATTTAAACAAACAACAAAGTCCGTAGCTGACATTACCACGTGTAAGTCATGTGAAATTAATAATATACCGCAACCTAATTTTTCAGAAATTTTTTTAATTAATTCATAAAGGGCAATTTCTCCTTTAAAATCTACTCCTTGAACGGGCTCGTCAAGTACTAAAAGATCAGGTTTTTTAGCTATTGCTCTTGCAATTAAAACTCTTTGGAATTCTCCACCAGACAAATTTCTTAAATCGTTATTTTTCAAGTGTTTAACACCAGTTAGATCTAATGCAGTATCGATTTCATTAGTTGTAAGATTTTCCGTTAGAATCATAAAATCAGATACGCGGAGAGGTAACGTCCAATCAATTGAAATTTTTTGTGGAACGTAACCAATCTTATTTGTAAATTTATGAACTTTTCCCTCTATGTTCTTATGAATCCCAAGAGCAAGTTTAGCGGTAGTTGTTTTTCCAGAACCATTTGGACCTATTAAAGTTACAATTTTTCCTCTTTGAACCTCAAAAGAAACTCCTTTTACAAGCCATTTTTTATCAACTTGTACGCCAGTATTTTCTAATTTGACGAGAGTATTATTATTTTCTTTCATATCTCAAATTTAATAGTTGACTATTATAATTTGTTATAATATTACGCATTGTTATAATATAACAATTTTATAATTATGCGAATTAAATCAAAAATCCCTTTTATATTATCACTAGTTTCAATATTATTTTACTTTTCTTCATTAAAAGCTGAAATAAAGGTAGTTGTATCAATAAAACCAATACATTCTCTTGTAAGCTATATTATGGATGGAGTTGGAACACCAGATTTAATAGTTGATGGTTATAATTCTCCACATGGATTTAGTTTAAAACCATCTCACGCAAAAATGTTGCAAGAAGCAGATATGGTTGTTTACGTAGGAGAGGGAATTGAGGAATTTTTAGAAAAACCTTTAGAGTCTATATCAAAGAACTCTGTAAAATTTGAATTGATGAACCAAAGTGGAATTAAAAAATTGAAGTTTAGAGAAAGAAATATTTTTGGAGATCATGATGACCATGACGATCACGGCCATGGAAAAAAGAAAAAAGATGATCATGACGATCATGATGATCATGACAAGAAAGCTAAAAAAGAAGATCACGATGACCACGATGATCACGATCATGATAAAAAAGCTAAAAAAGATGATCATGATGATCACGGACATGACGACCATGGACACGGACATGGTGAGTTTGATCCACACATCTGGCTAGATCCAATGAATGCAAAAACTATTGTTAAAAAGGTTACAAACCAATTATCAAAATTAGATAAAGAAAACAGTTCAATCTATAAAGCAAATTCCAAGAAAGCTTTAAAAGAGTTAGATCAAATGATTAAAGAAGTTAAATCAGATGTCAACAAAGATGCTAAAGTTGTAGTATTTCATGACGCTTATCAATATTTTGAAAAAAGATTTAAGGTAAATATTATTGGTGCATTAACTGTAAATACAGATGTTTTACCCGGCGCAGAACAGCTTGCTGAAATCAGAGAAGTAATAGAACATGAAAAAGTAACATGTGTACTTTCAGAACCACAATTTAATCCCGACATTGTTGAAACAATTGCAAAAGATACAAATATAAATATGGGTGTTTTAGATCCTTTAGGCGCAACTTTGACTAAAGGAAAAACTCTGTATTTTGATCTAATTAAGAACATATCTACTTCAATTAAAAACTGCTAAATATATAAGTCAATTTTGACCATCTTAATTGGTTAAAATTTTTGATAAGTAGTTAATATGAATAAAATTATTTATTTCATATTTGCTCTTCTAATCTGTTCCGTGTCTTTTGCTGACAAAAATATGAAAATTGGATCTAAAGGTAAATCATCAGATGTATCAAGAACAATTAAAGTTAAAATGTATGATAATTATTATGAGCCAAATTCATTTAATATTAAAAAAGGTGAAACAATCAAATTTGAAGTTAGTAATTTAGGTGAATTAGTACATGAATTTAATATAGCAAATGCAATGATGCACCTTAAACATCAGCCAGAAATGGAAAAAATGGTTGAGAACGAAATATTATTAGGTGATAAAATTGACAAGGATCAAATGCATAAAATGGCTGCAATGGATAAATCTATGGGTCATTCTCATAGTAATAGTGTATTGTTAGCTCCTAAAGAAAAAGGAATTATAATTTGGAAGTTTGAAAATGCTGTTGATATAGAGATTGCATGCAATGTTCCTGGTCATTATCAAGCTGGCATGATTGCAGCAGTTAATCTAGACTAAAGTTTTTTAAGAATGAGTTCTGAAGCTATTAAATTTAATTGGAATTGTAAACATACTTGGAGAAGAAGTGCAAAAAATACTGCTTGGTGTTTGTTAGGTTGTGCAATTGGTGACTTTGGAACAATTTTATTTTTTCAAATAACTAAAATACCATTTCCTGTTCTAGGAATTATGACACTTGCAATCATTAATGGATTAATAACAAGTATTATTTTAGAAACTATAATTTTGTTACGACAAAATTTTAAATTTTCTAATGCTCTAAAAACAGCATTAGGAATGAGCTTTATCTCTATGATCAGTATGGAAGTTGCAATGAATTTTACTGATTATCTACTTACTGGTGGCGCAATACTTACATGGTGGGTCATACCGATTATGCTTATAATAGGGTTTTTAACCCCTTGGCCATATAATTATTGGAGATTAAAGAAATTCAATATTAGTTGTCATTAAAACTTTACATTTAAAACAAATTATCCATAAATTATTAAAAATAATGTTGAGAGTATTTAATGGCGTTAAAAAATCTTTGTTCAGTTTTTATAGTTTTACTTTTTTCTTTTTCACTATTTTTTTCTAAAGCAATAGCCGAACCAACCTTTGTGCAAAGTAAATCACTTGACTCGAACTTTTATTTGGGACTTAACTTTAATAATGATGGTACAAAAATGTATACTGTAAATGCTGGAGCATCGGATGCAGTTATCGAATATATATTAACTACCCCATATGACATTTCAACAGCAATCGTAAATAATACTAAAGGAGTAAGTAGAGGTGGTAGTACACAAGCAACACAAGTAGTGTTTAATAAAGATGGAACAAAAATGTTTATTGTTAACCATGCTGCCCCTAAAAAGACAGTAGATTACTACTCACTAAGCACTGCATTTGATGTTTCAACTGCTACAAGGGATGGCGAATATTCTATTGCTGGTCAAGAACAAAGAGCAAATTCAATTGCATTTAATAATGATGGTACCAGAATGGTTGTTGCTGGTGTAGGAAATGATTCACAAGTGCGTATTCATGAATATTCACTAAGCACAGGATTTGATCTTAGCTCCACAGTTACTCATCTTAATACTCAAGACCTAATTTCTTTTCAAAATCACATAGATGGAGTTACTTTTAATTACGATGGTACTAAAATGTATACCATTACATATATGAATAAAGATGGAACAGAAGCACAAGATTTGATGAATCAGTTTAAATTAACTACACCTTATGATGTTTCTACTTTATCACTTGAAGGCACTTATACTGTAAGTTCTGTTAGTGGAGATTCAAGAGAAGTTGTGTTTAGTAATGATGGAAGTAAAATGTTTATCATTGATGATGATAATGATAAAGTTCATGAATTTAACCTAAGTTGTAATTGGAGCGTAATTGATGGTGCTTGTGATGATCCAATAACTACCTCTAATGAAGGTAAAGATATTTTAAGCTCAATCGAATCTCAAACTGCAACAGCAAAACAAATTGTTATACATGCAACAACACCAGTTCTTAATCGAATGTATTGGTTAAGACGTCATAGAGCTAATGATAAATTAAGTAATCAAAATATTAAATTTAACTTTTCAAACTCAATGATGGCATCTTTATCAAAAGTTGTGCCAGTATCTAATAAAACAAATGAGGTGCTGGATAAATTATCTGATAATTGGTCTTTTTGGAGTGAGGGTAGTGTAAGTATTGGTAAGACTGGTGACACATCTACATCATCCTCTAAAGATATTAGTAGCAAAGGTATTACAATTGGTATGGATAAAAAGATAAGTAAAAACAAATTATACGGCTATGCACTTCGACTTGGCAGAGATAGGGTTGATGTTGGTTCATCTGGATCTTGGTTAGATACCACTTCAAATAGTTTGTCATTTTATGGAACCTTTCCTCAAAATGATGAAAGATTTATCGAAGGAATTCTTGGTATAGGTACATTAAAAACTGACACTCTTAGAAAAACTACATTAAACTACCATACTGGTGAAAGAGATGGCGCACAAGTTTTCGGGTCAATTAATTATTTTACAATACATGAAAAGGAGAAATTTAACTTTGCTCCAAACTTAAGAATTGATCTTAGTTATACAGAATTATCTAAATATAGAGAAACTGGAAGTACTGCATTAGTTTATAAAAACCAAATTATCGAAACTGGAATGATATCTACTGGTTTTACGGTTAGTGATGTCCTTGATTTTGATTCACTTACATTTAAACCAAACGGTGGATTAGAGATTGGACTAGATTTTAGCCCTTCTTCAGATGCCACATATCGTTATCTTTCTGAAACTACAGAATACACAAAGTCTATAGACCAAGATTCAAAGAACATAAGAGCAAACATAGGATTTGATTTAATAACTGAGGATGGTTTATCCATCATGACCATCTATGAGAGAAATCAGAGTAATAATTCCCATAGTGATACTTTATATTTAGGATTTGGTTATATACCTGATAATAACAGCGAATATGCTTTGACTTTTGATAATGATAAAGCATCTTTGAATTATAATCGTGACTTAAATGGTTTTGATATCAAAATGAGTTCAAATTATAACTTCATGGGTGAAATCCCAGATTATGGTGCAAATTTAGAAATATCTAATAAATTTTAATTAGACAGCCAAATAGTTTGAAAAGGATCTAAAGTAATATTATTTTTACCAACTGTAGTACCGATTATTAATTCTTTATACTTTTTATTTTTTAATTGGATTTTAATACTTTGAGTTTTTGAACTTAAGTTTGAAATACACATTACTGTTTGTTTCTTATCTAAACTTATTCTTTTAAATGCAAATATCTTTGGTCCAAAGTTCATCGTTTTTCTTAATGCATTAGGATGAAAAGCTTTATTTTTTCGCTTGATATTTAATAAATTACTTATTTCCTCGTAAATTAAATAATGCTTTGAGCTCTTATTTTTTAATAATTTATTCAAACGTTCTGCACTCCATTTATACCTATTTAAATCTCTCTTATTATTTGAAATAATGTATTTATTAATGTCATTTGAAGTTCCAAACATTGAATTAAAATAAACTGCTGGAATACCCTCAAAAGAAATCATTATTGCATGAGCACATAGATATCTGGCATAATGATACTTTCCTTTAGGATCGGTATCAGTTTTTTGAAACGCATTAAATAAAGTAATATTGGCCTCATATACCTTTTTTGATTTTCCTTGGACTTTTCTAAACGAAAATTCTCCACCATTTTTTTTAAGTCTTTTAAACATTTTATTGATGGCATCTTTATTTAAAAGACCTTCAACTGGCCTCATACCAATACCGTCATGTGATGCAATAAAATTTAGATAACTATTACCTAATTTGTTTTGTGGCAATTTTTTACTCCAAGAAGTTATTTTTCTACTATCCTCAAATAATAATGAATGAACCAAAAGGGGAGGTAATGAAAAATTATAAATCCAGTTTGCTTCATCATTGTTACCAAAGTAACTAATGTTTTCATTTTCAGGCAAGTTTGTTTCAGTTACAATTATTGCTGATTTGTTTAAGCTATTACAAACAATTCTTAATATTTTAATGATTTCGTGAGTTTGTTTTAAATTAATGCATTTAGTTCCGCTTTCTTTCCAAAGATAAGCTATAGCATCCAATCTAAATATATTTACTCCATGATTAATCAAATTAATTATAATTTTGATAAATCTAATTAAAACTTTTGGATTTTTAAAATTTAAATCGATCTGATCGTTACTAAATGTTCGCCAAAGGTATCTATTTTCACCAAAAATATTCACTTTCTTTAATAAACGATGTTCTCGTGGTCTAACTACATTTTTAGAATTAAATTTTTTATTAACAGTAAAAAAATAATTTTTTCCCGGTGAATTATTTCTTAAGTAGTTTTTAAACCAAAGACCCCTGGATGATGAATGATTAATTACAACATCAGCCATAATAAAACTATTTTTTGAAAAACTTTTAATGTCACTCCATTTACCTAATCTTGGATCAATTTTATAATGATCCTTAACAGCGAAACCGCTGTCGCTACTTGATGGATAAAAGGGTAGAAAGTGAACAGAATTGAAGGATTTACTTAAGTACTTTTTATAGAACTTTTTAAACTCTGTAATAGATTTATTTGTTTTTGTACCTAAAACACTATCGCCATAACAAATTAAGAGTGATGTTTTTTCTGATAAATTAAAATTTTTCTTTGAATTTTTTATTTTATTAGACTTACTAATGCTTTTAACTATGTCATCTGAGAAGCTTGATAATTCTTTATTACTACAGATTGGTTTATAAATTTTTCTTAATTTAAGATTAATATGATTTCGGATTTCTGAGGAATTCATTATTTATGTTTTTTATTATCCTCATCAACTGCATGTTTTAATCTTTCTAGAAAATCTGGTATCGCACTTTTAACTCTACTCCATGTTGGTATAAAGGGTGTATCCATTGGATTTTTAAAAAACGACTCTCCAGCTTTCATTATATTAAGTGCAAACAATTCAACTGCTTTTTCCTCTGTATGAGAGTCGAACTTTAAGCCATTCATTTCAGCGTCACTTCTATATGTATCTATTAAGTCTAATGCAGATCTATAATAAGTTGCTTTTAAAGATCTAAAAGTTTCAAGACTGAATGAATTCCCTTGTGTTGCGAGTTTTCTAATCAAAGTTTTAATAATATCTATCGACATTCTCGATAATCCTTTTTTATCATCACTAATTGAAAGTTCTTGGTGTTTGTGGTCATAAGTATCAGCTAGATCTACTTGGCAAACATTGTTTGGAGAAAAATTTCTTTGCATTTCAGATAAAACTCCAACTTCTATACCCCAATCTGATGATATTCTTAACTCTGGTAATATATTTCTTCTAAAAGAAAATTCTCCAGCTAATGGATACTTAAATGATTTCATAAATTCTAAATAATCACTTCTACCAATTGTTTTTTCTAAAGCTGTTATTAATGGAAACACAAGCAGTCTTGCTACTCGACCATTCATTTTTCCTTGAGCTATCCTTGGGTAATATCCTTTGCAAAATTCAAAGTTAAATAGTGGATTAACCACAGGATAAAATAATTTAGCGAGCATCCTACGATCATAAGTTTTAATATCGCAATCATGTAGAGCAACTGATCTTGCTTCATCTCTTGCAATACACATGCCAAGGCAATACCAAACATTTCTTCCCTTACCAAGTTCATTAGGTGCAAGATTTTTTTTTTTCAATTCATTATGAAGTTTTTTAAGCTTAGGTCCGTCATTCCATAAAATTGAGAAAGGAGTTTTAAGTTTTTTAAAGAATTTATGAGCTTTATCTGCTTGTTTTTTATTTGCTCTGTCTAAACCAATAATTATATGACTAAGATAATTTACTTTACTTATTTCACTAACAATTCTTGGTAATGCATCTCCTTCAAGTTCTGAATAAAGACTTGGAAGTATTAACTCCATTTTTCTTTCTTTAGAAAATTTTAATAAATCTTTTTCTATGTCCTTAGTAGATTTAGTTCCGAAATCATGTAAACTTGAAATAATACCATTTTGGGAAAAATCACTCATAATAAATTTTAATCCGTTTATTTAATTTTTTCTAGCGCCATTTTAACAACTTCTTCCCATCCTTGTGGAGCTGATTGTTTCGAAACTAAGCAATTATTTATATTTATTGGCTCCATAAGAAATTGATCGTTAAATACTAGACATGCAATGTTACTATTTCTTAACATATCTAGATCATTATAATTATCGCCAACACCAATTGTTTTAATTTCATCTTCAGTTTTTTTAATTATTTTAATAACTCTATTCATTGCTTTGAGTTTACTTACATTGTCGCAAATATTCATCACACGCCCACCCTCGTGAAGAGACAAACCAATATTTTTTACGATTTTAAGTAAATCTTTTTTTTGTTCATTATTTCCTTTAAATAAAATGGGTGTTGAATAACTTCTATTAAGAACATTTTTTAAATTTTTGTCTGATAATCCAAAAATTTCACGTTGAGTTTTTTTTTCCATTTTTGAAATTAATTTACATTTAGATCTTAAGTTTTCAGGTACCCCTTTTTGAAAAAGTTTTAATGTAATTTCTTTCTCCCTACTTAAAACAATGCTCTCCGGAAAATTTTTATTTAAATTATCTAATCCAAATATTGCTGACCCATTTTCAGAAATAAAGGGTAAACTTAAATCTATTTTTTTATTAAAGTCTTCAATCTCTACTTGGGTTTTACTTGTATTAGGAATTATGATTATTCCCTCGCTAACGAGATTCTTAATATAATCTTTTATTTCATCAAATTTGAAAGTATCCCTGTTTAATAGTGTACCATCTAAATCAGTAAAAATAATTACTGAAAGTTTTTTATTCATTATATAATTTTTTGGGTTTATCTTTATTGACTATCTTAACCTATTTCTATTTTTGTCAAACAGATATATTTTATCTTTTGAGAAAGATATTTTTAAAGTTTTACCCGATACATTATCTGATGTTTTTACATTAATTTCTTTATTTGAAGCAGTTGAATAGATAATTTTTTCAAATCCCAAATTTTCTACTAGCTCAACTTTAACATCTATCTTTATTTGATGAGAATCTTTTACACTTATGTCTTCAGGCCTTATACCTAAATAAATTTCATCGTTAAAATTGATATTTTCAAAAACAATTTCATTACTAAAAAAATTTATTTTATTGTTATTAATTATATTCTCTTTTTCTAATTTAATTATATTCATCTTTGGCGAACCAATAAATTCTGCAACAAAAACATTATTTGGATCAGCATAAATTTCATTAGGTGTACCAAACTGCTCTATATTTCCATTATTTAAAATCACTATTCTGTCAGCCAGTGTCATTGCTTCAACCTGATCATGAGTGACATAAATAATATTAGAATTCATTTTCTTATGAAGTTTTGAAATTTCTACTCTCATCTCTGATCTTAATGCTGCATCTAAATTAGATAGTGGTTCATCAAATAAAAAAAGTTTTGGATTTCTTGTTATTGCTCTACCTATAGCAACCCTCTGTCTTTGACCTCCTGAAAGTTCTTTTGGTTTCCTATCAAGCAAATCTTGGATTTGGAGAGTTTTAGCAGCTTCGTTTACTTTTTTTTCAATATCACTTTTAGAATGTTTTTCCATTTTAAGACCGAAAGACATATTTTCATAAACATTCATATGTGGATACAAAGCATATGATTGAAAAACCATAGCTATTCCTCTTTTCGAAGGAACTAAGTTGTTAATTAATTTGTCATCTAAAAAAATTTCTCCTTCATCAACTGTTTCAAGACCTGAAATCATTCTTAACAAAGTAGACTTTCCACAACCAGATGGTCCTACTAATACAATAAATTCACCATCAGTAATTTTTATATTAAAATCATTAATTACTTTGTTATTGCCAAAAGATTTGTTTAGATTTTTAATT
This sequence comes from uncultured Pelagibacteraceae bacterium, assembly GCA_902595115.1. GTDB lineage: Bacteria > Pseudomonadota > Alphaproteobacteria > Pelagibacterales > Pelagibacteraceae > Pelagibacter. Next base: position 16,650 of record CACJOS010000016.1, read on the forward strand.
ATAATTTCTGACATTTGCTAAATTTATAGCGATTTTAAAAAATCATTAAGTGTTGTTAAAAATTTATTACACTGATAGATTTATGCAATAAAAATTTCATAGGGAAAATTATAAGGGGGAAACTATGTTAAAAAAAATAATAATCAAATTCGCTGTTCTCACTTTTTTAATGTCAAATGCTAGTTTTGCTGACATTAAATTTTGGACGACCGAAGTCCAGCCAGCAAGAATGGCTAAACAACAGGAGATGGCAAAAGCTTTTGAAGCTCAATCTGGGATTAAG
>CACJOS010000017.1 GCA_902595115.1 uncultured Pelagibacteraceae bacterium
CCAAGTTCCTTAAGTCCGTTGGCAGCTTTTGAAACTTCATTATGTAATTGTTTATAAGAAATTTTCTTTTGAATTTTAGGATCATCGCCGACCCAAATTATCGCAGTCTTATCCTTATTTTTCTTCAAATGCCTATCAATACAATTTGCAGAAGCATTAAGGGTCCCATCATAATACCATTTTATATGAACATCTGATTTGCTATATTTTACGTCCTTTATTTTCGAATAAGGTTTAATCCAAGTAATTCTTTTGCCCTCTTTTTTCCAAAAATTTTCGTTATCTTTTAATGACTGTTTATATTTTTTTTCATATTCTGATTTATTTATTGAGGATTTTTTGACCCAATCATTTTTTACCTTATAAATAGTCTCTTTAAGATCATCAGTTTTTTGAATCTTACTAGAACTGGCTTTTTTTCTTGTTTTAGAAATTATTTTTCTTTTACTTTTTTTCTTTTTATTTGATTTTGACTTTTTCTTCTTCTTCTTTTTTTTTGGCATAATATTTTTATTAGTTAATTCTACCCATCTTCAAAATAATTTTCCAGCTTTTAGTATCAATAGGCATAACTGATAATCTGCTCTGTTTAATCAAAGCTAGGTCTTTAAGATCCTTGTTTTTCTTAATATTTTCAAGACTGACAGGATATTTAAATTTCTTTTCAAATTTTACTTGAATAGCAACAAATCGTTTCCCTTTATCAGTTGGATCTAAAAAAGCTTCTTTTATTACTTTTACAATTCCAACAATTTCCTTCCCGATATTAGAATGATAAAAAAAACACATATCACCCAATTTCATTTGCTTTAAGTTATTACAAGCTTGATAATTTCTTACTCCATCCCACATAGCACCTTTCAAACCAACTTTTTTTTGTTGATCAATCGACCAAACATCTGGCTCGGATTTTAGTAACCAATACTTCATAATTTTAAAATATATAAAATAGAATTTTATTTGTATATTATAAATTAATGAAATCAAAAATAAGAGATTTACAAATATTATTACAAAAAGAAGATTTATTTGGTGCAAAAAATCTTTGCGAAGATCTTTTAAGAAATCAGAATATTGATGACGCTAAATTTTATAATTTATATGCTTTGATTTTATTTAAATTAAATAATTATGAACATGCAATAGATAATTGGAAAAAGTCATTAGAAATAGACCCTAACGTAATTGAATCTTACAATGGACTTGCAAATAGCTTTTTAAAGTTAGAAAAATTTGATGAAGCAATTAAAAATTTTGATCAAATAATAAAAATTAAACCTAGTATAGGAGAAATATACCACGGCAAAGCATTTGCTTTAATGAACCTATATAAATTTGATGATGCCATAAATAATTTTAAAATTGCCTTAAAAAAAAACCCAAATAATCCAGATATTTATAACATGTTAGGCTCTACATTTTTTAGACAAAAAAAATGGGAGGAAGCTTGCGAAAATTTTGTTAAAGCTTTGGAATTAAAGCATGACCATAGTCTCGCATCAAAAAATTTGATAAATTTATTAACATTTTATCAACCCAAAAAAAATTTGGATAATTCAATAATAGAAACAAATAATTTGTTAAAAGAAAAAAAATTCGAATTTCAATTAAAGAATGAAATCACAGATGACCAAATCATAAATTATTTCTCAAAAATTTACAAATTATTGACTAAAAATTTGCAAAATTGCTTTTTAGATGATGAGCAAATATTTAGAAGAAATAAATTGAATTTAGACTGCGAAAGACATTTTGAAGTATTTAATAATTATAAAGTCATACCTAAGTACTGTTTTAGTTGCTATAAAATTCAAATTGAACCAAAAAATATTATAGATTTATTTAAACTTTATATTTTTTTTGATCATCTTGAACTTAAAAATAATAATATTCGAAAATGTATTATAGAATCCAGACCAAAAGTCTCGGGAACTTATAAGGGATTAATATACTGCACTGGAGTAGAGGAGTTAAAAACTATTTTTCATAAAGTATCATTACTTTTAAAAAAAAGCTTTGGGTATGATATGCCTATCTTTATGAAGAGAGGATGTACTGAATTTTCTATTCCTTATCCAAAGTTTAAAGAAATTGACGAGTCAATGAAATATGATGATGATTGGTCTAAATTTGAAAATAAAATTGATAAAAATAATAATTATAAAGAAAAAAAAAGCTCAGAAAATACTCTTAATGGAACTAGTATAAGCGACGTTTTGATTATGAGAAATTGGCTAATCTTCGCAAAAAAAATTAATGATAACTGTTATAAAAAATTTAATATTGACTTACCTGAAATTAACTATTTTGATAAAAAACTAGATGGACAAATTGAATTTCGAAAAAAACAATTTCAAAATAATAATAATATTTAAAATTTATATCTTATAATTTTACCCCAGCCCCTTTCAAAAAAGTAGCTTTTTCATCTAGCTGCCATCTAGGTAAAGCAGGATGATTTAATTTACTAAATTTTTTTAACTTAAATTTTTCCAAACCTACCATCGCAATCATCGCAGCGTTATCACCACATAAGTTATGTGGAGGGAAAATAGGTATGAAGTTTTCGTTAAAGCTTAATTTTTCCAAATTTTTTCGTATATTACTATTCGCAGCAACTCCACCCGCTATAACAAAAAAATTTTTTTTTTTATTAGATATTTTTTTAAATTGATCAAAAGCTATTTTGGTTTTTTTAACTAAAATTTCTTCAATTGTTTTTTGAAACGAAGCGGCCAAATCATATCTATCTTGATCATTTTTAATTGTTTTTGAAATTTTAAGAATAGCTGTTTTAAGACCAGCAAATGATAAATTACAACCACCTTTATTTATAATTGGTTTCGGAAGATCATATTTATTTTTATTTCCTTTTGCTGCTAATTTTTCAATGAATGGTCCTCCAGGAAATTTTATTCCTAACAATTTAGCTGTTTTGTCAAAAGCTTCACCTAAAGCGTCATCGATTGTTGTTCCAAGTCTTTTATATTTCCCCAAATTTTTAACAGCCAAATATTGAGAGTGACCACCAGAAATTAATAAAAGTAAATATGGAAATTTTAAATCAGTTACAAGTTTTGGACTTAAAGCATGACCCTCTAAATGATTTACAACAATTAGTGGTTTTTTTAACGTCATTGCCAAAGTTTTAGCAAAATTTAGACCTACTGATAAACAAACTATTAAACCAGGCCCACCAGTTACTGCTATAGCATCAATATCACTTAATTTTTTTCCACTTTTTTTTAAAGCTTTATCTACAATTAAATCAATTTTATCAATATGAGATCTAGCTGCCAATTCAGGAACAACACCACCAAATTTTTTATGAATTTCTTCTTGGCTTGAAACGATGTTTGACAGTAAATTAGGTACACTTTCATTGCTTTCTTCTAAGATAGAAGCAGCAGTTTCATCGCAGCTCGACTCAATTCCCAGTATTAATGCTTTTTTTTTCATTAAATTTCTTTTTATAAATTATAAAATTCAAATATAAAAATTAATTATAAGTTAATTTTATGAAAAAAAAAATTACTATAGGAACAAGAGGAAGTAAATTGGCTTTAATCTATGCTAAAATTGCAGAAAAAAATATTAATAAATTTAAACCAAAGTATGGAATAAAATCTGTAAGTATTAAAAAATTAACTACAAAAGGGGACAAAGTTCAAAATAAAAGACTTTCTGATGTTGGTGGAAAGGGATTATTTACTAAAAAAATTGAAAATGAACTTTTAAACAAAAAAATTGATATTGCCGTACATGCATTAAAAGATATTCCGTCAAAAGAAAATAAAAACTTATTTACAAATTGTTTTCTTAAAAGAAATGATGCTAGAGATGTTTTGATAACTAGAAAAAAACAGAAATTTAAAAATCTTCCAAAAAACTCCATAGTAGGCACCTCATCTTTTAGAAGAGAATTTCAGCTTAAAAAAATTAGAAAAGACTTAATTTATAAATTAATTAGAGGGAATGTTGATACAAGAATTAGTAAATTAAAAAATAAAATTTACGATGCAATAATACTATCGTATGCAGGCTTAAAAAGTTTGAAAATGGAAAATGATATTTCCCAAGTTTTTTCTCTTTCAGAAATAATACCAAGCGCAGGTCAAGGTACCATTGCTTTACAATGTAGAAAAAATGATATTAGAATGGTGCAATTATTAAAAGCTATTAATCATATACCAACTAACATATGTGTAAACGTTGAAAGAGATGTTCTTAAAGTTTTAGATGGGGATTGTGAAACACCTGTCGGGGTAAATGCAAAAATACAAAATAATAAATTAAACATTGTTATTGAATTATTTTCTTTAGATGGAAAGAAAAGATTCTATCTTAAATCATCAAAAGAATTAAAATTAGCCCCTTTAGTTGGAAAAGAACTTGGTGAAAAAATAAAAAAAAGATCTAAGAATCTTTATAAAAAAAATAAATAAATGCATATTTTGCTTACAAGACCATTTGATGATTGTCGTGAACTTATGTTAAGATTTAAATCGTTAGGACATATTGTTTCGCATATACCTGTGATTAGTATACAAAAAATTACATATGAAATTCCAGATTTTGCCCTATTTAAAGGAATTATATTTACAAGTGCTAACGCTATTAAATTTTTAGATACACAAAAAATTGACAAAAAAATAAAATGTTTTTGTGTTGGAACAGCTACAGAAAAAGTAGCTAAGATGAAAGGATTTCAAAATATATATGTAGCAAGCGGCAATGTTGAAAATTTAAAGGAGATAATCCTACAAAATTTTGTGACCACTGAAGGAAAATTAATTTATGTTACCGGGCAAATAATATCTTCAGATCTAGATAAAAAATTAAATACTGAGGGTTATAATATTAAAAGAATAATTAATTATAAATCTATTGAGCAAGAAAAATTTAATAGTAGTGAAATTGAAAAGCTTAAAGAAAAAACACCCGATGTTGTTTATGTATACTCACAAAATAGTGCAATAAGTTTTTTAAATATGATTAAAAATTATAATCTTCAAAGTTTTTGGATAAATACTAATTTAATGTGTATAAGTGAAAAAACTTCTTCTATTTTAAATGAAATTAAATGGAAAAAAATATTTCTTTTTAGTTCTGGAGAAGAAGAATTTTTGCTGTATAAAATTTAATTATGGAAATATTTGATAATTTTAAAGTTTTATTTTTATCTGTTTGGAACAGAGGAATTTTAGGTATTGATATTTTTGAGATTTTGATTGGATTAAGTATCTTTTTAATTTTTTTAATTTTTAGAGGTTTAATAAGTAAACTTATAATTAAAAAATTAGAGATCATTTCACAAAGAACCTCAAATAAATTAGATGATACCTTCGTTAAAGCAATGGTAGGTCCTGCAAGATTTTTACCGCTTGTTTTAGGATTTTTTATTGCTAGTTACTACATGTCCTTTTCAGATGATACCAGATCATTTGTGGATAATATTAATAGAACCCTGATAACGATTTTACTATTTTGGATCATTCATCAAATTATTGAACCTATTTCATACATTCTCAGTGGATTAGGTAAAATTCTAACTAGAGAGTTAATTGGATGGATTATCAAATCCTTAAAAATATTAATTTTCATTTTAGGAGCAGCTGCAGTTCTAGAATTATGGGGAATTAAAATAGGTCCGATAATTGCTGGTCTTGGTCTTTTTGGTGTTGCAGTTGCTTTAGGTGCACAAGATTTATTTAAAAACTTAATATCAGGTATTTTGGTTTTGGTTGAAAAACGTTTTAAAATGGGAGACTGGATTCTAGTTGAGGGTATCATCGAGGGCATAGTTGAAAAAATTGGATTTAGATCCACAACAATTAGGAAATTCGACAAATCTTTAGCTATAATTCCAAATTTCCAATTTGCTGAAAATGCTGTGATTAATGTAAGTCAAACTACAAATTGGATAATTAGTTGGATTATTAATCTTCAATACGACACAACTGTAGATCAGCTAAAAAAAATTAGAGATGAAATAGAAGATTATATAAAAACACACGAAGACTTTAATACAGAACTTGGCTATGCAGTAAGAATAGATAAATTTGCGGAAAGTTCTATAGATATGTATGTACGATGTTTCACAAAAACTAATGAATGGGAAAGGTGGTTATCAGTCAAAGAGAGATTGGCAATACAGATTAAACAAATTGTTGAAAAAAACGGCGCTGCTTTTGCGTTTCCAAGTCAATCAATTTATGTAGAAAAAAAATGATTGCATTATTTTATTTGGTGCTTCAAGTTTTGAAACTTTACACCTATGTAGTTATTGCTAATGTAGTAATAAGCTGGCTTGTGGCTTTCAATGTATTAAATACATCAAATAGATTTGTTTATTTAGTTTTAGATTTTACTTACAGATTAACAGAACCATTATTATGGCGTATAAGAAGGTTTTTACCTAATCTAGGCGCTTTTGATATTTCTCCAATCATTCTTCTTTTGTTGATATGGTTTGTAGAAGTGTGTATGAAGCTTTACTTAGCACCAATTTTATTTAACTAATTATGATTTTGATTGACGGAAAAAAAGAAGCAGCAAACTTAAGAGAGGAATTAAAAAAAGAAGTTTCTCATCTCAAAACGAAATATAATAAGGTTCCCGGTCTTACAGTTATTTTAATTGGAGATCTTACACCAAGCCAAATTTATGTAAGAAATAAAGAAAAATCTGCAAAAGAGGTCGGATTAAAATCTGAGGTAATTAAATATCCAGACAGCGTTGAAGAAATTACAATATTAAAAAAAATTGATGAACTAAATAGAGACGAGACAGTATCTGGTATTTTAGTACAATTACCATTGCCAAAGCATATTAATAAAAAAAAAGTTATAGAAGCAATAATTCCTGAAAAGGATGTTGACGGATTTCATCCTATGAATGTTGGAAATCTTTCATCAGGATACGAAAGTTCGGTTCCTTGCACACCTTTAGGCTGTTACTTGTTAATTAAAAAAATTGAGCCCAATTTGTCTGGAAAAAAAGCTGTAGTAATTGGTAGGTCAAATTTGAATGGTAAACCGATGACTCAATTACTTTTGAAAGAGAATTGTACAGTAACAATAACACATTCAAAAACTAAGGACCTAAAAGGTGAGTGTTTAAAAGGCGATATAGTTGTAGCAGCTGTTGGTATACCAGAGCTGGTTAAAGGTGACTGGATTAAAAAAGATTCAATTGTAATAGACGTAGGAATTAATAAAACCGAAAAAGGCATTGTTGGGGATGTTGCTTTTGATGAAGTTTCAAAGATTGCAAAAGCTATCACACCAGTTCCAGGCGGGGTAGGACCAATGACTATTGCTTGTTTATTAAAGAATACTATTGAGTGCTTTAAAAGATCACAAAGTTAATTATCTCAACTTTTTTTTGTGGAAATTAATAAATCGTTCTACATTTTTTTTATTAAAACTTTTATTTTCTTCAAAAGAAACATTTTGAAGGGAATAAGCTTTACTATTAGTAACTCTCGAAACAATTGTTGTATTTCCTTTATAAAGTTTTAGTTTAATTGAGCCATTAACTTTATTTCTTTTTAAATCTATAATTTTTTGTAATTTAAATCTTTCTTTTGAAAACCAATAACCATTGTAAATTAACTCAGCATATCTTGGCATAATATTTTCTTTTAAATGCATTGTTGATTTATCTAATGAAACCGACTCAATTGCACGATGTGCAATCATTAGCAAAGTTCCACCTGGAGTTTCATAAACACCTCGAGATTTTATTCCCAAAAATCTATTTTCAACTAAATCCACTCGTCCTATACCATTAGTTCCAGCTAGATGATTTAGTCTCTTTAATAGTTTTGCAGGAGATAATTTTTTTCCGTTCAAACCTATTGGATCACTTTTTTTAAAATTTATAGTTACATAAGTTGGTTTGTTTGGAGCCTTTTCGGGCGAGACAGTTCTTTGGAATATAAATTCTGGTGCTTGATTTTTTGGATTTTCTAAGACTTTTCCTTCAGTTGATGTATGAAATAAATTATCATCAATTGAAAAAGGTGGTTTACCTTTTTTGTCTTTTGGTATTGGAATTTTATTTTTTTTAGCATACTTGATGAGATCAGTTCTAGAATTTAAATTCCAAATCCGCCATGGAGCAATTACTTTAATTTTTCGATTAAAAAAGTAGTAACCAAGTTCAAATCTTACTTGATCGTTTCCTTTTCCTGTAGATCCATGTGATACGGCATATGCTTTAAATTTTTTAGCAACCTTGATTTGTGCTTTTGCTATCAATGGTCTGGCTATAGACGTCCCTAATAAATATACACCTTCATAAATAGCGTGACCTCTAATCATTGGGAAAACATATTCTTTAACAAACTCCTCTTGTAAATCTTCAATTATCAGATTTTTAACACCCAAATTTTTAGCGTTATATATAATTTTTTTTTTATTTATTTCTTGTCCGATATCAGCCGTGTAAGCGATTACATCGGCGTTAAAATTTTCTTGAAGCCATTTTAAAATAATAGATGTATCAAGGCCACCAGAATAGGCTAAAACAATTTTTTTTTTATGCTTTTTTTTAGCCGCAGCTTTTTTTTGCTTCATTATAAGCTTTTGTAAAACCTAGTAATGAATAATGATCAATTGTTTGTGAGCCTGAAGAGTTATATCCTGAAACCATTATTCTAGATCCTTTTTTCATTGTTCTAATCATTTTTTTTTCAACCTTATTATCAGCTATCCATGCAAAATTTTCTTGCGAAATATCAAACTTGTATTTGAACTTACCTGACTTTGCAGTTATTGAATTTTGTTTATTGAATTCATATCCTGCAGTAAGACTAATTTCATCTACAATTTTTTCATTAGGCCTGAAAGTAACAAATAATCTCGAATCCCGCTTATTTGTTTTTGGTGACTGAAGCACCGGTTTTGATTGAGCAAAGCAAACAATGCCATCAGATTTTTTTAAAACCATAGTTTCCCAGTCTTTAAACTTGCCAACTTTCTTAACTTCTTCAGCTATTAAGTTGAAAGGAAAAAATATTAAAATTGTACTTATAATAATTTTGTTAATTATGGACATGGATTTGGATATAATTTTTGAACATTGTTTATATTTTTTAAAATTTCCTCAGAAAGATCAACATTTACACTTTCTATATTAGTTTTCAACTGCTGCATAGTCGTTGCTCCAATTATTACACTAGTTACAAATGGTTGAATTTCGCAAAATTTAAGTGACATTTGAGCCATATCTAAATTATATTTTTTAGAAATTTGATAGTATTCCTCCACAGCATTTTCTCGATTTGGTTTATTGTATCTAGTCCAAAAATTATCATTATGGTCTAGTCTAGATTTTTTCGGTTTTTTGTTATTTCTGTATTTTCCTGTTAAATGACCAATAGCTAATGGGGAATAAGCTAAAAGTCCTATTTTATCTCTAACAGAAATTTCAGCTAGCCCAACTTCGTATGATCTATTGAGCAGGTTGTAAGGGTTCTGAATTGACATCATTCTAGGAAGTTTTTTTTCCTTTGATATTTCAAGAAATTTATTTACACCCCAAGGAGTTTCGTTTGATAGACCGATGTATCTTATTTTTCCAGCTTCAATAAATTTTTGTAAATTTTCTAAAATTTCTTCAAATTTATTCCAATTCTCATCTTCAGTGTGCTGATAACCAAGTGTCCCAAACATATTAGTATTTCTTTCAGGCCAGTGTAATTGATATAAGTCTATGTAGTCTGTTTGAAGTCTTTTTAGACTTCCTTCAATTGCATCTGTTAAGTTTTTCTTACCATATTGGTTTCCACCACCACGGACATAAGATCTCATCGGACCACAAACTTTTGTAGCTAGAATTACCTCTTTTCTTTTTTTAGATTTTTTAAACCAGTTACCTATAATAATTTCGGTATGCCCAAAAGTCTCTTCTTTAGGAGGTATTGAATATAATTCTGCTGTATCCCAAAAATTAACTCCTTGATCAATTGCATAATCCATTTGTTGGAATCCCTCTTCTTGTGAATTTTGCTCACCCCAAGTCATCGTGCCGAGACATATTGTGCTAACTTTTAAGTCAGTATTTCCTAGTTTTTTATAGTTCATTACTAATAAGACTTCTTGAAAACATTTTAAAAAATTACTATATATACATCAACATGAACTTTAATAGACAAAACATCTTTCAAGCAACGGAAGCAAAAAAAACAGTAGTTTGGGATGCTGGGCTAAGATCCTACATGCTCAAAATATACAACTATATGGCAACTGGTGTTTTGTTAACGGGTATAATCGCTTTATTATCTTTTAAACTTTCAGTAGAGACCGGTTCAAACGGAGCTATCATAGGATTTACACCAATGGGTGAAGCTTTATTTTTTTCAGGATTAAAGTGGGTGGTTATGTTAGCACCTCTCGGAGTAGTATTTTATATGAGTTTTGGCATAAATAAAATGAGTTCAGCAAAAGCGCAAACAGTGTTTTGGATTTTTGCTGCATTAATGGGATTATCTTTGTCTTGGATATTACTTGTTTATACAGGAGTAAGTGTTGCAAGAGTTTTCTTTATTACTTCAGCAACTTTCGGTGCAATGAGTATTTACGGTTACACAACTAAAAAAGATCTTACAAAGCTTGGTTCGTTTTTAATGATGGGTTTAATTGGAATAATAATTGCATCACTAGTAAATATCTTTCTAAAATCAGCAATGATGTATTTTATAGTTTCAATATTGGGCGTATTGATATTTGTAGGATTAACGGCTTACGATACACAAAAAATAAAAAATATGTATTCAGCGTCTGACAGTGGTGAGGTGATAGGTAAAAAGGCTGTAATGGGTGCATTGACGTTATACTTAGATTTTATAAACTTATTTATAATGTTATTGAGATTATTCGGACAAAGAAGATAATTTTCTTACTTAATTTTTTTCCAATTTGTTTTCAAAATTAAATTTTCTAAACTTGAAGAATTATTTATAATTTTCCCATTAGAGTCTGTAATTGAGTATTTCAAGTTTTGATTTATTGGTTTAAAAGTTTTACAAATTTTGTAAACAGCGTTTTCGGCTGCATTCTTAAAAACGCTAAACGTCACTTTTTTACTGGAAATAGCTAAGCCATAGTCTTTCCAAGATCCATTTGAAACCATTTTTGCATATAAATTTAAAATAGATTTAAGCTCATCTTTTTCAAAAAAATAATTCTTATCTTTTTTGAATGTATTATTTACAACTAATTTTAAATTTCTATTCATCTAATTTATACTTATTAATTATATTGAATTGAAAAGCAGTGAAAATAAAAGTTATTGGAAGCATACCCCACACTTTAAAATTCACCCAAAACTCTTCTGATTGAGTCCTCCATATAATTTCATTTAAAATTGCCAAACCAATGAAAAATAACGCCCACCTTTTATTTAAAATTTTCCATCCTTCATCTTGAATCTTTAATGCATTTCCTAGAAGCTTTTTTAGAACTGGCTCACGTGTAAAAAATTTTCCAAATATTAGTCCTAAAGCAAACAAAATATTAATTATTGTAGGTTTAATATATATAAAAATCGGATTTTTAAAATAGATCGTTAAGCCACCGAAAAGTGTGATCAGAATTCCACCAAGCAAAGGCACAGTTGGAATTTTTTTCTCTATTTTCCAAACAATAGTGAGAGCAATCAATGTTGCTAAAATAAAAGGAGGGATTGCAATTTCTAAATTTTTTTCATTTCTATAATAAAATGTAAAGAATACTAGTAGAGGGCCAAAATCTGTGACAAATTTGTAAAAAGATTTATTCACACAAAGATATTAACAGATTTGAAAATTAATAATATTTTTTTTATTGATTTTCTTATTTAAATACCCATATTTACAATTATGACAATCCAAAAAGCAAAATTTTCAATAGGTGATGTAGTCAAACATAAGCACTTTGACTTTCGAGGTGTAATATATGATGTTGATTTTAAATTTAACAATTCTGAAGAATGGTACCAATCTATTCCAAAAAACGTAAGGCCAAGAAAAGACCAACCTTTTTATCATCTCTTAGCCGAAAATGATGATCTTACTTATGAAGCTTACGTGTCTGAGCAAAATTTGTTATTTGATGACTCAGAAGAGCCGATAAAACACCCTCTTATAAACGAGATTTTTTCTGGAAAAATAGGATCTAGCTACTTTAAACAATCTAATTAACATCTTTTTTCAAACACATTTGGTTCAAATGTTTGTCACACAAAGTATGTAAATTTTTACCATATTCTGATCAAGAGTGTAAACGTTTCCCTTAAGATTATCTCCCTCACATTCTTGATCAGAACAAGACCCTTTATCTCACTTTGAAAAATTAAATTTTCAAATATAAATACTTTAATGAAATTTATTAAAAACTATCAATTTAGCTTAGTACAGAAAACTCAAAAAATTGTTTTGTACTTGTTTTTAATTATCTTAACTCTTGGTTTATTTGAGGCCTTGATATTATCTCCGCAAGATTACTTACAAGGTGACTCTGTAAGAATAATGTATGTTCACGTTCCTTCGGCATGGATTTCACTTGGTATATTTTCCTTAATGGCATCTCTATCAGTTATGGTAATTATTTTTAAAAACAAAGTATTTTTTTTAGTTGCAAAAAGTTTGGCACCATCTGGATTTATATTTAGCCTTGTTGCTTTGGTAACGGGTTCGATATGGGGTAAACCGACGTGGGGAACTTGGTGGGCTTGGGACGCTAGAATCACTTCAATGTTAATACTATGTATTTTCTATTTAATGTACTTAATTGCATGGAGAATTTTTGAGAATAAAGATTATGTTACCAA
>CACJOS010000018.1 GCA_902595115.1 uncultured Pelagibacteraceae bacterium
ATTAATTAAAAGAATTAGGTATAATAAAAAAAGACCAAAAGTAGCTGAGCTAACTTTGCAACAGCTTAGAAAATTAATAGTTTCAAGATCTAAAATTTATATTAAAGCGGATTTTAAAATAAATTGTGATAAATTAGATAAGTTCCAAATATATTGCCTTATCAATGAGAATAAAAAAGAAATTGCTCAGCTACAATACGACTTATTAAAAGAAAGTGGGTATGAGGATGAATTTTTTGATAATATTTTTAATTTTTTGATCGGATATTCGGAAAATGTTGAAGTTGATATATCTGAAAAAAGTTTATTAGAATTCCACTTAACATATTTGGCAAATCAAAATTTTTCATTCGAACCAAATAAAAAAACAAAAAAAATTATTTGGCAGTATTTGTCGTCTAATAATTTATTAACAAAAGTAAATGATGTTGATTTAGATGATAGAGAAAAAATAAGATCATTTGAAAATGCTACAAATAATGGAAGTTATAAGGAGTCTGATTTATTAGATTTGTATACTAGATTTCAGTTTAATATTTATCAGTTAGTTTCTGTATTTGACGCTTACAAACTTTTACCAAGCTATGAGGCTAGAGCACTTTTATATCAGGCCTTTTTAGTCTCTAAAGAACCTCAAAATCAAATGTTATTATTAGAACTTCTTAAAAAAGAGTTTGATGACGATAATCTCAATAATGCTTTTGATAAAGAATTAATAAAATTAATTGGAAATATTAATAAAGATGATTTGACAAACCAAGCCTTAGATTTTTATAACATACAAATAGCAAGGGTCAAAGATGAAAACCAAAAAATAAAGTATAATAACAAAATTTTACACCAGTCCAGATTAATCAACTACTTTGACGGCAAAATCTCTAAAGACAAAGTAGAAAAAGATTTAAATAAAAGATTTAAAAAATTAAAGAAAAATAAAAAATTTTATTTTTCAACTAAAGATAACATAGTTATTGAGGCTTTAATTTCTGATGGGATCGAAATTCCTGAAAAGTATCAGAGTATTTTAGATTTAGATAAATCAAATATTCCGACTGATATTGAAGTTATGATTAACGACGGTGAAACAGCAATGATTTTACTAAGATTAGTTGAAATTATTGGAGAGGATGATTTAAAAAATCTTGGGACAGAAACATTATATTTCATCATTAGTACTTTAAATAAACTTAATATTGATAAAATTAGAAATGATATCATTCTTCAAGTTATTCCTGTAAAAGCATAAAAGAATAAGTTTTATGACCATTAAAAAATTAATTACTGTGCCAGACGAAGTTTTACGTAAAAATCCCAACCAATTGAAAAAATAACAAACGATGAAAAGAAACTGGTAAATGATATGTATGAGACAATGTATCATCATAAAGGAATCGGTTTAGCATCAATCCAAGTTGGAATACCAAAAAGGATAATTGTTTTAGATGTTTCGCAAAAAGAGGAAAAAAAAACACCCTTATGTTTTATCAATCCAATAGTGAGGAAAATGAGTAGTGAAAAATCTGTATACGAGGAAGGTTGTTTATCAATACCTGACACCTTTATTAAAATTGAGAGACCAAAGACCTGTCTAATTGAATACATAGATATAGAAGGAAAACAAAACCTGATGGAATGTGATAATCTCTTATCTACCTGCATTCAACATGAAATAAATCATTTAGACGGTAAACTTATAATTGATTATTTATCAAAATTAAAAAAAGATTTAATTATTAAAAAATTATCTAAAGCGAGAAAAAATCCAGATAGAATAGTTGTATAGAATGCTTAAAAAAATTATTTTTATGGGAACACCAATTTTTGCTGTGCCCATATTAAAATCGTTATATCAAAATGGATATCCAGTTTCTGTTGTTTATTCTCAACCTCCAAAAAAATCAAGTAGAGGAATGAAAACCCAAAAATCCCCCGTTCATCTTATGGCAGAAACCTTAAATATTGAAGCTAGAACTCCAGATGTCCTAAAAGGAAATTCTATAGAAGAAAGTTTTCTTAAAAACCTTGATGCCGATCTTGCAATAGTAGTCGCTTATGGAAAATTATTGCCTGAAAGTTTTTTAAATTTAACAAAAAAAGGATTTATAAATATTCATGCATCAATTTTGCCAAGTTGGAGAGGGGCTGCACCAATACAAAGAGCAATAATTAATTTAGATAAAAAAACTGGAATTAGTGTAATGAAAATTAATAATAAACTAGATTCTGGTCCAGTATGCAATAAATATGAAATTGAAATTAAAAAACAAGATAATTCTGAGACAATATCTGAAAAACTTTCTTTAATAGCATCAGAAAAAATACTTGATGAAATAGATGATATTATAGACGGCAAAGCAAATTTTATAGAGCAAGAACATGACAAAGCAACTTATGCAAATAAAATTGAAAAAACTGAAGGTAAAATAAATTGGAATATCAAGGCAGAGGAAATATTAGGATTAATAAATGGATTATTTCCATCACCTGGAGCATGGTTTACCTTTAAAGGAGAAAGATATAAAATACTTAAAGCAGAGGTAGGAAATTCAAAGGGTGAGCCAGGAATTGTTTTGGGCGAAAATCTAGAGATAGGATGTAAGGAAGGATCCTTAAAAATAATTGAAATTCAAAGAGAGGGAAAGAAAGTTCAAAAAATAGGTGAATTTTTACTTGGATCAAGGATAAAAAAAGGTTCAAACCTAAATAATGTTTAGATATCAAATTCTTATAGAATATGTTGGAACAGGGTTTATTGGTTGGCAATCTCAACCAAAAGGGAAATCAGTTCAGAAAACCATTGAAAAATCATTAGAAAAAATCTTGAAAGAAAAAATATCAGTAGTTGGTCAAGGAAGATTAGATGCAGGTGTCCATGCAATTTCACAGTCTGCTCATTTTGATACTAAAATTAAAATTTTGGCTATTAATAGATTTCTAAACAGATTAAATTTTTTGCTTAATAAAAGTATGATTTCAATATTAAATATAAAGAAAAGAAATGAAAAGTTTCATTCTAGATATTCAGCTAAAGCTAGAATATATCAATATATAATCTTAAATCGAGAAAGTGTTCCAACAATTAATAAAAACAGAGTTTGGCATATAAGAAAAAAAATCAATTTAGAAAATATTAAAAGAGGCGCAAAATTTCTAGTTGGAAAAAAAGATTTTTCAACCTTTAGAGCTTCATCATGTTCTGCTAAGAGTCCCATAAGAACTTTAGAAAAAGTAAACATATTAAAAAAAAAAAATCAAATATTCATTGAATTTAGATCTAGGTCATTTCTTCAAACACAAGTTAGATCAATGGTAGGTTGTCTTAAATATCTAGGAGAGGGAAAATGGGATTTAAAGAAGTTTAAAAATGTAACTTTATCAAAAAGAAGAATATTTTGTGCACCTCCAGCACCACCTAGTGGCTTATTTCTTAAAAAAGTTATTTATTAATTCTAGAGCTTTTTCTAAATTTTTTATTTATTCTCCATCGACTTTCTGATCTTACTATATAACCACAACAATTTTTTGCGCGGCACTTGCATGGAAACTGTTTATAATCCTCATCATATGAAAATCCATAATCATATGTTAGCTCTTCATTTTTTTTAATATCTTTTATTGCTGTTACATAAATTTTATATCCAGTACCATCGACTTCGCAGTTCGGATCACAGCTATGATTTATATTTTTAGCTATATTCCATGAGTAATCGCCGTCTAGCGAATATCTTTTATTAATATCAAATAAGTAAATATCTTTGTCATTATCATATTTGGGGTTACGCTCAACTTCACTATTAGTTATAATTTTTCCTTTATATTGAATTATTCTAGTGCCAGCCTTAATATTTTTTGTAGCGTAAAGACCTTTTTTATCGATATTTGATTTTTTTATTTTATATAATTTCATGTTTGATTTTCAGTTAGAGCGTTTACATGATTGAAAGCACTTTGAGCAAGAGCATTAAGGTCATACCCACCTTCTAATACTGATATAACTTTACCTTTTGTAAACTCATTAGTTGCTTTAAGTGTTCTTTTTGTAATTTCATAAAAATCCTCAGATTGTAATTCAAATTGAGCAAGTGGAT
Organism: uncultured Pelagibacteraceae bacterium; assembly: GCA_902595115.1. Lineage (GTDB taxonomy): Bacteria > Pseudomonadota > Alphaproteobacteria > Pelagibacterales > Pelagibacteraceae > Pelagibacter. The sequence continues at coordinate 4,089 of CACJOS010000018.1, forward strand.
CAGCTATATTTGCATCAAAACCCATACTAAAAATCAAAAATTCTGGCCTAAATTTTGCTAATTTATCTAAAACTTTATCTAATGCGCTTAAATATTCCTCGGTATTTGTTCCTGCTGGTAGTGGTACATTGAAAATATTATCATGATTTCCTTTTTCTTTATCGCTTCCAGTTCCAGGATAAAATGGATATTGATGGGTTGATAGGTATAAAACATTTTTGTTATCATAAAAAATATCTTGGGTACCATTTCCATGATGAACATCAGGATCAAATATAGCTACTCTTTTATAATTAAATTTATCAATAAGATAATGTGCTGCAACTGCACAATTATTATAAATACAAAATCCCATCGCTTTATCTTTTTCAGCATGATGACCAGGTGGGCGTACTGCACAAAAAGCATTTTTAAATTTTCTATTTTCAACCCCGTCAATTGCTTTAATTACAGAACCAACAGCATCAATTGTAGCATCTTTGCTACCAGGAGAGATAATAGTGTCTCCATCTAAAAACTTTATTCCTTCATTTGGAAAACTTTTTTTAACCATATCAATATAATTTTCATTATGTACTTTTTTTAAAATATCATGATCGAAAGTACCTGGCTTATCCCAAATTAAATTTTTGTTTTTTTTTAATTTTTCAGTGATTGCTATTACTCTTTTTGGTTGTTCCGGGTGACCATCACCCGTTAAGTGATTAATTGAGGTATCCGAAGAAATTATTGCAGTTTTCACGAAAAATAATTATCTAAGATTAAAGAATAAATTTTTGTTAATTTTCTCAAATCACTTAAAGATACTGTCTCGTCAACTTTATGCATAGTTTTTCCAACTAATCCAAACTCTAAACATGGACATATATTTTTTATGAACCTTGCATCAGAAGTTCCTCCTGTTGTAGAGAGCTTTGGCTGTATTTTTGTTATTTTTTTTATAATATTTTGTATCATAAATGTCGTTTTATTTGGTTCCACCCCAATACTTCTTTTTAATTTTACACCAGCACCATCTGATGACAGTATGGGCTTTATTATTTTTTCAACTTTAATAATTTTCATAATTAATGTCTTTTATAATCTAAACTAAATTTCTTTGAACCATTTATAACAAGAAACAAAAATCCACCTGCTAATGCAATATTCTTTAAAAAAGAGGTTAGTTGCATTTGGTTACTAAAATCATTATGGAATATAATTGCTGTTGCTAAACAAAATAAACTTAAAAATGCCGCAGTAATTTTTGTTTGATATCCTACTATTATTAAAATTGGACCTAATATCTCTATTATTATTGCTGGTATTATAAGAATTCCAGGCACACCATATCCTTCCATCCAGCCCACAGTGCCATCATAATTAGTTATTTTAAAAATTCCATTTATTAAAAATAATGTTGAGATTAATATTCTTGCAAAAAGATCTAAAATATTTGTCATATTTACTTATGAAATAATACTTAATTAAATTATATCAAGTAATTCATTTAAATTTTTTAATTCATACTTAGGTGAATAATCTAAATTGTCAAATACATCATTATTTCTATTTACCCAGAAACAATTGTATCCGTAATTTCCACCTCCTGAAATATCCCATGTATTTGAACTCAAAAAAGCAATCTCACCCTTATCTATTTTATATTTTTTAATAGGGATTTCGTATACTTTTGAACTTGGTTTAAATATTCCAACCTCCTCTATTGAAAAAATATCATCAAATAAGTTTTTCATGTCATTTTTTTCTACTAACACATTTAGTAGGGAAGGTGTACCATTTGAGAGAATAGCAATTTTATAGTTTTTATTTTTTAGTTGTTTCAAGGTTTCTCTAACCTCTGGATATGGAGATAAAATTTTATAAAGGTCTAAAAGCTCACTTCTCATATTATTATTTATTCCGAATTTTTTCATGGATTTATCTAAGCTGTCCTCAGTTATTTGCCAAAAATTTTTATGTTTACTCATCATACTTCTTAACCATGTATATTCTAATTGGGTTGTACGCCAATAATTTGCAAAATTTTCCCATTTATTTCCAATTTTACTTTTGCATTTTTCAGCTGCTGAATTCACATCAAATAACGTTCCATAGGCATCGAAAATTATTGCTTTAAGATTTTTCATAAATTAACTTATTTAAATGAGTAATATTAGATTATTTTTTAGCGAAAGTTTATATATAAATTTAAAATCTAAATTAGATAAAACTCAATCACACTATATTCATAAGGTGATGAGAATTAAAGAAGGACAAAATTTTAGTTTATTTAATCAATCTGGAGAATTTGAAGCAAAAGTAGAAAATATAATAAGAGGAATTGTAGAGTTTTCAGTAGAAAAAAAATTAAGGTCAGCTGATAATCCTAGAGAAATCTGGCTTGCATTCACACCTATCAAATTAAATTATTTAAACTTAATGATTCAAAAAGCTACCGAGCTAGGAGTGACTAGATTTATCCCACTACTTTCCGATCGCACAGTCGTAAGGAAGATTAATGAAAAAAGAGTTAAAAAAATTATTGTTGAAGCATCAGAGCAAAGCAATAGATTAAATTTACCAATTTTAGATAAATTAAAAAAACTTGAAGATTTTTTAAAAGAAAATACTGATACAACAATTTTCTTTGGTGATCTTAATTCAGACAACAAAAAAATTGATATTAAAAGTGATGAGCCTATATGTGTTTTGATTGGACCGGAGGGTGATTTCTCCATTAAAGAAAGAGAAATAATTTCTAAAATGAAAAATATAATTCCTTTGAATATCAATAAAAATATTTTAAGATCTGAAACTGCTGCGATATCGATAATTTCTATAATTAGTTATTCTCTTTTATCTTAAATATTTATTTATCACTTTGAACATGTCTTTGTATTTAGCATGATGATTAATTCTATCTAAATACTTTCCATCTTTTAAAAGTAATACTGACGAACTGTGATTTATTAAATAATTTCCATCCTCATTAAATATTTTTTCTGATAAGACACCCCAAGATTGAGATAATAGAAAAACTTTTTTTGGATCACCAGTTATTCCAAACATTTTATTTTGGAATGTTTCCAAGTAGTTTTTTATCACACTTGGGCTATCTCTATCAGGATCTATACTAACAAAGAAAACCTTGAAGTCTTTTCTCTTTCGCTCACTTAAATTGTTAATAACCAAATCTATATTGCTTAAAGTCATTGGACATATATCTGGACAATTTGTAAAACCAAAAAAAATTGCTGTTAATGGTCCTTCAAAAGATTTTTCAGTTATTGTATTATTATTTACATCTTTAAGTGAAAAAGTTGATCCTTTGAATGATGCGACAAGATCTTCCTTCTGACCTTGAATAGATAAAAAAACTGGCAGCATTAAAAACAGAAAAATTACCAGACATCCACTTATAATTGCAATTGATGTTTTTATTTTCATTGTTGATAAATAATTATTATTTATTATATAGGATCCATGAGCAATTTTATAAAGAAACTTTTCGGCACACTAACTGAAAAACCTTGGGAGAGTGATAGAGCAAAAATAGATGATGCTCATATAGGTAAGACTTTCGACCTTTCAGTTCAGACTTCTGCTGTAATAATTATCTTTGGTATTGCAACTGTTTTGTTTAGCTTAATATTTACAGGTTACATTTATTCTATCCCACCCGAACAAGACACTAGATATCTTTTAAAACCAAACTTTCTTTGGATAAACACATTTGTACTTTTTTTTATTGCTTACTTTTTTTCAAAAATAACTAGCGACTTAAAGCAAAAAGAAACTATAAGGATAAAAAGAAACATAATCTTAGTTGGTGGCCTAAGTTATTTGTTTTTATTTGGGCAATTGTATTTTTGGGTGCAATTAATGCAAAGTGGAAACTATGTTTCAACTAATTCATATTTCTCATCATTTTATATTTTCACTGCGCTTCATGGAATGCACTTGCTTGGAGGATTATTTTTTTGGGGTAGAGTAGCTGGTAGAATTTTAAAAATGGAGCAGAATAAAATTTTAGATGAGGAAAATAATATCTCTGCGTTATCAATGTACTGGATGTTTTTATTAGTAGTTTGGTTAGCTTTCTTTTTAATGATTTATATTTTTAATGACTCATTTATTGCTTGGTGCAAAACACTTATTTCTTAATCAAGAAAAAGCACAAGTATTGACCCTACAACCGCGATAACAGCTAACAATATTTTTACTGACTTTAAATATTTCTTTGTTTCTGGTTTTGTTTCTCCTTTTGAGAACGCCCCAGCCCCGAAGGATATGACAACATAAAATAATAAGACCAAAATGAGTAAGACTACAAGAATTCCAAATTTACCGAGCATAATTTACTGTATATATAAGTTTATTTTCTTTAATTTTATGACATTTTGTCATAGGTATTTATACTATTAATAATCTATATAAATAGCCATGCACGCAGGTATAATATTTTTTTTAGTCATTTTAGGTTCAATACTTTTCCATATTTTTACACCTTGGTATTGGACTGATATTGCATCAAACTGGAAAGGAATGGACGATACTATAACTCTCACTTTTTGGGTAGGTGGAGGAGTATTTGTAGCTGTTTGTCTTTTCATGATTTATTGCGTTTTTAAGTATTCCTATAAAGAAGATAGAAAAGCAGAGTATAAACCTGAAGACAAAAAATTAGAAAAAATTTTAACAGTAGCCACTACACTTGGAGTTGCAGCTCTACTAGCTCCAGGATTAATAATTTGGAACCAATATGTAAATGTTCCAAAAAACTCAATTGAGATAGATGTAATGGCATGGCAATGGGGCTGGCAATATAGACTGCCTGGTAATGATGGAAAACTCGGCACTACAAAAGTTGTAAATATAAATGACGATAACCCATTTGGTATCAACTTAGACGATCCTTACGGGAGAGACGATGTAATGGTGCAAAGTGATATAATTAATTTAGAAAATAATAGACCAGTAAAAATTTTATTAAGATCTGTAGATGTGCTTCATAATTGGTACGTGCCTCAATTTAGAGCAAAGATGGACGCTGTGCCAGGTGTTGTTACTTATTATTGGTTCGAACCTAACAAAGTAGGTGAGTATGAAGTTTTGTGCGCCGAATACTGTGGAGTTGGTCATTATGCAATGAGAGGTGGGGTAGAAGTACAAGATCCTAATAGTTATCAGCAATGGTTAGGAGAACAAGAAACTTTCTCAGACCTTTTGGCTAAGCAAAATAAGGAAATTGAGACAAAAAAGGTCGCAAAAAATAATTCAAAAATTGAAAAAGTTATATATAAAGAGGAAAAATAATTATGTCTGACGAATACGAAAATAAATCTGGTTATCAAGCACAATCATCAGAAACACTTACAGGTTCTGCTGGTTCAACTCCGGATATTGACTATGTAAGACCAGCTGAATTACCAGAACAAGATTTATATCACGGTCATACTTTTATAACAAAATGGGTTTTTTGTCAGGATGCTAAAGTAATTGGAGTGCAGTATTTTTTAACTGCTGTTTTTACTGGAATTGTAGGTTTAATTTTATCTTGGTTAATGAGATTGCAATTAGGTTTTCCAGGTCTTGCAGGGTTTATAACTGCTGAACACTATTATCAATTTGTAACAATGCATGGAATGATAATGGTGGTTTATTTTTTAACTGCCTTATTCTTAGGAGGCTTTGGAAATTATTTAATACCATTAATGGTTGGTGCAAGAGATATGGTTTTTCCATATGTAAACATGTTAAGTTTCTGGATGTTCTTTGTTGCAGTGGCAGTGTTAATGGCAAGCTTTTTTGTTCCAGGAGGTCCAACCGGAGCAGGCTGGACACTATATCCTCCACAAACTATTTTAGAAGGTACACCAGGTTCAGGAATGGGAATTCTGCTAATGTTAGTCTCTTTAGCTCTATTTGTAATTGGTTTCACTATGGGCGGATTAAATTACATGATCACAGTTTTACAAGCTAGAACAAGAGGTATGACTTTAATGAGAATGCCACTAACTGTGTGGGGAATTTTTACAGCAACTGTTTTAGCGATGTTAGCATTCCCAGCTTTACTAGTAAGTGCAATAATGATGACGCTGGATAAAGTTATCGGAACAAGTTTCTTTATGCCTACAATTTTAAAAGCAGGAGAGGTACTTGAGTATGGTGGTGGAAGCCCAATTTTATTTCAACACTTATTCTGGTTTTTTGGTCATCCTGAGGTTTATATTGTAGCTCTTCCAGCATTTGGAATAGTTTCTGATTTAATTTCAGTTCATGCTAGAAAAAATATTTTTGGATACAGAATGATGGTATGGGCAATTGTTGGAATTGGTGCCTTAAGCTTTTTCGTTTGGGCGCATCATATGTATGTAAGCGGAATGAACCCATGGTTTGGTTTCTTTTTTGCTACAACAACGTTGATTATAGCAGTTCCGACCGCTATGAAAGTTTATAACTGGATTTTGACATTGTGGAGAGGAAACATAAGAATTAATACAGTAATGCTTTGGTGTTTAGGATTTATAGTAACATTTGTTAATGGAGGTATAACTGGTATTTTTTTGGGAAATGTTTCCGTTGATGTTCCATTATCAGACACTTATTTCGTTGTAGCCCATTTCCATATGGTAATGGGTATAGCCCCGGTTATGGTTATCATGGGAGCGGTATATCATTGGTTTCCATTAATAACTGGAAGATTATTAAATGAGACTTTAGGTAAATGGCACTTTTGGGCAACATTCTTAGGCGCTTATTCGATATACTTCCCAATGCATTATCTAGGATTTATAGGGGTTCCAAGAAGGTATTATGAAATGTATGATAGTCCGTATATGACTTCAGCTGTAGGAATGAATGAATTTATTAGTTTAGCTGCTTTCTTAGTAGGTGCAGCACAATTTATTTTGATCTTCAATATAATCAAAACTTTAAAGACTGGAAAACCAGCTCCTAAAAATCCATGGAAAGCAAATTCTTTAGAGTGGCATACTTCAACACAGCCACCTGAACATGGAAATTTTGGTGAAAGATTGCCTGTGGTTCACAGATGGCCGTATGATTTCAGTGTGCCTGGGGCTAAAGATGATTTTATACCTCAAACTACTCCTCCAAGTGAAGTGGTTCATACTAAAGTGGAGAAAACATAATCAAAGATTTATAAAATGTCAGATCCTAAAATAGATGGCTTTGAACTAAAACCAGGTTTTAGAGGTATGGCATCTGATACTGGATCAGACCAGACAATGTTCAAAGGTGTTCATTGGGGTAAAGCAATGATGTGGATATTCCTTCTGAGCGATACATTTGTATTTAGTTGTTTTTTAATTGCATATATGAAAGGAAGAGGTTCCACTCCAGTCGAATGGCCAAATCCAAGTGAAGTATTTGCATTGGAAGCATTTGGTGTGCCAGTTCCTTTATTACTGATCGCACTAATGACATTCGTTTTAATTACTAGTAGTGGGACAATGGCTCTAGCAGTTAAGTATGGATACGAGAAAAACAGAAAAATGTGTGGCTGGCTTGTTCTTGCAACTGCTATTGGTGGACTGACATTCGTAGGTATGCAAGCATATGAATGGTCAAAACTTATTCATGAAGGTGTAAGACCTTGGGAAAATCCATTTGGAGCTGCACAGTTTGGTTCTTTCTTTTTTATGATAACTGGTTTTCACGGCACCCACGTATCAATTGGTGTAATTTTCTTGTTTATATATGCATACAAGGTATTTGCAGGTCATTACGAGAATGGTGGTAAAAGAGGTTGGTTTACAACTATGAAAGGGGATTATGTTGAAATAGAAATTCTAGGTTTATATTGGCACTTTGTTGATTTAGTGTGGGTTTTTATTTTTGCATTTTTCTACTTATGGTAAAATAATTTTATATGGATGATACAAATCAAATAAACGAAAAAGATAAGAAACCC
>CACJOS010000019.1 GCA_902595115.1 uncultured Pelagibacteraceae bacterium
TGACCCCAATCTCTTTTTGAGTATAAATTACCCAAGAATAATGTTTTTTGTTTTTTTAATTTAATTTTACATAATGCTTGTACAATTTTTTGAGTAACAAATGTTTCTCCTCTTCTTGGGCTTTCGTGATTAAATAAAATTCCATTGCAGGCAAACATATTATATGCTTCTCTATAATTGATAGTAATCCAATGTGCGTAAAGTTTAGCGACTCCATAAGGGCTTGCAGGATGAAATAATGTTTTTTCATTTTGAGGAACTTTTTCATTTAAACCATACAATTCAGACGTACCTGCTTGATAAAACTTAGTCCTTTTTTCTAATTTATTAAATCTTATGGCTTCTAGTATTCTTAAAGCTCCAAGAGCATCTGCATTGGCAGTGTATTCAGGAGATTCAAAAGATACTTGTACATGTGACTGTGCAGCTAAATTATAAATTTCATTGGGCTTAATTTCATTAATAAGTCTTGTTACTGATAATGAATCTGTAATATCTCCATAATGCAAAATAAAGGTTCTTTTTTTCAGATGAGGTTCTTGATAAATATGATCTACTCTTTCTGTGTTTATAGTAGAGGATCTTCTTTTAACACCATGTACAATGTATTTTTTTTTAAGAAGAAATTCTGCTAAATAAGAGCCATCTTGTCCAGTGATTCCAAAAATTAAAGCTTTTTTTTTCATTTGTTTAAATTATGTTTTCTATTAAAAAAATATTTAACAATTTCAGAAAGTATAAGCAATCCATCTTTTATAGGATTTACTTTTTTTTTACCGCCAATCCTTGGCCTTTCGTGAGAGGGAAGGCAACTATATTGTAAATTTAAAAACTTAGCCTTAATTGGAAGCTCAACACATATTCTAAAGTCACCACTTTTCAAATTCAGTTTTTTTGCTGATGATGTTTTAGCTAAAATATACGTATACAAAATATCAGTAACATTAAGATTATACAAAAAATTTCCTAAGAATGTAAAAAAATAATTACCTACTAAAGTAATTAAATCATCATCGTCGCTTCCTCCACCAGGTTTTTGATACCTTGATCCAAATATAATATCTCTATTTTGACACTCTGATAGCATTTCACTGAGATATTTTGGATCCATTGAACCATCAGCATTAATTATACAAAAAAACTTAGTATCAATATAATTAATACCTTCGATTATTGCATTTCCATAACCATTATTATTTTGTTCTAAAATTTCAATATTCTCGAACTCTTTAATTGCATTTTTAGTCTCAACATCTTCCTTTTGTAAAACAATTAACTTTTTACATTCTAGGTTATCTATTTCTTTAAGAAACTGAGGTAATGACTCTACCTCTTTTTTTGTTGGTATTAATAATGTTAAATCTTTCATATCAATAAAATTTTGTTTTATAAGTAAATTTGCGACACATGATATAAAACATTTTACTTTTAAACGTGTTTATTTTAATTAGTAATATTAATATATGGCATTAGTAAGTGTAATTATACCTTATTATAAAAAGATAAATCAAATTAGTAAAACTTTGAATTCTGTTTTAGCTCAAACTTTTCAAGATTTTGAAATAATACTAATTTATGACGACAATAATATCCATGATTTAGTCTACATCAAAGAAAACTTCAGTAAGTATTCAAAGATAAAAATAGTTCAAAATAAAAAAAACTATGGAGCTGGAATGTCTAGAAACATAGGGATCAAACATTCGTCAGGTAGTATTATAGCTTTTTTAGATGCTGATGATATTTGGTATTCTGAAAAGTTGGAGAAACAAGTTAAATTCATGCGGGAAAACAAATATGATTTTTCGTATACAAACTATTTTAAAAAAATTTCGAATAAAAAATCTATTCGTGTTCAAAGTAAGAAAAGAAAAATTACATATAAAGACTTGTTACATGATAATGAGATTGGATTATCAACTGTGATGTTAAATAAAAATATTATTAAAAATGAATTATTTCCTTCTATGAAAACTAAAGAAGATTATGTCGCTTGGTTAAAACTTAGTAAAGAAAATAATATTGCATATAATTTAAATGAATTTCTCAGTGAATGGAATTTTTCGGTTGATTCTTTATCTTCGAATTTAATACAAAAAGTACTGGATGGATTTAGAGTATATTATATTTATTTAAACTATAATTTTTTAAAATCTTTATTTTTTTTATTAAGGCTAAGTATTAATTCTATGAATAGAAAGTTTTAATAATTTTTTCGTTTTAAAAAATAAAATGTAGAAATATAAAAAAAAATATTAATAAACAAAATTAAAATCAAAACTTCAGAATTATAAATAAAATTTACTGAAATCAAAATTGAAAATAGATTATATAAATTAATACCAAGAGAAACAACGATATGTTCAGCGAGTTTATTTTTTATTTTTAAATTTTTTGAAATAAACTTGAAAAATTGTTGATGAAGATGGTTTGTGTCAGGTTTGTAAGTTTCTTTTTTTTTTAAAAATCTTCTTATCATTGAAAACAATAACTCAAAGCATGGGTACCATAATAATACAATTATAAAATAAGGTGAAATAGCTGGGTTAACATTAGAAAATTCAATTAAGAATACTCCTGTAAATAATGATAATACATACGAACCAGAGTCCCCTAAATATAAATAACCTGACAAATTGAAAATTAACAAAATAAAAAGGACAACTACCATGTAATTTATTAATTGATTTTCAAAAACAAATTCCGAAAAAAAAATTGTTATCACTAAGTAAATAATTAAGTGATACTTGATTGCTAAACCATTTAACCCATCTATGAAATTTACACCATTTATTAATATTGTTATACAGAATGTTACAAAAAGAATATTAACAAAATTATTTTCTAATAATTGATCAAAGAAAACAACTTTTGTTGAAATTATTTGAGTTTTCATAACATAAACAAAAAAAATAGTTAGAATAATTTGTAAAAAAAATCTATAGCTAACACTGTGTATTTTTTTTAGATCTGAAAATAATCCTATAGAAAAAATTGAAAACAAAAAAAGCAAAAATGTATAATTTTTTGAAATAAATATGAAATAATAACTTAAAAAAAAAATTAGGAGTATTCCTCCAATTGAATAACACTTTAAATTTGATGAATATTTTTTATGTTTTTCAATTTTATTATCAACAAGTAAATTATATTTTTTGCAAATTCCTACCAAAAATAAAGAAAAAGCAAAATAAATAATTAGGAAATTTGCAATCATCAAAGACAAAATAAAAACATATTTTTAAATTAATCAATTATATATATATTAAATTATTCAATTTATGAAAATAAATTTAAAAAATCAAAAAGTACCACTCAAAATCAAACAATCGAAATATTTTGATAAGAGAGGATATTTTCAAGAGATATTCTTAAATAGTAAATTTAATTTAAAAATTAAATTTACAGCTGTGGCAAAATCAAAAAAAAATGTAATTAGAGGTTTACATTTTCAAAAAAAAAATCAACAAACTAAGCTTATTCACGTAACAGAGGGAAAAATTCTAGATGTTGTAATAAATTTAAAAAAGAATTCTAAGTTTTTCGGGAAGGTTTCAAGATTTATTTTAAATGAGGGAGATATTTTATTTGTTCCAAAATTCTATGCTCATGGTTATGAATGTTTGACCAAAAAATGTACAATATTTTATCATCTTGAAAAATATAGAGATGCCATGAATGAAAGCGGTATAAGTTTTAAAGATAAAAAAATTGTTAATATATGGAAAACAAAAAAACCAATTGTATCTAAAAGAGATAAAACTTTGAATAGCTTTAAATATTTCCAAATTAAAAATAAATCACTTTAATGAAAAAAGTAAAATTTACTGACTTATACGAGTTAATTCATGACAAATCAGCAATATTAAAAAGAGTAAACTATCTAATCAAAAAGTCACAATTTATTGGAGGTAAAGAAGTTCTTAATTTTGAGAATAATTTTAGCAAATATGTTAATTCTAAATATTGCATATCAGTGGCAAATGGAACAGACGCTTTAGAAATTGCAATAGCATCTCTAAATTTAAAAAAAGGGTCAGAAATCATTTTGCCGGTAAATACTTGGATATCAACAGCAGAAGCAATTGTTACAAACGGATGCAGAATAGTTTTTTGTGATGTAAATCTTGATGATTATTCAATATGTTTAAAGGACCTAAAAAAAAAGTTGTCAAATAAAACAAAAGCAATAATGGTTGTCCATCTTTATGGTAATCCAACAAATATCTTACAAATAAAAAAAATAATAAATAAGAGAAATATAAAAATAATAGAAGACTGTGCGCAAGCACATGGCACTAGACTATTAGGCAAACATGTTGGTACATTAGGAGACGTTGGAACATTCAGTTTTTTTCCAGGTAAAAATTTAGGTGGGTTCGGCGATGGTGGTGCTATAGTAACAAATTCTGTTAAAATTTATAGATATTGTTTGAGAGCAAGAAACCATGGAGCTTTAGGTAAATATGATCACATTTTTTCTGGAAGAAACTCAAGATTAGATACTATAAATGCTGCAGTATTAAATATAAAACTAAAAAATTATAATAAAGTTGTTAAAAGAAGAAATGAATTAGCTAATATTTATTTTAAAGGCTTGAGAAAAATAAAGAATATTGACTTGTTTAATTTGAGTGAAAAAAATACTCATTCATTTCATCAATTTGTAATTAGAACAAAAAAAAGAGATCCACTTTCCTCTTTTTTAAAAAAATATAAAATTCAGACAATGGTACATTATCCATATATGCTAAATGAATTAAAATTTTTTAATGGAAAAGAAGTGAAAAAAGCTAAAGATCTTGGAAAAAAAATATTGAGTTTACCTATATCAGAGGAACACTCAGATGATCAAATCAAATATGTTGTACAAAAAATAAATTCATATTTTAAAAAAAATTATTAAATATGAGAAAAATCATAATAACAGGTTCGGATAGTAGATTTTGTAAATTATTAAAAGAAAAATTTTTTGGTAAAAATATAATTTATACATCAAAAAAACAATTCAATATATTAGACTCTTCTTCTATGGAAAAAACAATTGGGAAAATTAAACCTAAAATTCTAATACACATTGCAGGTTTATCAAGACCAATGGCAATTCATGAAACAAACATTAAGGAGAGTATTGATAAAAATATTATAGGGACTTGCAATGTTGTTAAGGTTTGTCAAAAATATAATATAAAGCTTATATATTTTTCTACAAGTTATGTTTATCAGGGGACAAAGGGAAATTATAAAGAAACCGATCCAGTTTTACCTGTAAATAATTATGCTTGGTCAAAGCTTGGGGGTGAGTGTGCAGTTCAAATGTATAAAAATTCATTAATTCTTAGACTTTGTATCACCGAAAAACCATTTATACATAAATCTGCTTTTAAAGATGCAATTTCAAGTTTTTTATTTGTGGATGACTTAATTCCACATTTTAAAAAATTAATTAATAAAAAAGGAATAATAAATATTGGTGGGAAAAGAAATAGTATCTACAAGTTTGCTAAGAAAACTAACCCAGAAGTAAAACCTATCCTAATTGGAAAAACAAAGTTTCCAAAAAATTCATCAATAAATATTAAAAAGTTTAAAAATATAATAAAATAATAACTAATTAATTAATTAGTATCTTTTTTTCTCATAAATATATTCAAAAGTCTTTCTAAAATTCATTCTAATTTTAAATCTTAAATAAAAATTATTATTTTTTAGAAAACTATTAATATCTGAAAAATTATAGTCTTTTATAATCATTTGATCATAATGGTGTTCGATATATATAAAATTAATTCTGTCTAAGTGTTTTTTATTCAAGCCCTTTAAAATTTTATACTCATAACCTTCTGTATCTATTTTTAAAATTACTTGATTTTTTAAAATAAAATTATCCATAAATGACGATAATGTTTTTATCTCAACATTTTTTTGAATAATTTCTTCTTTATTAGAAAAAAAATTAATAATTTTATTTTTTTTTTTGTAATATTTACTTGATTTATTTAAATTATTTATTGTTGAGGAAGAACTTTCGTTTAAAATATTTAACGGCTTAATTTCATCTTTATCACCAAGAGCTATATTGAAGCAATTTATTTCTTTTTTAATGCAATTAGTGTTATTAATTAATTTATTATAAATAGTTTTATTTGGTTCAAAAGCATATATATTTTCTAAATTTAAAAATTTACTGAAATATTTGATTGTTTCTCCTTTGTGAGCCCCTACATCGATCAACGTTATAGTTCCAGAAATATTCTTCTTAAAATAATTAATTACCGAATGTTTATTTTTACGGTCCACCAAAAATAAAACTAGGTCTAAAATTTTAAGATATAACGCATTTATCATTTTACATATTTAATAATATTAATATTGAAAAATCTCTCAATTTTAATCTCGTTACTTCTAAAACATGGAGTTTTATTTGCCCAACACATATTATTTCCAGGATGATAAATAGTTATGTTTTTATCTTTGTAGACTATTCTATTTTCAGTTTTTTTTACTCTAAAGTATGGTTTACTAAGAACAGGATACTTATAAACAGAAACCTCTTTAACTATCCTTAAAAAATTTCTTACATTGTAAATACCTAAAATTAAAATTATTAGAAAAATAGATAAAATTTTTACTTTGTTAAAAGGCTTTGAAAATTTAGCTAAGATAGTTGAACTTAAGAGAATTATTGGAAAAGCGATTAATATATATCCTCCATAACGCATCGCTGGATGCTTTAAAAACCATTCCAATAAAAAAATTGATAAGAATAAATATATCAAGAAAAATTTATGAACAGTCCTCCTTTTTTTTTTACTAAAAAAAAGCATAATAAATATTGCACACATGAATAAAACACCAAATAAAGTATCTGAAACTTTATTAAAAAAATGTCTATCGATCCAATTTTGAACCCAATTAAAGTTTTTAATATACTCATCTTTTGTAAGATCGTGGCTATAATTTGGTCCACCTCCTGATTTAGACCACCACTCATAATGCACCTTCATTTGAGATACTTCTTGTTTGTTTATTGACCATGAAAAATTATCAAAACAAAGTTTAGTTTCAGGGTAAATTAAACAACCAGTGTTGAAAAAATTTATTGAAATATTCAATAAAAACACAATTAAAAAATAAGTTAAAATTAAAATTTTATCGAGACCAATATAGTTTTTGAAAAAATTTTTTTTTAATAAAATAAAAGGCAAAAATATTAAATAAATATAATATAAAGCTTTCATACTTGCAGCTAATAATATTAAAATAAGTATTAAATTAGCAATATCATTTAATTTCAAATGGTTTTTTTCAAAGTAATTAAAAATTATAAAGTTTATCAAAATTAGTATTAAAATAATCTGAGAGGATCTGTCTGTACCATGTTCACCGATTCTGTAAAAAAATATTGTTACAAAAGCAAAAGTTAGAAAATATAAATAAAATAAAAAATTAATTTTTTTATTTTTTAAAAATTTTATTATTTGATCAATACAAATAAAATTAAAAAATAAAAAAATAAAAAAAGGACCAGAGTGAAATAAGAAATATTTTATATATGGTAGGTATAAAATCGAATGAAAATAAAAAAGAGAAGAATGTGTTCTAAAACCATGTCCTAACCTACCAAGACCAAAAAGGTATTTATTTTCGGAAAGAGTAAGTGAATATGTTAGATGATAATAAGGAAAATCATCATGATTTTTAAAGACATAGATACCAATAATAAGGATTAAAAATAAAATTAAGGTTTTTTTCAAGTTTTGTGATTGTACTAAAAAATCCTTCTTCAAAAAAAATAATAAAGCTATAATCCCTATAATATGAATTAATATATTGTGAATGTATCCATGTTTAAAAAAAAAGGATGACAATATAGATAAATTCGCAAGAGAAAAGAAACCTATTAACCCTATGTAGCCATAATTGAGACTCAAAAGTTTTGGACAAATTAATCTACAGAATATTAGTCCATGTCCTAAAATTGATGATAAGACTAATATTATTGTAGAAATAAAAATTAAATGATCCATTAATGATTTTTAATTAAATGTATTAATATATGTTTGAAAAAAAATGAAAAGATATCTCTTTGATAATTTTAGTTTATTTACATTTTTTTTAATTATAATTTTATATTTTTCGTTATTAATTGGTTTTTATTACAATGAAAATTCAACTGGTGGAGCTTTTACAGACTATTTTGGACATAAACAAATTTCTATTAGTTTTGCAAATGACTTTTTAAATACTTTTTTAAACTTTGATAAGACTCAAACTAGACATTCTCCAGTATTGATAATATTACTCTCTTTTCTTGAAAAATTTCAAATTAACGATTTTCTTATAAGATTAATTAATCTTCATATTTGCTTAGTCTTACCAATTATATTTTATAGGTGTCTAGAAATTAAATTTTATAATATTGACAAAAAATATTTAATTTTACTTTCTGGATTAATATTTTTATCTCCAACTTTTAGATCTCTGTCAATTTGGCCAGATAGCAGAGTATGGGGACTACTTTTTTTCTGTTTTAGTATTTATTATTTTCTACTTTATAAAAAAAACAAAAATTTTAGTAATTGTATATATGTTGTGCTTTTCTACTCAATCTCCTCATATTTTAGTCCTAACTTTTCAGTTTTTTCTATTTATTTTATGTTCAATTTTTTTAAAGATTTAAACATTAAAGAGATAATTAAGCTTTTAATTTTAAATCTTTTTTTGTCTTTTCCCGCTTTATATTACGTATTTATTTTAGATATCAATTTTATGTTTTCTGCCACTGGTGTACCAGGTGGGGCTGATGACGCAGTCAATAATATTTTTAATAAGATTTTAATAATCTCCTCAATTATTATTTTTTATATGATCCCCTTTTTAATTTCGAAGTCTATAAATATTAAATTTAAAGATATAAATATTTTGAATTTAATTATTTTATTAATTCTATTTTTAATCTCGTTATATTTTTTTAATTATGAATTTGAGTATACTGGAGGAGGTATTTTTTTCAAAATATCTAATTTTGTATTTGGTAATAATTTATTTTTTTTTATTGTTGTATTATTTTCAATTGTTTTAAACTATTTGATTTTTTCATCCTCAATAAATAACCTTTTAATAATTTTTTTATTAATTTTGAGTAATCCGCAACTTACAATCTATCACAAATACTATGATCCATTTCTACTAATATTATTTTTAACTTTATTTGATTTAGATTTAATGAAGAAAAGATTATTTTCCAAAAAATCGATAAATATTTTTTACTCATTTAGTTTATTTTTTCTTATATTAAGTATGTCCAAATCTTGAGTATCAATTAAGTTTTAAATTTATTTTTACCAATTAATATTTTTTTTTATTTTTAGAATTTGTAATACTCTGTTTCTGAAAAAATTTAATAAATGTAAAAAACTTAATAAATAAACGAAAATTCTATTTTGTTTATTTTTAATTCTTACTTTTGATTCGTGATAAATTTTTTCAAAAATATTGATTTTTGTTGACATACCCCCTTTTGAAAATTCTCCTACTACTTCATTGATTTTGGTACATAAAAATTTCTTTTTATTTCTTACTAATCTAAATATAAGATCATAGTCAGCACAATAATCTAAATTGATATCATATAGTCCTAATTCATCATGAACATTTTTTTTAATAAAAAATCCCACAGAATGTGATGGGAAAATATTGAATTTATAATAAATTTTTTCTGGATAAAAATTATGATACACTTTAGCTTTTAATACAGAGCCAAATAAATAATCAATATTATTTTCCGAAAAATATTTATGGGCAATTTTTAAAGCATCTTTGTAAAAAAAATCATCTGAATTTAAAATACAAATTACCTCCCCGCTAGAGAGATTTATGCCTTTGTTTATAGCTTCCCACATATTTTTATCTTTTTCTGATATTGCTATATTAATTTTATCTGAGTGTTTCCTTATTAGTTCAATGGTTTGCGTATCAGATTCACCATCAATAATTATGTGCTCATAATTCTGAAAACTCTGATCAAATACACTATTAATACATTTTTCAAGCGTAAGGTGGCTATTCTTAGTAACTGTAATAATTGAAAAAAAAACTTTTTTTTTTTTATTTTTAAATAAAATCATTAAAAGTTTTCATTATGAATAAAATTTAAATGGATCATAAATCTTAATTTTTTTTTGTTTAATTCTTTTATATAAATTTTTGTTTGTTTTATGATCAACTAAAAATACTACTAGGTCATATTTAATATTGTCACCTAACTTTTGAATTATTTTATATTTTTTACTATTAATATGATCACAAAATTCGTCATAAGCATAAATGCTTTTGAAAGTTTTTTTTAATTTTCTATAAATTTCTAATGCATATGAATTTCTTAAATCTGCAACATTTTTTTTATAAGTAATTCCAGATATAAGCACTTTAAAAGGTTTTTTATTTTTTTTAATTCTTAAAATTAATTTTTTTACTTCCTGAAAAATATAATCTTTTAATTTAGCATTTACTTTCCTGCCAGCTAATACAGTATCTAAAGATATTTTATTTTTTTTTGCAACATAACTTAAATAATATGGATCGACTGGTAAGCAATGACCTCCAACTAACCCAGCGTCAAATTTTAAAAAATTCCATTTGGTCGATGCTAACTTTATTATATTATCGTAATTATAATTCATTTTTTTACAGAAAATGAAAATATCATTCATCAAAGCTATATTTAAATCTCTTTGAATATTTTCAATAACTTTTGCGGTTTCAGCGTCTTCAATTGAATTTGATAAAATTAAATTCTTTGTAATACAACTATAAACATTTTTAATTATTTTTATTATTTTTTTATTTTTAGTAT
>CACJOS010000020.1 GCA_902595115.1 uncultured Pelagibacteraceae bacterium
TACAGTCGATAAGTCTGCTTATTTATCAAGTTTAGCTTTAGCAAAATACATAGTTGTTACTTGTGACTCGACCTCCATGATTTCTGAAGCTGCTTTGACAGGAAAGCCTGTATATGTCGCAATGCTTCCAGCTTTAAGAAATGATAAAAGGTTTGAAAGATTCAGAAATTTATTTGAAAAACTTAATATTGTAAAAAAATTAGATAATAAGCTTGAAACCTGGAACTATGAAAAACTAAATGAAGCAGGTAGAATAGCTTCAGAAATTAAACAAAAAATTAATTTATGTCATTTTTAAATTCTTTAAATAATAAATCAAAACAATTTGAACTACCATTTAAACATTGGGAATTAAGTGAGCCATTAACTACGGAGGCAATTAACGAGATAATTAAAGCTGATATAGCTAACCCAAATGAACATAAACTTGAGTATGATGGAACGAGAGCAATAGATGGAGGAGAGGGAAAGTTTAGAGAAGGAATTAGTACAGGAGGCAAAGCTTTAAAATTTAGATGTTTTGTTACAAAAGAAAATTCAAAAGATTTTCCTGGTCTAACTAAATTTATCGAAGAACTCAGACAAAAAGAAACCCACCAGAAGATTTCCAATATGATTGGAAAAGACCTTTCTAATTCGTTTGTAAGAGTTGAGGTTATTTGCGATAGAAAGGGATTTTGGCTTAAACCTCACTGCGATATAAAAGAAAAACTCTTATCCTGCTTACTCTTTATTAATAATGAAAATGAAAGCGAGAGTCTTGGAACAGATTTCTACGACAATAATCTAAAAAAAGTAAAAACATTACCTTATAAGCATAATTATGGTTATTTCTTCTCTAGTGGGCCGAATACCTGGCACGGTATGGAGAAGAAAGAAATAATTAAAGAACGAAGATGTCTTCAAGTAAATTACGTGACCTTTGACACGGATTGGAAAGTTTATTAATTATCTTGTAAAGATTTAACTTTTAATTTTGTAGTTCTCAAAGATTTTATAGCTTCGAGAAAAGAATAAGCTGTAGACATATTCGTACAATATGGGATTTTATTTGCTAAAGTTCCTCTTCTCAAAGCTCTAGCATCGTTTATTCTGTGCTCTGAATTCCCTCCACCAGTGTTGATCACTAAAGATATTTTTTTTGAATTCAAAATATCAACTATATGTGGTCTTCCGCTACTAACTTTATTAATTTTTTTACATTTCATTCCGTTTTGTTTAATAATTTCGCAGGTACCTTGTGTAGCAGATAAAGTGAAACCTAGTCTTATTAGTCTTTGAGCAATACCGACTATTTCTTGTTTGTGTGAGTCCTTTACTGATAAGAATGCCATTCCTTTAATAGGCAGAGAATTTGAGGCAGCTATTTGACTTTTAGCAACCGCCATTCCAAAATCATCATCAAATCCCATTACCTCACCTGTTGATTTCATTTCGGGACCCAATAATAAATCACTATCAGGAAATTTATTAAATGGAAATACAGCCTCTTTTACAGCATACATTTTATTAGTTTTATATTTTAGTTTATATTTTGAGAGTTTTTCTCCCGCCATTATCTTTGAAGCTATTTTAGCAAGTGGAATACCATTAGCTTTTGATACAAATGGTACAGTTCTACTAGCTCTTGGATTTACTTCGATCACAAAAATTTCATCATTTTTTATTGCGAATTGAATATTTAAGAAACCTTTTATTTTTAATGATAAAGCGAGTTTTTTTGTTTGGTCTTTCAATTCTTCTATTAATTTATTTTTAATTGATACTGGAGGCAAACAACAAGCAGAGTCACCTGAATGAATACCAGCTTCCTCGATATGTTGCATTATACCAGCTACATAAACATCTTTACCATCTGAAATAGCATCTATATCAATTTCCATTGCATTATCGATAAACTTATCTATTAATATTGGATTTTTTTCAGATGCCTTGAACGCTTCTATGATAAAATTACTTAATTGTTTTTTTTCATAAACAATTTCCATTGCTCTGCCTCCTAGAACATAGGAAGGTCTAACAACTACAGGCAAACCTATTTTTTCCGATATTTTAATAGCCTCGGATGGTTTAAAAGCTATACCGCTATCTGCCTGTTTAAGTTTTAGTTTAATAAGAAGCTTTCTAAATCTGTCTCTATCCTCAGCTAAATCTATTGAACTGTATTGTGTCCCTAAGATTGGTAAAGAATTTTCGTGAAGAAACTTTGCGAGTTTAATCGGTGTTTGTCCACCAAATTGAGCTATAATTCCAATTAAATTTCCTTTTGATTTTTCTTTTAAAATAATGTTGTAAACATATTCCTCTATTAGAGGTTCAAAATATAATCTATCACTCGTATCATAATCAGTAGAAACAGTCTCAGGATTACAGTTAATCATAATTGTTTCAAAACCTGCTTCTTTCAATGCATAACTAGCTTGGCAACAACAATAATCAAACTCAATCCCTTGGCCGATTCTGTTCGGACCCCCACCCAAAATGATTATTTTATTTCTTCTTGATGGTTCAGACTCACATTCTGAAATAGTGTTAAAACTTCTTTGATAGGTAGAATACATATATGGAGTGAATGACTTAAATTCAGCTGCACAAGTATCAACTTTTTTATATACAGGAAAAACCTTTAAGGCCTCTCTTTTTCTTCTAACTATATTCTCATTAATATTACATAATTGTGCTAATTTTTTATCTGAAAATCCTATGGATTTAATTTTATTAAATTCAAGGAAATTTTTAGGGATACCTTTCAATTTTATCAATTTTTCAACTTCAACAATTTCTTTAATTTGTTCTATAAACCATGGATCAATGCCAGATAAATTGTGAATTTTGCTTATGGAAAATTTTTTTCTTAAAGCTTCTGCAACTAAAAGAATACGATTTGGGATGTTAATTTTTAAATTTTTAGCGATTTCTTTTTTGGAATAATTAAAAATTCGATCTAAACCTGAGAGACCTATTTCTAAAGAATTTAAAGCTTTTTGTAATGATTCTTTGAAGTTTCTTCCGATAGACATAGCTTCACCGACTGATTTCATGGAAGTTCCTAAAATAGCACGAGATTGCGAAAATTTTTCAAATGTAAATCTTGGAATTTTTGTTACTACATAATCAATTGTAGGTTCAAATGATGCAGGCGTGACTTTAGTAATTTCATTTTTTAGTTCATCTAAAGTGTATCCCACAGCTAGTTTTGCAGCAACTTTTGCTATCGGAAATCCAGTTGCTTTTGAAGCAAGAGCAGAAGATCTGGAAACTCTTGGATTCATTTCTATAATAACCATACGGCCATTTTTAGGATTAATAGCGAATTGTACATTTGATCCTCCAGTTTCAACGCCAATTTTTCTTAAGCATGCAATCGAAGCATTTCTCATTATTTGATACTCTTTATCTGTAAGTGTAAGCGCTGGAGCAACGGTTATTGAATCACCAGTATGTATTCCCATTGGATCAACATTTTCTATTGAACATATTATTATACAATTATCTTTTTTATCTCTTACAACTTCCATCTCATACTCTTTCCAACCTTCTAAACATTCCTCTATTAAAACCTGAGAAACAGGAGATTCCTGAAGACCATTTTTTACAATTTTAAAAAATTCTTTTTTACTTTTTGCTATTCCACCTCCTAAACCACCCAATGTAAAAGCTGGACGTATTATTGCTGGTAAACCAATACTTCTTAGAGCTTTTTTTGCATCTTTTTCTTTATTAACTATTTTAGATTTTGGTAAATCTAGTCCTATCTCTGACATATTTTTTCGAAACTTTTTTCTATCCTCAGCGTTTGCTATCGCACTAGAATTTGCACCTATTAGATCAATATTATATTTTTTTAAGACACCCTTATTTTTTGCCTCCATAGCTAAATTAAGTGCTGTTTGGCCACCCATGGTTGGTAATATTGCATTAAGCTTTTCTTTAATAATAATTTTTTCTAATATTTCTAATGAGATTGGCTCTATATATGTTTTGTCAGCAACATCTGGATCAGTCATTATTGTTGCAGGATTGGAATTCAGAAGTATGACCTGATATCCCTCGTCTTTAAGAGCTTTACATGCCTGTGTACCAGAATAATCAAATTCACATGCTTGACCAATTATTATTGGGCCAGCACCAACTACAAGTATTTTTTTAATATCTTTTCTTTTTGGCATTTTGTTTTATTTCTTTAATGAATTGATCAAATAAATATTGGCTATCTTGAGGTCCTGGGTTTGCTTCAGGATGATATTGGACTGAAAATGCTGGTTTATTTTTTAATCTAATTCCTTCAATTGAATTATCAAATAGTGATTTGTGAGTAATCATTACGTTTTTAGGTAAACTTGATTTTACAACCTCAAAACCGTGATTTTGGCTTGTGATTTCAACTTTGTCAGTTAAAAGATTTTTGACTGGATGATTTGCACCTCTATGTCCAAGTTTCATCTTTTTAGTTTTAGCATTAAGGGCCAATGCTAAAAGTTGATGACCTAGGCAAATACCAAATATAGGTATATTAAGATTAATAATTTTTTGAATAATTTTTACTGCATATTTTCCTGTTGCCGCAGGATCACCCGGACCATTTGACAAAAAAACTCCATCTGGATTTAATTTAGATATATTATCTGCACTTGTATCGCATGGAACAACAGTAATTTTGCAATTATGATTTGAAAAATATCTTAAAATATTTTTTTTGATTCCATAGTCTATTGCAACAATATTAAAAATATTTTTCTTACTCTTTTCAAAACCAATTCCCTTTTTCCAAGTTTTAAGATTATTCCAGTTGTATTTGTATCTTGTTGAAACATTCTTAGCTAAATCTAAACCATTTAAACCATGCCATCTAATTGATTTATTCAGAAGTTTTTTTATGTTGAACTTTCCATTTCTATTGGTTTCGATTGTACCCTTTGGCGCACCTTTATCTCTAATGAAATTGGTTAAATTTCTTGTATCAACACCAGTTAAACCAACAATCTTATTTTTTTTAAGCCATATGTCTAAGTTTTTAAGCGCTCTATAGTTTGAAGGGTTTGTTATCTCTGCATTAAATATTACACCTTTTGTCCATATTTTATCAGATTCGTGATCCTCCTTATTTGTTCCAACATTTCCGATGTGTGGAAATGTAAAATTTATTATCTGACCAGAATATGAAGGGTCAGAAATAATCTCTTGATAACCAGTTATCGAGGTATTGAAACATACCTCTCCAGTTGCCAATCCTTCATACCCTAGTCCAATACCTTTAAATACTTGCCCATTTTCAAGAACTAAAATACCTGGAGAAAATTTTGATTTTTTTTTGGAATAAGTTTTACGTTTTTTTTTCAATTACAACTCATGAGTTAAAGGTTAATACAATAAAACCTATTTTTCTGCAACAGATGTAATATAATTTTTTAAAATAAAATTTTTTCTTTAAATAAATTTGTATAATATAAATTATATGTCTTTAAAATCAAAAATAGAAATTGATTACCAAAATTCTGTAAAATCAAAAGATAAATCAAAAATATCAACTTATAGGTTAATTTTATCCTCAATTAAAGATTTAGAAATTGCTAATAGATCTGGTCCAAAAAAAAAAGATACTGAGGATAATGATATTAAACAACTTATTAAGAAAATGATTAAACAAAGAAACGAATCAATAGAGATTTACAAAAAAAATAATAGACAGGATTTGCTTGAGGTAGAGGAAAAAGAGGTTTCTATTTTATCATCATATCTCCCAAAACAATTAAGCGATGACGAGACGAAAGATATATGTCAAAAAACAATACAAGAGGCAAATGCTCAGAGTATTAAGGATATGGGAAAAGTGATGGGTATTTTAAAGAAAAATTATTCTGATAGTTTAGATTTTGCAAAAGCTGGAAAAATTTTAAAAGATATACTTAATAAAACATGAAATATCCCAAAGAATATTTAGATGAAATAAAAACAAGATTAAAAGTTTCAAATGTTGTTTCAAAATATGTCCAGCTTAAAAAAAGAGGAAAAGAATTTGTAGGACTATCACCATTTAAAAATGAAAAAACTCCATCTTTTACTGTAAATGACGAAAAAGGCTTTTTTCATTGCTTCAGTACATCTGAGCACGGAAATATATTTGATTTTTTAGTGAAAACCCAAAATTTAAAGTTTGGGGAAGCTGTAAAAACATTAGCTTTGCAAGCAGGGATGAGACCTTACACTTTTTCCAAAGCTGATGAGGAAAGAGAACAAGCATTAAAAGATTACACAAGTTTATATTCTGAATATGTAAATTTCTACCATAATGAATTATTAAATAACCCCGAAGCTAAAAGTAGTCTAGATTATTTAAAAAATAGGAAACTAACTTTAGAAACAATTAAGAATTTTAAATTAGGTTACGTAAGAAAAAATTCCAATATATTTGAAAACCTTAAAAAAAATTTTAATGAAAAAATATTGAAAGAATGTGGAATTTTTTATTTTGACGAAAAAAAAAATATATTTGTAGATAGATTTAGAGATAGAATCATTTTTCCTATAAATTCAATATCCGGTTCACCAATTGCTATTGGAGGGAGAATAATGCAAAAAAATTCGTTTTTCGCAAAATATATAAATTCCCCCGAGACTCAATTTTTTAAAAAAGGAAATAATCTTTACAATATAGATAGAGCGAGAAAACTATCAAATAAAATAAATCAAATTTTTTTAGTAGAAGGGTATATGGATGTTATAAGTTTAAATAATCGAGGTATTGAAAATTGTGTTGCTAACTTAGGAACAGCCTTGACAGAAAGACAAGTAGCAATTCTCAATCAATTTTTTAATGAAATAGTTATTTGTTTTGATGGAGATGAAAGTGGATATAAAGCTGCTGTAAGAGCAGCTGAAAACTCTATAAAAGAATTAAAACCAGAGAAACAAATATCTTTCCTGTTCTTACCCGACAACGAAGATCCGGATACTTTTATAAGCAAAAACGGTAAAGAAAAATTTCTAAAATTTTATGAAACAAATAAAATTCTTATACATGAATTTTTATTTGATAATTTAAAAAAACAATCAAATAGTTCTCCAACTTCGCTAGCAATATTAGAAAAAAAATTAAGATTTATTAGTAATACAATTAAAGATCAATATATTAAGAAATACGTTTTGGATTTTTTTCTTGGGAAAATTTTCGAGCTTACACCTAACTTAAGTAAGGGTAAGCAGTTCACAATCAAGCATGTTGCTTCTTTAAGTGCCACAAAACAAATTTATAATGAGACAATTTCTATTACAAAAGAACAGCTTCAAGAGTTCTCTATTTTCTATTTAATAATCAATAATTTTAATTTTTTTAAAAAAAATGTCTCGACACTAAATGATTTAAAATTCATAACTGAAAATGGAGAAAAAGTATTCTCAGAATTATTGAAATTACTTAACTCTGAGGATGAGATAAACTCTAATATGTTACCTATTGACTCGGATATGTTAAATAAAATAAATAAGTTTGCATCAGTTAAACATATTTCAAAAAATATACAAAGAGACGAAAATAAGTTAGAGGAAATTTTTAATGAAATGAAGAAAGATTTGAAAAACCTCTTTATAGATAAAAGAATCTCTCAATTAGAATCGAAATTTTCGGAAAATATGGACGAAAATACCTTTAATGAGATAAAAGAATTAAAAAAATTACAAAATAACAACTAAATTTAATAATTTTTACGTGGATTTTTTCAAAATTCTCATTATATAGATCTTCCTAACTTATTTTATTGTGGAAAGAATTATTACAAAATCGTTCGCTCGATTGATGGGAAGAGGCATCCATCGAGGCTTCATTACTCACGAAGAGTTAAATAAATCACTTGGAAAAAGAAATCTATCACAGGACAATTTAGCCCAAGCATTTATCCATATACTGAATGAAAAAATAACCTTAGTTGAAAAAAAATCAGATTATAAAGTTTTAAAGAAAAGAGACGGGCAGAATAAAGAAGAGGGCAAATCGCTGGAGAAAAGCGACGATCCTATAAGAATGTACCTCAGGGAAATGGGTGGTGTCGAATTATTATCTAGAGAAGGTGAAATAGCAATAGCCAAAAGAATTGAAGCTGGAAAAGATGTTATGTTAAATGCTTTATCTCAAAGTCCTATAACTGCACAACAGTTTTTTGAATGGGATGAAAAATTACAGAAAGATGAAATCTTAGTCAGAGAGATAATAGATATAGATACAAATTACATGGAAGATGAAAACAGTTCTGGTCAAACAAATAAGCAAAAATCTGAGGAAAAGAGCGAAAACGTTGAAAAATCAGAAATTGTAAATGATGAAGAGGATGAGTTTAATCCTACTCTTGCGGCAATGGAAAGTGAAATAAAACCTAAAGTTCTAAAAACAATTAATGACTTAACGAAAACTTATTCCAAACTTATCAAGTATCAGAAAGAAAAGTTGCAATGTGTTTTAAATTCAGTTTCTTTTTCTTCCTCAAAAGATAAAAACTATAAAAAAATTGTTGAACAGATCTTGGTAAGCATCAAATCACTACAATTATCTCCATCAGTATTAGAGGAATTAGTCCAGAAACATCATAATGAAAACAAAAAAATTATTTCACTTGAGGGCAATTTACTTAGGTTGGCTATAGATCATAAAATTAACAGAAATGAATTTTTAAAATTTTACGTAGGAAATGAGATAAATCCAAACTTAAAAGCTTTTTTAGATACTAACCCAACTTGGAAACAGTTTTTTCAAAAAAATAAAGAAGAATTTAAAAATATCAGAGATAGATTAGTTGAAACAAGCCACAGGCTAGGAATTTCAGTAACTGAATTCAAAAAATTATTAAGTAGAATACAAAAGGGCGAAAAAGAGTCAAGAATTGCAAAAAAAGAAATGGTCGAGGCAAACTTAAGATTGGTAATTTCTATTGCAAAAAAATATACAAATAGAGGTTTGCAGTTTTTAGATTTAATTCAAGAGGGTAATATTGGCTTAATGAAAGCGGTAGACAAATTTGAGTATAGAAGAGGTTACAAATTTTCAACATACGCAACCTGGTGGATAAGACAAGCGATTACAAGATCAATTGCAGATCAAGCAAGAACAATTAGAATTCCAGTTCACATGATTGAAACAATTAATAAAATAGTTAGGACGCAAAGGTTAATATTAAGTGAGTTTGGAAGAGAGGCAACTCCTGAGGAATTAGCTAAAAAATTAAGGATGCCACTTGAAAAAGTTCGTAAAGTATTAAAAATTTCAAAAGAACCTGTTTCTTTGGAGAAACCCGTTGGGGATGAAGAAGACAGCAGCTTAGGTGATTTTATTGAAGACACAAAAGCTCTTGCGCCACTTGAGCAAGCAATTAAATCTAATTTAAGTGAAGCTACAACTAAAATTTTATCAACTTTAACCCCAAGGGAGGAGAGAGTGCTTAGAATGAGATTTGGAGTAGGGATGAATACAGATCATACACTTGAGGAAGTAGGTTTACAATTTTCAGTAACAAGAGAAAGAATTAGGCAGATTGAAGCTAAAGCCTTAAGAAAATTAAAACACCCAAGTAGATCCAAACAACTTAAGAGTTTCCTTGAGAGTTAATCTAGAATAATATTTTGCTTTGATGCAAAATTTCAAACTTGATAGAGGCATAGCTCGTTTAGCTCTTCTTCAGAGAATTGAGCTTTCAGGTACTTTTTTGAAAAAATTGAGAAAAATTTTTGGTAGATATATCTTTTCTGCATTTGTATCTAAATATTTAATAAATCCAAATGAAATTTCAAAAAATTATTTTAATTTAATGAAAAAAGAATTTTCATTGATAGATAAATACATAAAACATAATAATAAGATTTTAAGTATTGGTTCAGGTATAGGAGGCTTAGAAATTTTAATACATAAAAAATTTAATAACCATATAACTTTTATAGAAAAGAATTATATTTCAAAAAAAGTTAGATATGGTTGGGATATAAAAAATAAAGAAGCTTATAATAGTTTAAAACTTTTGGAAAAATTTTTGATAAATAATGGTTTTGAAAGCAAAATGTTTAATTTATTTGATTTTGATAACGATAAATTGCCACAAGAAAAATTTGATATAATAATTTCACTATATTCATTAGATTATCATTATAATTTTAACTTA
This sequence comes from uncultured Pelagibacteraceae bacterium, assembly GCA_902595115.1. Taxonomy (GTDB): domain Bacteria; phylum Pseudomonadota; class Alphaproteobacteria; order Pelagibacterales; family Pelagibacteraceae; genus Pelagibacter. The sequence goes on from CACJOS010000020.1 coordinate 10,140, forward strand.
TATAAAGATTACTTAGATAAAGTAATGAAATCGGAAAGTATATTAATTATTGATACAATTAGACCAGATTTTTTTAAAACTATTTTTAAAAAAGTTGAAGTCATTAAGCAAGATATTGATACTGTACATAAATCAAAGAGAATTATTTGCAAGAATCAATGATTTTTCATGATTAAGAACTTTGAAAATAAAATTATAATTTTACTATTATCTTTTATACCAATTTCAATTATTATAGGACAAGCCATCTCACTTGCCAATATATT
>CACJOS010000021.1 GCA_902595115.1 uncultured Pelagibacteraceae bacterium
CAATTAACGTTTCCCTTAAGAGTATTTATTTCACCATTGTGAGCTAAAGATCTGAAAGGTTGGGCTAGGTCCCAGCTTGGCGCTGTATTTGTTGAAAATCTTTGATGGAAAATGGCATACCTTGAAATAAATCTTTCGTCTGCTAAATCAATATAAAAATCTGCTAATGCCTCAGCTAAAAACATGCCTTTATAAATGATGGATTTAGAACTGAAGGAGCAAATATAAAAATTATCTAAATGATTTTGTCTTACATTATTCTCTATTTTTCTTCTTGTCTCATAAAGTTTTATTTCTAATGCCTTGCCTGATAATTTTTGATTGTTATGTCTAAATAGAACCTGAGTAATTTCAGGTCTAGTCTGTTCTGCTTTTTCTCCCAAAACTTTTGTATTAACAGGAACTTGTCTCCAACCATAAATATTAAAATCATTTTGAGTCAACTCTTTTTCAACCAGTGTTCTACAACTTTCTTGTGCCTCATAATTATTTCTTGGTAAAAATATCATACCAATACAAATTTCAGAATTGTCATATACGTGTCCGGTAACTTCAATTTTTTCTTTAAAGAATTCTTTTGGGATTTCAACGTGAATACCTGCTCCGTCTCCTGTTTTACCATCGGCATCCACAGCACCTCTATGCCATACAGCCTTTAAAGCCTGAATTCCATATTCTACTACCTTTCTTGATTTCTTTCCCTCAGTCGATGCAACTAGACCTACTCCACATGCATCATGTTCCATATCCTTTGAGTAAACATTATTTCTTTCAAGTAGTTTCTTGTTTTTAAAATATCTCTTCATTACGCAACCTTTATTTTTGAAATTTCTTTTTGTTTCAAATGTTTAATAATAGACTCTGCAGCATCTCTCCCATCTTTGATTGCCCATACTACTAGGGATGCTCCCCTAACAATATCGCCAGCTGCAAAAACACCTGGAACATTGGTTTCTAAAGTTTCAAAATTAGTTTTGATTGTTCCCCATTTTGAAACTTGAAGATCATTATTATCAAAAAGTTTTGGGAGATCTTCCGGGTCAAATCCTAATGATTTTATAACCATATCAACTTCTAAATTAAAACCTCCATCATTTTGTATTTCAGGTTTTCTTCTTCCAGTATCATCTGGTTCACCTAGTTTAATTTTATTTACACTTATTTTTTCGACTTTGTTGCTTCCGTGAAATTCCTTGGGACTCGATAGCCATACAAATTCAACGCCTTCTTCCTCAGCGTTTGCAACTTCTCTAGAAGACCCTGGCATATTTTCTTTATCTCTTCTATATAAGCACTTTACAGATTTTGCGTTCTGTCTTACAGCGGTTCGAACACAATCCATTGCTGTATCACCACCTCCTATAACAACTATATTTTTTCCCTCTGCGTTTAGGGTACCATCATCAAATTTTTCGACTTTATCACCTAAACCTTTTTTATTTGACGCAGTTAAAAATTCCATCGCAGGAAAAATATTATTTAAATCACTACCTGGAATATTTATTTCTCGAGGTTTATAAACTCCGGTTGCAATTAATATTGCATCATGTTTTTCTCTTAATTGATTTAATGTTGCATCCTTACCAACTTCAAAATTTTGGACAAAATTTATTCCACTTTTTTTAAGAAGCTCAGTGCGTCTTTCAACTACAAATTTTTCTAATTTAAAATTTGGTATTCCATAGATTAATAGCCCCCCAGCTCTATCATATCGATCATATATTGTTACTTGGTATCCTGATTTTCTTAGTTGTTCACCACATGCTAAACCTGCCGGGCCTGCTCCAATAATCCCGACGGTTTGTTGTAACTCTGTCTTCACATTTATCGGTTTGACCCATCCATTTGCCCAAGCGTTTTCGGTTATAAACTTTTCTACAGATCCAATTGTAACTGTTCCATGTCCAGATTGCTCAATTACGCAATTACCTTCACACAACCTATCCTGTGGACATATTCTTCCACATACTTCTGGCATGTTATTTGTACTTTGTGATAGTTGATATGCCTCTTCCAATCGTCCTTCTGCAGTGAGTTTTAGCCAATCTGGAATATTGTTGCTTAAAGGACAATGAACCTGGCAAAAAGGAACTCCGCATTGAGAACACCTGCTTGATTGCTCTTTAGCTTTATTACTAATAAATTCATCATATATCTCGTTAAAATCCTCTTTTCTTAAATCTACCTCTCTTTTAGGTGGATTTTGTTGACCTATTTTTACAAATTTAAGCATTTTATCTGCCATAATTTGAAGGCTTATATACTATGGTTAAATAATAATAAACGTTAAATAGGACAACATATATTACCTATTTTGTTCAAAAACCAAGGTTTTTAATAAAAAATTCATTTTTTGCATAGCACATATCTGCTCATGTTATTGCTTCAATTTAAGAATATATAGAATACAAGAAATTAAATGAATATTGATTTTTTTGAGATTCTTTTGCTTTCAGCAATTCAAGGTATATCAGAATTTATTCCAGTAAGTTCGTCAGCTCACTTGTTTCTTATTTCTGATATTTACAATTTTAAAGTTCAATCACTGCTTACTGATATAGGTTTACACTTAGGTTCGCTATTAGCGATAATTACATACTTTAATTCAGATCTAGCTAATATTTTTAAAAACAAAAAATTGCTTTTACTTGTCACATTTGGTTCAGCTCCTGTTATTTTTGTTGGAGCCATACTTTATCAGACAAATTTAATCTTATATTTAAGAAATATTGAAATAATCGCTTGGACTACATTAATTTTTGCAATCTTATTGTATTTTGCAGATAAAGTTAAAGTAAACAAAAAGCTTGATAAAAATTTAGGTTTAAAAACAGTTATTATAATTGGCTGTTTTCAAATATTATCACTTATTCCAGGTGTAAGTAGATCTGGAATTGTTATAACTGCAAGCAGATTTCTTCAATTTGACAGATATGACTCTACTAAAATTTCATTTTATCTTTCTATTCCAGTAATTGCTGGAGCGAGTTTTCTTGGATTAAAAGACTTATATAAAGAATCTGTAGAATTTAACTCAATGATTATATTTACTGTATTTTTTTCTTATTTTTTTTCATATTTTACAATTAAATATTTTTTAATATTTGTTAAGAAATTTGATCTTAAACTTTTTGTAATCTACAGAATTTTATTATCTATTTTGTTATTTGGAATTATTTATTTTTGATGTTGGAAGAATTTGTGACAATATAACTGCAAATAATATTAAGAAACATCCGATTATATTATTAAATTTTAAAATTTGATCTAAGATTATCCAGCCAGCTATAGCAGCAAAAACACCCTCTAAAGAATAAATAATAGCTGCAGGTGCTTCTTCAATATTTTTTTGTGCATACATCTGTAAAGTAAATGCAATACCACCTGATAATGCACCTGCATACAATATAGAACTAAGCTCAAGTAATATGTTTGATAAAACTACTTCTTCAAATATGAATGCAAAAAAAATTGATAATGAAAAAACAAACGCAGCCTGTAAAGCGGCATAAAATACCGGTATGTTAAATTTTTGCATAAATTTACCTGCAAAAATAATATGTAAGGCCCAAAAGATAGAACAAAAAATTACAAGTGTATCCCCTAACATTATTTCAGCATCAGAAAAATCTGTGAGAAGATAGACTCCAACTATACAGAGAGCTATTGAGGGCCAAATACTCCAATGAACTTTTTCTTTGTAAATAATGAACAAAATAATAGGTACAAAAGGAACGTAGAATACGGTAAAAAAAGCAGCATTTGCTATATTAGTATACTGTAATGCTGCCTGCTGTAAGAAAGTTCCTAAAAAAAGAGAAACTCCCATAAAAATTAAATATTTAATAAATAATTTTGTATTATTTTTTATTTCTTTTTTAATCTTATTTTTTTCTATTAAAATAGCGAAAGGTAAAATTGTAAGAAAACCTACAAAAAATCTTGAAGAATTAAATGTTAATGGACCAATATTATCCATTCCAGTGTCTTGAGCTATAAATGCTGTTCCCCAAATAAAAGTCGTGATTAAAGCACAAAACATTGAAAATGATTTTTTCATTAATTAAAATTTTAAGATTAGATTAATCCATTTATTTTACACGAGCTGTCGAAGTCTTCTTTGTTAATGTAGCAGCCATTCATTCTTCTCTTACCGTTAAAGGATCCTCTTCCGTGTAAAACTCTCCAGTTATTGAATATCAGTAGTTCGCCAGGTTTTAAAATATGTCTCCACTGATATTGTTTTGAATTAACTAAATTGTCAAACAAACTTATAGCTTCATAAAAAATTTTTGTTAGTTCCGGATCTAATCTGAAAGGAGCTCTATCATAATTGTTAAAACTAATCTGATTTATATGATTATTGTCGTCTAATTTTATTATAGGTCTTTTAGCCTCTAGTATAACTCCATCACCTGTATAGTTTCCAGGTACATCAATTTTTGTTAAAACGTCGTATAAATTTTGGTTTTTAGATTTGATAGTTTCCGCAATCTTAAGCCCATCAACCATAATTGAGTCACCACCTTTTGCATCATACTCACAACATAAAAGTAATTGTAGCCCTGGTGCATCATTGCTGTATGTTGAATCTGTATGCGGTCTTAATTCTTCATTTGTATAAGCGCTATCTGCCATATCTGCATTAGACTCGAAACTCCATAAACCTCCAAAAATTGAATTTCTAACATAACCTATTTTTTTTGCCAAAAACTCAACAGAAGACATATTTTTTTTACAATCTTTTATCACTGCAAAACCAAAAGAGTGTAATTTCAACAGTAAATTTTTAAAACCCTCTTCACTTTTGATATTTTCAAAATTTAAAAAAATATCGTCTTTAATTTCTTTGTTTTCCCAAATTTTTATTTTATTTTTATCACGTGAATAATTTATAGAGTTTTTGTATAAAAATTCAGATGAATATTTAATATTATTAGAAGTATCTGACCAGATGATATCAATATATTCCCCCTGATTTAAAATATTTGCGTTTTTAATTTTTATTTTTGGATTTAATTTTGCTGTGAATGTTTTTCTTTGGTTGCTTCGTTCATCCCAGTTATTTTCATCTTTAGCATGATCCCTGAGCCATATATTTGGAAAAGTATCCTCAGACTTATTTGAAAAAAATACTTTAAGCCCTTCGTTTAAAACTTCAATTTTGTCGACATAATTAGATCTATTTTTGGTCATTTTTCAATGCAAAATTATATCATGATATTAAAAATGTTTAATAAAATAATGATCTTAGATAGAGACCAAAACTTAGATGGTAGATTTTGGATCCAATCCTCACTATTAAAAAAATACTTAACATCTTTAAAATATTAAATATTTATATATATTTTAAAAAAAAAGTGTTAACTTGCGCCTGTAGCTCAATTGGATAGAGCGCTTGGCTACGGACCAGGAGGTTCTGGGTTCAACTCCTAGCAGGCGCACCAAAAGATTTAATTATGAAAATATCTTTACAGAAATCTGTTTTTTTATTTTTTTTTATAGTTTTAATATTCTTGTTAATATCCACTTTTATAATTTAATTTATGTCAGATAATTTTGAACAAATAAGCACAAAATCAGGTTTTATGAAACATAATGGTGGTTTATTGGTCAGAAAAGTTTCAGAGAATGAATTCCAATTTAAAACCAAAGTCACTTCAAATCATCTTAATAGGGCGGGTATAACTCATGGTGGATTCATTGCCTCTATAATTGATTCTGGTTGTGGTTCGGCAGCTCATAGATCAGTTGAGAATATTCCATGTGTTACGATATCTTTAGAAATTAAATTTATAGCTCCAACTAAAGAAGGAGATGAAATTTTAGGTACAGCTACTATTTCAAAAAAAACAAAATCTATGATTTTTTTAGTTTGCAAATTAGAATGTGATGGCAAAGTAACTGCTACAGCCTCTGGGGTCTGGAAAATTTTGAGAAATAAATCCTTTCCTAAGTAAGGGTAGCTATTAATTTTAATTCTGGTAAAATAAGCTTATAAATTCTTAAAATGAGAACTTTTTACACACTGATTCGGACTTGTTTTAGTCCATTTTTGTTCTAAAGAGGTAACAACATATAGTAGCCAAATACAATCACATACAAATTATAGAAATGATTAAAAACAAAATAGTTGCAGTTCTTGGTCCTACAAATACTGGAAAAACATTTCTAGCTATCGAAACTATGTTGTCATTCGATAGTGGAATGATGGGTTTTCCGTTGAGGCTATTAGCTAGGGAAGTATATGACAAAGTAATTAAAAAAATTGATCCTAGTAAAGTAGCTTTGATAACGGGAGAAGAAAAAATTATTCCATCTAACGCAAAATATTATTTTTGTACAGTTGAGTCTATGCCAATAGATAAAAAATTAGATTTTGTAGCTATAGATGAGATACAAATGGCTAGTGATCATGAGAGAGGACACATATTTACAGATAGATTGTTAAACTTAAGAGGTGATAAAACAACTATGTTTATGGGGTCTAACTCTATGAAAAATATACTTGAGAAACTCGAGGAAAATATTGAGTATATAGACAGAAAACGACTCTCAAAGTTGACATATGCTGGACATAAAAAAATATCGCGAATAGAAAGAAAAAGCGCAATCATTGCTTTTTCAGCTGAGGAAGTCTATGCGATTGCTGAATTGATAAGAAGACAGAAAGGCGGTGCAGCAATTGTTATGGGATCATTAAGTCCTAAGACAAGAAATTCCCAAGTAGAATTATATCAATCTGGTGATGTAGACTATTTAGTAGCAACAGATGCGATTGGCATGGGTATTAATATGGATTTAGATAATGTTTATTTTTCAAATTTAAAAAAATTTGACGGAAAAAAGCTTCGAAGGTTAAAAATGTCTGAAATAGGTCAAATATCTGGAAGAGCTGGAAGATATTTAAATGATGGATCTTTTGGTATTACTGGTGATTGTGGCGAAATAAGCTCAGACGAAGTAGAACTTTTAGAAAATCATAAATTTGATGACATACACACAATATTCTGGAGAAATTCAGATTTAAATTTCAAAAATGGGAATTTGTTAATTAAATCTTTAGAAGAGAGACCAAATAAATCATGGTTAAAAAGAATTCCTGAATGTGAAGATGAAAAAGTACTGAAACACATTTTAAAAGATACAGAAAAACTTGAAATTTATAAAAACGAAAATGAGTTAAAGTTGTTGTGGGAATGTTGTCAAATTCCAGATTTTGTGAAAAAAACTTATGGGAATCATCTTGAAGTTGTTGGGCAGGTTTTTAAGTTTTTAAGAGAAAAGCCTGGACACATAAGTAATAACTTCATGAAGCAACAATTATCATCTCTTGATAAAATAGATGGAAACGTAGATTCTATATCAAATAGAATAGCTAATGTAAGGACTTGGTCATATGTATCAAACAAACTTAATTGGGTAGAAAATCAGGATTATTGGGTTGAGAGAACAAAAAATCTTGAAGATAAATTATCAGATAGATTGCATGAAGAATTAACAAAAAGTTTCATAGATAAGAGAGCAAGTATACTAGCGAGAGGTCTTAAACAGGATATTACATTTAATACTAAGATAATAGACAACAAAAGGGTGATGATAAATAATCAGTACATTGGTCAGTTGAATGGTTTAAAACTCGAGTTGGATTACAAAATTGGAGCTTTAGATACTGATATTAAATCTCTAAAGAAAGCAGCTAGGCAGAACGTAGCTCCTGAAATTCTCAAAAGGGTAGGAGAAATCATTAAAAATAATAACTTACAACTAAATGACGACTTCAAAATATATTGGAATGATTACCCAATTGCCCAGTTAACTCCTGGTAAAGATTATCTCAATCCAGATATAAAATTAATTATAGATGACATGATAGAAAATGATGATCAAACTAAGTTGACAAAACATTTGATTAGTTGGATACAAAATAAAATAAATTATGAATTAAAAGGTCTAATTGATTTAAAAAATATAGAAAATTCTAATTCACTCGTTAGAGCTTTAGCATTTAGAATTTATGAAGGTAATGGAGTAGTAAAAAGAAGTGACGTTGAAAATTTTTTAAGTCAACTTGAGCAAAAAGATAGAAAAGTCTTAAGAGCTATAGGTGTTCGATTTGGCAGATATCACATTTTTCTATACAAACTCTTAAAACCAAAGCCAGTGATGATGAGGGTAATACTATGGAAAAATTACTATCAAAAATATTTAAACTTAAATATTCCTAAATTTGGTTTAAATTTTTTATATAATGGAAAAAGTCTAAACCAGAATTTTATGCTTATTTGTGGATTTGAAAAATTTAATAATATTTACGTCAGAATTGATATCTTAGAAAGGCTATTTTTAATGATATTTGAGATTGGAAAGAGTGAAAAAAAGGAAATTAAATTAAAGCCAGAAATGTTAAACTTGCTTGGTTGCAGCAAAGAAAACTTTATAAAGCTAATTGAAAATATGGATTATAAAACCTATAACAAAAATGATGAAATTTTTTTTAAGTATTCTCCTAAAAAGAAATTTAGAAAAATTAATGAAAAAAACAAGATAACTTTGGATAATCCATTCAATGTTTTGAAAGAAATGAGTATTAAATAATGTTTAAATTATTCAATAAAGATAAAAATAAAAATCAAGATAATGACAAATTATCAGTAAAACTAGCAGCTTTATTTATTCACGTGGCAAGAATAGATGAAAACTATTCAAGTAAAGAGAAAGATATAATCAAAAAGACACTAATTGAGTTAGGAGAAGAAGAAGAAAACATAGGAAAAACTTTTAATCAAGCAGAAGAATTAGAGAAAAATTCAAATCA
>CACJOS010000022.1 GCA_902595115.1 uncultured Pelagibacteraceae bacterium
GGCAAAGGTATAAACGAAAAAGCCCTTGATGAGGATAATAATTTAATTATTGCATGTAATAAAACATACTATAGACCATTAGAGGTAAACAACTTGTTAGGAGATGCAAAAAAAGCAAGAAAAAAACTTAATTGGAAACCAAAATCCAGTTTGAAAAAATTGATAATAGACATGATTTCTAGCGAGATGCAAAGATATTAAATATATTAAAGTTAAGTGAAAAATAGTAAAATTTTTTTAGCTGGTCACAAAGGTTTAGTAGGCTCAGCAATATTGAGAAAATTATTAAAAGATAAATATAATAACATTATTGTAGCTGATAAAAAAAAATTAAATTTATTGGATCAAAATAAAGTTTATAGTTTTTTAAAAAAAAAAAAACCAGATATAGTAATTATTGCTGCAGCCAGGGTAGGTGGGATACTTCATAATACTACTCATGGTGCTGACTTCATTTACCAAAATCTTCAAATTCAAAATAATTTAATTCATGGCAGTTTTAAGAATAAAGTTAATAAAGTTATATTTTTGGGATCAAGTTGTATTTATCCTAAATTTTCTAAACAACCAATTAGAGAAAGCTACTTACTAAGTGGAAAATTAGAAGAGACAAATACATCATATGCAACTGCTAAAATTGCAGGTGTAAAAATGTGTGAAGCATACAACAATCAATATAAAACTAATTATATATGTCTAATGCCATCAAATGTTTACGGTCCAAATGATAATTATGATAGTTTAAATTCCCACTTTTTCCCAGCACTTATAAAAAAGGCTCATGAATGTAAAATTAAAAATAAAAAATATTTAGAGGTTTGGGGTACAGGAAAATCATTTAGAGAATTGATATATGTAGATGACGTTGCTGATGCTTGTGTTTTTTTTATGAATAAAAAAACAAAAGAAACCCTAATCAATATTGGATCAGGAAAAGATATGCGCATTAAGGACTACGCAAAATTCATTATAAATAAATTAAACTTGGATGTTAAATTAAAATTTAATTTATCTAAACCAGACGGAGTTTTTAGAAAACTTTTAGACGTTTCAATTGCAAAAAAATATGGATGGAAAGCCAAAACATCTTTAAGCAAAGGATTTGATTTTACTTATGAAGCCTTTTTAAAAAAGAAAATTAAATGAAGAGTACAATTGTAGTCACCGGTGGAGCAGGATTTGTAGGGTCAAATTTAATTAAATGTCTTTTAAAAAAAACGAAAAATAAAATTATATCAATTGATGATTATAGTTCTGGTACAAAAAAAAACCATATTAGAAATAAAAGAATAAAGTATATAAAATCACACACAAAAAATATTTTTCAAATTTTAAAGAACCCTGAAGAAATCTTAGTTTTATTTCATTTTGGAGAATTTGCTAGAATTTACCAAAGTTTTATAAGGATGGATAAATGCTTAGGTTCAAATTCAATTGGTAGTAATGCAGTTTTCAACTTTTGTTTAACTAACAAAATAAAATTAATTTATAGCGCGACATCAGCATCATTGGGTAATAAAGGAGAAGATAAAAATTTATCACCTTATGCATTTACAAAAGCAAAAAATTTAGAATTACTAGAAAATTTAAAAAAATGGTTTAATTTCAATTATGAAATAATTTATTTTTATAATGTATATGGACCAATGCAAATTTCAAAAGGAAGTATGGCAACTGTAATTGGAATATTTGAGGAAAATTTTAAAAAAAATAAACCCTTGCCTGTTGTTAGACCTGGCACTCAATCCAGACGTTTTACACATATAGATGATACTATTGAAGTTTGTTATATAGCTTGGAAAAAAAATTTAAGAAGACATTATAGTATATCTCACAGAAAAAGTTATACCATCTTACAGGTGGCAAAATTATTCAAAAAAAAAATTAAGTTTCTACCATCTAGAGCAGGGGAAAGGTACGCATCTGCTTTGACGAATATGAATCTCTCAAATAAAGTATATAGATATTTCGGTAAAAAAGAGCTGAAAGATTACATAAGCCATTTTGTAGCTAATAATTAATCAAATATTAATTGCATTTTTAAAAAATTTTAATATAAATCACGTGCCTGGTGATTATTGCGAAGGTGTTATACCCGATCCCATTCCGAACTCGGAAGTCAAGCCCTTCTGCGCCGATGGTACTTTGTCTTAAGACATGGAAGAGTAGGACATTGCCAGGCTATTAATTATGAAAGTAAAAAGTTCCTTAAAATCCCTAAAAAAAAGAGATCAAAACTCTAAATTAGTTAGACGAAGAGGAAGAGTTTATATAATTAATAAAAAAAATCCAAAGTATAAAGCTAGACAAAAGTAATTAGGATTTTTTTTATGATAATTGGATCAATTTCAGAAAATAAAGATAAAGAAAAAAGAATATCTATTACTCCAGAAATTTCTAAAAAATATATAGCATCAGGTTTTGAAGTAATTATTGAAAATAATATAGGAGATCATCTTGGAATAAATGACAGTGATTATACTGAAGCAGGTTGTAAAATTGAAAAAAAAGAAGATATCATTAAAAAATCAGATATCCTTTTACAAGTAAATTTGCCTAGCAAAGATAATTTTATAAATTTTAAGGAAAAAAATATTTTAATAGGAAACTTTGACGTAAATAATAACAAAGAAATAATTGATAGTATAAAAATGAAATCGTCAATTTTCTCTCTAGAATTATTACCAAGAATAACAAGAGCACAATCTATGGATATATTGTCTTCTCAAGCAAACCTTGCTGGATATAAAGCAGTTGTTGACTCTTTTGCTTTGTTTAAAAAAGCTATACCAATGATGATGACTGCAGCAGGTACAGTGCCTGCATCTAAAGTTCTAATTGTTGGTGCAGGAGTTGCCGGTTTGCAGGCGATTGCGACAGCAAAAAGAATGGGTGCCATTGTTTTTGCAACAGATGTAAGATTAGCTTCAAAAGAGCAAGTTGAAAGTTTAGGTGGTAAGTTTTTAACGGTTGAGGGGTCTGAAAATTTAGAGACCGAAGGTGGGTACGCGAAAGAAGTGAGTGAGGATTTTAAAAAAAAGCAAGAAGAACTTTTAGCTGAAACTCTTAAAAAAATTGATATTGTTATCTGCACAGCTCTTATTCCAGGGAAAAAAGCACCAAAAATATTAAATGAAAGTATGATTAACAATATGCAACCTGGATCAGTAATTTTTGATTTGGCTGCATCACAAGGTGGAAACGCAGCTTTTACGAAAGCAGATGAAATAGTCGAAAATAACGGAGTAATTATAGTCGGAGAAAGTACGATATTGAATAAATTACCAGTATCTGCATCAAATTTATATGCAAAAAACTTATATAATTTTGTGTTAAATCTTTATGATAATAAAAATAAAAAAATAAATATAAATATGGAAGATGAGATTATAAGTAAGACACTTATTAAATAGTATATGGAAATTGATCCCTTTATTTTTCGATTAAGTATTTTTGTATTAGCCATTTTTGTTGGTTACTACGTAGTATGGAGCGTTACCCCATCTCTACATACTCCACTAATGTCTGTTACAAACGCGATTTCATCTGTGATAATAGTTGGCGCCATAATTGCTGCGCTGGCAGGTGATAATAGAAACATTTTTGATACAGCAAATATTTTTGGATATTTAGCCATTATATTGGCGGCTGTAAACATTTTCGGCGGCTTCCTAGTTACTCACAGAATGTTAGCAATGTACAAAAAGAAAAAGAAAGGTAAATAAAAATGTCTCCAAATTTATTAGCCGTTTTTTATTTAGTCTCAGGCGTTTTGTTTATACTTGCATTACGAGGTTTGTCTTCTCCAGAGACATCAAGACAAGGAAATTTTTTTGGTATCATAGGAATGGCTATCGCCATTGGAGTAACAGTAATTTCAGCTGGAAACTTTTCTACGGGATTTATTCTATTATTAATATTGTTAGTTTTAGGTGGCTCGATAGGAGCATTTATTGCATTTAAAATACCAATGACAGCAATGCCAGAATTAGTTGCAGGTTTTCATAGTTTAGTAGGTTTAGCAGCTGTATTTGTTGCTATATCTGCGTTTTTAAATCCTGAAGTTTTTAACTTAGGTATTCCTAGTAACATTAAAATTGCAAGCTTGATTGAAATGTCATTAGGAGCAGCGATAGGCGCTATAACTTTCACAGGTTCAATAATTGCTTTTTTAAAATTAAGAGGTTTAATGTCTGGGTCACCGATAACTTTTTTGGGTCAACATTTTATAAATCTTGCACTTGGATTAATAATCATTGGATTGGTAATTTATCTTTGCAGAACGCAAAATGAATATTTATTTTGGTCTATAATCATTTTATCTTTTCTTGTTGGTGTATTATTAATTATTCCAATAGGTGGTGCTGATATGCCAGTAGTAATTTCTATGCTCAATTCTTACTCCGGATGGGCAGCTGCAGGTATAGGTTTTACTTTAGAAAATTCTGCTCTTATAATTACAGGTGCACTCGTTGGATCATCTGGTGCAATTTTATCTTACATAATGTGCAAGGGAATGAATAGATCGTTCTTTAATGTTATATTGGGTGGCTGGGGTGCAACCGAAAGTTCATCAAAGACAAGTTCTAAGGATCAGAAACCAGTTAAAAGTGGTAATGCTGATGATGCTGCATTTCTAATGAAGAATGCATCATCGGTAATTATTGTACCAGGATATGGTATGGCTGTAGCACAAGCTCAACACGCTTTGAGAGAGATGGTTGACTCATTAAAAAAAAGTGGTGTGAAAGTTTCTTACGCAATACATCCCGTTGCAGGAAGAATGCCTGGACACATGAACGTTTTGTTAGCTGAAGCTAATGTCCCTTACGACGAAGTTTTTGAGCTTGAAGATATAAATAATGATTTTGCTAATTGTGATGTTGCATATGTAATAGGCGCTAACGATGTTACTAATCCAGTAGCAAAAACTGATCCACAAAGTCCTATCTATGGAATGCCAATATTAGATGTTGAAAAATCAAAGTCTGTATTATTTGTAAAACGGAGTTTATCCCCGGGATATGCAGGAATTGACAATGATTTATTTTATAGGGAAAATACTCTAATGTTGTTTGCAGATGCTAAAAAAATGACAGAGGATATAACTAAAAATCTATAGATTTATACATAAATAATTTTTTGTTATATTGCAAATAATGATGCTAGAACAAAAAATAAAAAAATTTTCTGAAAAAATATCGAGTAAAATTCAATTAAATTATAATCTTAAAAACTTAAATTGGTTTAATATAGGTGGTAAGGCAAAAGTATTTTTTAAATGTGAAAACTTAAATGATCTTTCCCTTTTTTTAAAAGAATTTCGTTCAGAAAAAAATATCTTAGTATTGGGTGCAGGATCAAATATTTTATTTAGTGACAATTTGTATGACGGAGCAGTAATAAAATTAGGAAAAAATTTTTCAAATATTTCATTATTACCTAATGATGTAATTGTTGCTGGGGCAGCAGTAACTGATAAAAAACTTTCTGATTTTGCATTAGAAAATGAGATTGGTGGATTTGAATTTTTATCTTGTATACCCGGAACTATTGGAGGAGGTTTAAAAATTAATTCTGGATGTTATGGAAGAGAGTTTAAGGATATTTTAGCGTCAATACAAGTTATTGATAGGGAGGGTATCATAAGAACAATTCCATCTTCTAAAATTAAATTAAGTTATAGAAAAAGCAGTCTAGAAAAAAACTTTATATTTTTAAGTGCTTCTTTTAAAGGCTATAATAGAAAAAAAAAAGAAATTGAAAAAGAAATTAAATTTTTAAAAAAAAAGAAAGAAATCTCTCAACCGTCAAAAATAAAAACAGGGGGAAGTACATTCAAAAATCCTTTAGATCAAACTGATAAAAAAGTTTGGGAATTAATTCAACGGTCAGTACCATTAGATATTTCTTTCGGCGATGCTTCGATTTCAAATAAACATTGTAATTTTTTAGTTAATAAAGGTAATGCCACATTCAATGATATGAAAAATTTAGTTGAATACATCCAAAAAAACGTAAAGTCTAAAACTGGTGTAAGTCTAGAACCCGAGATTGAAATTGTTGATTAAATGAAAAAAAAAATTTTGATTTTAGGTGGTGGATTATCAAAAGAGAGGCAAATTAGTCTTAACACAGCAAAACAGGTAAAAAATATTTTAAAAAAAAAATACAAGGTAATCCAGTGCGATTTTGATAAAAATTTTATAGATAATGTAAAAAAATTTCAACCAGATATAATATTCAATGCTTTACACGGTAGGTTTGGAGAAGATGGATATGTTCAATCTATATTGGAGAATTTAAAAATAAAATATACTCATTCTGGCGTTCTTTCTTCAGCACTAGCCATGGATAAAATTGCCTCAAAAGAAATTTTCAAGAAAAATAAAATTCTTACACCTAAATATTTAAAATATAACAATCATGATTCACATAAAAAAAATATAAAAAAAAAAATTGAAAAACAATTGAAATTCCCAGTAGTAATCAAGCCTATTAACGAAGGTTCTAGTGTCGATGTATTTATATGTACAAAAAAAAATATAATCAAAAACCTTTCCAAAATAAAAAAATATAAAGAAATATTAATAGAACAATATGTTGGCGGAAGAGAAATTCAGGTAGCTATTTTGGGAAAAAAAAAACTTGGTGCTATAGAGTTAAAACCAAAAAGGAAATTTTATGATTACAATGCAAAATATGATTACCGAGCAAAAACCGAACATTTGATACCAGTTAAAATATCAAAAAAAAATATGAAAAAAGTTTTAAGTATAGCACATAAAGCACATAAATTACTTAAATGTAGGGGTGTCACAAGATCAGACTTTAAATTTTTTAAAAATAAATTTTATTTATTAGAATTAAACACTCAGCCTGGTATGACGAAACTATCTTTGGTACCAGAAATAGCTGCTCATATGGGCATTAATTTTATTAGTTTGATTGAATGGGTTTTAAAGGATGCTTCAATTGATAGATAAAAAAAAAAAAATATTTTTTTATAGTTTTCTCCTTATACTGTTATCAACTCCATTAAATTTAAAATATAACTCATTCATTAAAGATATTTTTAAAATAAAAAATATAAAAATTGTTCCAAACGAACTTGTTTTTGAGGAAGTCTACAACTTGTTAAATCAAAATATTTTTAAATTAAATAATTCAAACCTAAAAAACTTTTTAAATAAATATACTTATTTAAAATCTATAGAAATTAAAAAAATCTACCCTGATACGCTAGAAGTTTTAATTACAAAATCATCTCCAATTGCCATAATTGATAATCAAATAAGTTTTACATATCTTGGTGATAACGGAAGAGTATTTAAAGATAATAAAGAATATAATTTTATTCCAATTCTAAAAGGAGAAATTGATATAGCTGAAGCGATTGTGGTTTTAAATCTTTTGGATAAATCCTTTTACAAATTAGAAGATATAAAGGAGAT
>CACJOS010000023.1 GCA_902595115.1 uncultured Pelagibacteraceae bacterium
TCCATCATCTCGAGTTTTTTTGTTTATACCTGTCTTGTCAATTTTTAGTGAATAAAAATTTATAACTAGGATTGATGCATTAATTATAAAAATTAAATTAAAGAAAGCCCAAGTTGCTTCTAAACCTCCCGATCTAACAAAAGCAACGTAGATAGCCATAATCACTGTTGCAACCATAAATGAACCACCAAATCGAGTTAACAAAGTTGCAGATTTATCAACTCCTCTACCTTTAAGAAAGTTCTTAGTATCAAATACTAATTGATAAGCATAAACTCCCACTATTCCAAAATGAACCAAGTAAATAATTAAATAAAAAATATTATTGAATTTTTCAATCATTAGAATCTCCTTTTATTATTATTAAGTTACCTTCAGAATTATTTAATCGCAAATGCTTAATTAACTCATACTCTTCTGAATTGTACCACTCTAAAGCTTTTTCATATGTTGGAAATTCAATTACTACATTTCTTGAGTAATCCCATTTACCTTCTAAATGTTTGAATTTACCAGCTCTGACAAGATATTTTCCCCCAAATGAAGCAACAGATTTAGGAACTTTTTCTGCGTATTCTTTATAACCTTCTTTGTTTTTTAAATTAATCTGTGCAATTACATAACCAGCCATTACTTGCCAGGTTTAATAACCGTATTTGCAGCATTGGCAGCATTTTGAAAAGCTTTATTATAATCAATAACTTCGTGCACCATTAAATCATCCATTAGTCCAGAATTTTTAAAAGCTATTTTTAAGGCAACGGCTTGCTCGTATTCACCCTCAACACAAGAAATTACGTCAAATCTACCTCTTACCCACTCATAAGAAATAAGTTTTAAACCAGCGGCCTCTGTTACCTTTTTTGTAGAAGCAAATCTGTCTGCAGTTGGTTCATTCTGCATTCTCTTCATTAACTCTCCACTTATTTTTCCAATTAGATAAAACTTAGCCATTTATCCTCCTTTTTAGTATAAAGTTTGCACAACTTTTTCTACTCTCCCTTTTCCATCTGGAATGGTTTTTTCTAAAAAAAGCATGGCAACCATCAGTTAATTCTTTATTATATTTAGAACCATAATACTTATCTACAGCTTTATTAGCTCCTGCATCCCAATCTTTTTCTTTTATACCAATCTCTAAAGCATAAGTTTTCCAAACTTTAGCTGATGAAATAGACTTTTCTTTCATACTGTACTCAAATGTTTCTCCTGAAGGTAAAAAATAGTTAGCCATGTATATACCAACACAATCCCATGCTTTTTCCATATCTTTCTTGCTTAAATCTCCTGCATTAGCAGAGTTAATAAAAACGATGCTAAATAAAACTAAAAATAATTTTTTCATATTTAAACCTCTACTTTAGATAATTCCCATAATTGTACATTGTCTACACATTCTGCGTAAATCGCTTTAGCTTTTGGATTATTTCCAGCAACAAATTCTTTCATTCCAGCCTCATTATGAACTGAAACCTTAAACAGAATACCGCTTTTGTCAGGTTTCATTCCTCCAATAGTCTTTTCTGGATAAGCAAGACTTTTCCTGACTTCCATACCTTCATCAGACTGCATCCATCCCATAAAGGTTTCTAGTTTACCTTCTTTAAGATTAACTAAAGCTAACATTTCTTTTTCCATTTTATTTTTCCTCCCTTGTTGTAAATGATTTATTTTTTCATCGCGTTAAACATGCTTAGAGTATCATCAAAAGTCATCATAATTTTAGTTTTTCCGTCATCACTAACTTCAAAATAATGACCAAACATAGTATCCATGTTGTCAGCAGTTGCATGTACTCTAACAAATACTTTATTACCTTCACTGATCATATCTAAAATTTTTAAATGAAAATTTGGCCATGTTGCTGGAATTTTTGACATTGCAGCCATCATTGCTTGTTTACCTTTGTGTACTCCTGATAATGGGTGAACTCCTTCTTTACCTGGAAATGTCCATACAATATTGTCATCAATCATATCATTAAAAAAAGTTTCCATATCGCCTTTACCAAAAAGCTCGTAAGCTTTTCTTGTTTGTTCTTTAACGTCCATTTTTCCTCCTTTTGTTTATATTTTTGTATTGTTTGATTTACATTTTTGAAAAGTCCATAACCTGCGAACATTCTTCAGAAGTAGTGTCAAAAAAGTTATTCATATCGCCCAATTGGTCTATGATTGCTTGAGGACTTTCTGCTTGCCATTTACAATACATGTTCATTGAATTGCCTGCACACATCATAGTCATGTGACACACAGCTTTTTCTCCATTTACTCCCTTTTTTAAATCCTCAGGAGAAGTAGACCCTACAACCTCATGAAATTTCTTCTTCATTTCTTCAGACTTGAATACGTGTGTTGCTAAATAGTCTTTCATAATACATCCTTTCAATATTACATTTAATCTTAATATAATGTTGGAATGTATAGATTTTATTACAATGCAGGTATGCGGTCTTATATCCAGTTGGGAAAAGGAAGGCCCTTTTCTTGAAGAAATTTTTTATTAAACAGCTTTGAGTTGTATTTATCTGATCTATCACAGAGTATTGTTACAATAGTTTTTCCTGGTCCAAGCTTTTTACCCAATCTAATTGCTCCTGCAATATTTACCCCACAACTTGTTCCTAGACTTAAACCTTCATTTTGAATTAGATCATATAAAATTGGTAACGATTCTTTATCTTCAATTGAAAAAGCTCCGTCAATTTTAGCTTCTGCAAAATTAGCTGTTACTCTGCTTGAACCAATACCTTCAGTTATTGAATTTCCTTCTCCTTTAAGTTCTCCATTTTCTATATAATTGTATAAAGAAGATCCTGCAGGATCAGATAAATAAATTTTTACATCTTTACTTTTTTCTTTTAAATAACTGCTCACACCTGCAATTGTTCCCCCAGTTCCAGAAGCGCAAACAAATGCATCTACCTTTCCATCTGTTTGATCCCAAATTTCAGGTCCAGTTGTTTCATAATGGCCTTTTGAATTAGCAGTATTATCAAATTGATTTGCCCAAACTACACCATGATTGTTTGAACTTTTTAACTCATCAGCAAGTCTTCCCGCAACTTTTACATAATTCCCATCATCTTTATATGGTTTTGGCGGAACAAGTCTTAAATCTACACCAATATTTTTTAGCATATCTTTTTTTTCTTGTGTTTGATTATCGTTCATTACAATTACAGTTTTATAACCAACTGAATTTCCTATCAAACATAGACCAATACCTGTATTTCCAGCAGTGCCTTCAACTATGGTTCCGCCTTTTGATATTAGTTTTTTTTCTTCTGCGTCTTTAATTAAAGCTAAGGCTGCTCTATCTTTAACAGATCCACCTGGATTTAAATATTCGGCTTTTCCGTAAATATTACAGCCAGTGATTTCTGATGCTGCTTTTAGTTTTACTAATGGAGTGTTTCCAATACCGGAGATAAAGTTATCCTGAGTGTTCTTCATTTTTTTCTTCGTTACTTATACCATAAGGTTTAAATTCTTCCGTTGCAGTTCCAACATTTTTAGCTGGTATCCCTACCATAACACCATTTTCAGGAACATCTTTTGTCACTACGGCGTTAGCTCCAATTTTTGCGTTCTTTCCAATGGTTATTGGTCCTAAAACTTGTGCACCTGATCCGACTACAACATTATCTTGTAGGGTAGGATGTCTTTTAATTTCTCTTTGTTTATCAGAATTTATACTTGGTGAGATACCACCAAGTGTCGCCATATGATAAATTGTAACGTTGTCTCCTATATCTGATGTTTCACCTATTACAACTCCCATACCATGATCAATAAATAAATTTTTTCCAATTTTTGCTTTTGGATGAATTTCAATGCCAGTCATAAATCTTGAAAACTGTGAAATTATTCTTGCAACTAAATCAAATTTTGCAATTGCAAAAAAAATTTGCGATCCTATGCATAAATACAGCTTTCACTCCTGGATATGTTAAAATCACAGACAGCTTTGATTTTGCTGCAGGATCTCTTTTTATAATTGATTCTAAAAATTCATTCATAATTTTTTTATTTTTTAGGATTAACTAAAAACTACTTTTAACAACAGCAACAAGTGTTTTCTGGTTTGCACAAACACTCTTGGCCATTTTCACAAGCACAAGCTTTATTAGTGCAATTGGTACAAATGCATTTTGGGTTTTCGCATGCCATAACAAAGATATAAATATTAATTGGCTAATTACAATACTTTTATTTACCGCAAATTATAACTGTTCTAAAGTAAGCCCTTTAACATTAGCAGGAACTGCAACATCCATCATCTTAGGATTTGCTAGTTTTAGATTCTCCATTATATCAGCATACTCTTCTTTTGAACTTACTTGTAATCTTGGGTTATTATTTCTCTCTGTTTCAATCGTTGAAAACTTTTTACCGTTATAATCATGTGCTGGATAAACTAGAGTTTTTTCAGGAAGTTTTAATAATTTATTAAACAGTGAGTCGTAAGCATCAAATGAACTACCATTTTGAAAATCTGTTCTTCCTGTGCCATTTATTAACAAAGTATCTCCAGTAAAAACTCTATCCTTCATAAAATAACTGTAGGAACAATCCGTATGACCAGGTGTGTACATAGCTTTTAATTCTATGTTCTCAATATTAATTTTTTCATTATCTTTAACTTTAATATCTATAACTTCTGATTTAGAATTTTCTCCCATTATTCGTGTACAGCTAGTTCTCTTATTTAACTCGTTAAGAGCAGTAATATGATCAGCGTGAATATGTGTATCTATCACTTTAACTAATTTTAATTTAAGCTTTTCCAAAATTTTTAAATATTCATTAGTGTGTTCAATAACTGGATCAATAATTAATGCCTCTCGCCCTTCACCACTTGATATAATGTAAGTGTAAGTTGAAGATTTAGTATCAAATAACTGCTCAAAGATCATGATTTCCTAATATTATAAAAAATTGCAAGGCAAATCAATCTTGCATATAATTTAATTATAAAAACTAATCGAGGGTAATTATTATGACACTTAAAATAAATAGCTTAGCTCCTGATTTTAAAGCAAAAACTCAAGAAGGCGACATATCGTTTCATGAGTGGCTTGGTGATAGTTGGGGTGTTTTGTTTTCACATCCAAAAGATTTTACACCAGTTTGCACAACTGAATTAGGTTCATTAGCAAAAATGAAACCAGAGTTTGATGCAAGAAACGTAAAAGTTTTAGGACTAAGTGTAGATCCAGTTTCTGACCATGTAAAATGGTTGGAAGACATTAAAGATGTTTGCGGTATGAAACCAACTTATCCAATTATTGCAGATGAAAAATTGGAAGTGGCAAAACTTTACAATATGTTAGAAGGTGATGCTGGCGTTACTTCAATGGGAAGAACAGCTGTAGATAATGAAACAGTAAGAACTGTTTACATAATTAGACCGGATAAGAGAATTGGTTTATTTTTAACATATCCAATGACAACTGGAAGAAACTTTGCAGAAATACTAAGAGCAATAGATTCGATGCAGAGAACAGCTAAACATAAAATAGCTACTCCTGCTGACTGGAAACCTGGTGAGGATGTTATTATTGTTCCTAAAGTAACTAACGAGGAAGCAAAAAAAATATATCCTGATGGATGGGAAACTGTAAAACCATACTTAAGAAAAGTTCCAGATCCAAATAAGTAAATTAAATTAAACCAACAATCTTTGAAATAAGGTTGTTGGTTTTATCTATATCTTTTCATAGAAACTTCAGCCAATAATAAATTAGGGTCAATAAATATTTTAGACTCTTTTACTTTCTTGAAAGATTTATACGCAAATATCGCAATTGGTATTTCAGTACACCCTAATATTATTTTTTTACAATTTTTTTTAAGTAGATAGTTAACTGCAGGTTTCAGTGCTCTTTCAGCATCTTTTACTTTTCCCATTTTCACAAGGTTGATGGCTTTATTTACACTTTTTTTCTGAATTGATTTACTTGGACTTATTAAACTAAAATTTTTATCAAAGTATTTATTATAAACCTTCGTTTCAAGTGTTGCCTCAGTACAAAGTATTCCGATTTTAGAATTATTTTTACATGTCTTTTTTGTATGTAAAAATACTTCCTTTGGCATACTTAATATCGGAATTTTAATATTTTTTTGAATATCTTTGTGCCAATAGTGTGCTGTATTACAGGGCATCACTATAAATTTGCATTTATTTTTTTGAAGAAGTCTACAGCCTGCAATTAAGCTTTTAAGAACATTTTTATATTTTTTTAAATTTTTTATTCTGTTCGGAATTTTTGATTTATTATAGAGCATAAACATAGGATATTTTTGATCAATTTTTCCTCTATTGATTACTGCAAGCTTGTTACAAAAGTCTAACCCTGCTCGAGTACCCATTCCACCTAGAATTCCAATCATAAGTAATGTTGATATTATTTTTAAAAATATTGCAAGATATTTATCTCAATTAAGATAAAAGGTACCAAATAGAATTATTATTTATGAGTTTTTTGTTTTTAGGTTTTTTTACAGGACTTAGTTTAATTTTAGCTTTGGGTGCCCAAAATATTTTTGTCATCGAGCAAGGGCTTAAAAAAAATTACATATTTATTGTTTGTTTAATATGCTCTCTATCTGATCTAATTCTAATATTTTTAGGAATTTTCCTTTTTAATTTTTTTGAAAATTATCTATCAGGGATAGTTGAATTTATTCTAAATATTTTATTATTGATATTTTTAATTTGTTTTATATTTGAAAAAATAAAATCAAATTACCAAAATGTAAGTTTTGACGAACAAAAAACAGTCTTATCTTTTAAAAGTGTTATTATTAAAACACTTGGATTTACTTATTTGAATCCACATGTTTATTCAGATACTGTTTTTTTTCTTGGAAATTTTTCAAAAAATTTTGAAATTTTTAATAAGTATTATTTTGGTTTAGGAGCAGCTATTTCATCATTTATCTTCTTCTTTTTA
>CACJOS010000024.1 GCA_902595115.1 uncultured Pelagibacteraceae bacterium
TATATCTATAAAAGAATACGACGTTTCAGTTTCAAAAAATGATCAAGATAAAATCATTTCTAGAGCAAAAGCAAAATTAGAGGTGGATGGAGAGCAGATTGTCTGCGAAGGAGAAGGTAATGGACCTGTTCATGCTCTAGATAACGCTATTAGAAAAAATGTTACCAGGTTAGAAAAATATTCAGAATATTTAAAAGATCTTAAATTAGTTGATTACAAGGTAAGAATTTTAAATACAGGAACTGAGGCCACAACTAGGGTTTCAATTGAAAGCACAGACTCTAAAGGGAAGAATTGGTTTACTATTGGAGTTTCACCAAACATAATAGATGCATCGTTTAAAGCTCTTATTGATAGTTTAGATTTTAAATTATTTAAGGATAAAGCTCCCGCAAGTAAATAAATGAAAATTAAGAAGTTTTCAAAGAAACCTACTGACATTAATAGCAGGGTAGGAGCTGAACCTGTTATTTGCTACCCAAATGATAATATAAATGACAATCTCCAAATTCTACATGAAGCAAGAAAACATATTAAACAAATTGATGAGATCATAGTCCCACCAAGAGATGCAAAAACTTTTAAAGTTAAATCAGGTAATTTTTTTAGAATAGAAAGTATTGAAGGACCACAAGTTGGAGACTTAAATCTATTTCAAGCTGATAATTTAGAAGAAAAGTTTTATTCCGGTAAAACTAGAGCTCTTTATGGAACACATATTTCTGTTGGGGATAAAATGCTTAGTAGCTTTCCATATTTAAGATCATTAGCTACAATTACTTGGGATACATTAGATTGGTACGGTTATGATAAAGATGGGGGTTCAGTTCACGATGTCATAGGTACAAGATGTGATCCCTACACATATAAGCTAACCTCAAATAATGATTATCATTACTGTTGTCATTCAAATTTAACTAGAGCTTTGGTTAAAGAAAAAAACATAAAATTAGATGATGCAGAAAAAATCGTACACGATGTATTAAATGTATTTATGCTCACTGGTTTTACTAACGAAACTAAACAATACTTTATGAAGTCTAGTCCTGTAAGACCTGGTGATTATTTAGAATTTTTTGCAGAAACAGATTTACTAGGAGCTTTATCTGCTTGTCCTGGTGGAGACTGTGGATCAGAACATTCATCTGATGTTGCAAAATGCTACCCATTAAAAGTTTCCATTTGGGATGTAGATAAAAAATTCCTAACGGGAATAAATCCTTCGACATCGTCTAATTATAATAGAAATCATGGCATCAAATAAATGAACAATAATAAAGTTACATTTATTTTACACAAACCTCAACTTTCTGAAAATATTGGTGCTTGCGCAAGAGCAATAAAAAATTTTAATTTTCAAAAGTTATATCTAATTGAACCAAAACCAATTTTTCCTAATGATAAAATATTAGCAACATCGGTTGGAGCAAAAGATATTATAAAGAAAAGTAAAGTATTTAACAATTTAGAGAGTTCTCTTGGAGATATTGATATATTAATTGCAACATCAGCAAGATTTAGAAATAAAAATGTAAAACATATTAATCTAGAAAATTTAAAAAAAATAGATTTTAGAAAAAAAATTGGATTTTTATTTGGTTCAGAAGCATCAGGACTTTCAAATAAAGAGATTAGTTACGCAAATTACACTTTACAAATTCCAACGAATATTAATTTTAAATCTCTAAATTTATCACATAGTGTAATAATTATTGCGCAATTCATATCAAGTTTTTTAAACTCGAAATCTAATCATTTTAAAAAATCCAAAAAGGTAAAAAAAGCATCTAAAAAGGAAATTCAATCAATGATTAATTTATGCATAAGTAATCTAAATGAAATTAATTTTTTTAAGCATAAAGAAAAAAAACCAATAATGCTTGAAAATTTAAGAAACATCTTTTATAGAATGGAACTTTCAGATAAGGAAACACGTATTTTATCAAGTGTATTTGCAAGTTTAGCTAAAAAAGGTCGATTGACAAAATGAAGAGTAAGTTTATAAACCCATTTATTAAATGACAAAAAGATTAAACTCAAAACATAAAGTTGACAGAAGATTAAAAGTAAATCTTTGGGGAAGGCCAAAGAGTCCTTTCAACACAAGAGGTTACCCACCTGGTCAACATGGACAAAGTAAATCTGCAAAACCATCTGATTTTGGTATTCAATTACAAGCGAAACAAAAACTTAAGTGTTATTATGGAAACATGAACGAAAGACAATTTAGAAATGTATATAAAAAAGCTATTATGAAAAAAGGGGATAGTGCAGAAAATTTAATTGGTTTATTAGAAAGACGATTGGATGCAATTGTTTACAGAGCAAAATTAGCTACAACAATATTTTCGGCAAGACAATTGATAAATCATGGACATTTAAAAGTTAATGGAAAAAAAGTAAATATTTCAAGTTACCAAGTTAAAGAAGAAGATAGTATTGAAATAAGAGATAAATCAAAACAACTTGCCTTTATAGATGTAGCTCTTGCCAATAAAGAGCGAGAAGTCCCAGAATATCTACAAGTAGATGAAAAAAATAAAAAAGTAAAATTTGTAAGAGTTCCAAAGTTTGAGGAGGTTCCTTATCCTGTTGTAATGGAACCAAACCTTGTTATTGAATATTATTCAAGATAATTGAAACTATCTTTAAAAAAAATTTCAGTATTAATTTCTCTTCTATATCTTTTAACTGGTGTTTATCTAGCAGTTAATAGTGGTATTTCACATGATGAATTTCATGAACAGCAAAATTGGAATGTTAATCTCGAAGCAATAAAAAGTTTTCTTATTAGCGGTGAATACAATAATCTTTTAAATTATAAGGATAAATATCATGGCATAGGATTTCATTTTTTTAGTCAACCTATACAATTCTTATTTTCAAATGTAATTGCAGATAGTTTAAATATTAGCGAATACGGTGGTTTATTAATTTCAAAACACATAGCAACTTTTTTGATTTTTTTTATTTCCGGATTATTTTTGTACAAAATTCTCCTTATTATTAAAAACGATGAATTATTTGCTTTAACATCTATAGGTATTTATTTTACCTACCCATATCTTTTTGGACATTCTTTATTTAATCCTAAAGATATACCCTTTCTTTCTGTGTGGATTATTTGTACTTTTTATTTAATTAAAATATTACAAAATTTACAAATTAACAAAAAAATCAATTTAAAATTTTTAATTACTTTATCTTTTTTTACAGCCTTTTTAGTCTCAATAAGAACATTAGGTTTAATAATCTTTCTCCAATATCTTGTTTTTATAATTGTTTATTTGGAAATTAAAAAATTGAATACATTTCAATTTATTAAAACTAAGTTTCAAAATTTATTAATATTTTTCGTTACAACCACAGTATTAATATATTTAATGAATCCTATACTTTGGCACAATCCTTTAGAATTAGTTAAATCTATAAGTTGGATGGGAAAGTACCAACAAAATGTTTGCACCATCACCTTAGGTAACTGTATGGAGGCATTAAATCTTCCTGCAAGCTATTATTTTATTTGGTTATTTTTTAAACTTCCAATTTTAGTTATATTTGGAATTTTCTTATTTCCATTTATTGAGAATAAACTTGATCAAAATAAATTTTCTAAAATTATTCTTATTTCTGTCTTAATTACCATTCTTTCTATTTTAGTCCTATTTATTATTTTGAATATTTCTTTATATGATGAATTAAGACATATAATGTTTTTAATTCCATTAATATTAATTACAGGATTTTCATTTCTTTACTTATTTAATAGAAAAATATTTATAGTTTTAGGCTCATTAACAATTATTTTTTTTACTTTAGAAAATATTAATATAAATCCATATCAGTACACATGGCTGAACTCTTCAGCAAAAATATTGAATATTAATAAAAACTTTGAGACAGATTATTGGGGTATTAGCAATAAAAATTTAAGTAAAAAAATTGAGCAAGATTATGTAAATAAAAAATTCATTAAACAAAACTGCATTTATGGAGGTCAATATGCAGAGGTTTTTTTAAAAAAATATGGATTTAAATGTTTTAAATCTTACAGTGAATTGGATGGAGCAAAAAATAGACCTTATTATGTAATTAAAAACGTTAGAAATGTTAAACGCTCAAATCCAAAAGATTGCTCTCTAATTTTAAACGAAAAGTATAATTATATTTTTAGCAAACAAGAAATTAACTTAGGCAGTCTTTGGTATTGTGATTAATCAGAACTTTCTCTAAGTTCATTTCTGATTTTTCTAATAAATTGATTTATCAACTTGGCATCTTCTTTTGATAAATATCTTTCTTTTTTAATTGCTTTTTTTAATTCTTCTCTTATTTTTTCGACACCATCTTTACGGCCTTCTTTAGTCAATATAATTTCACTTTGTGATGTAAATTCTTTTATTTGTTTAGCAATTGTTAATTCATAAACCAAAACTATAGCAATTATTGCTATTAAAGTTTTATATATGAATTGTTTCATGATTTATGTGGAATATTTTTATCCTGAAAGACTTTCTTCAATTCTCCATTTTCAAACATTTCTTTAATTATATCGCATCCACCAATAAATTCATTTTTAACATAAAGTTGTGGAATCGTTGGCCAATCACTGTAAACCTTAATACCTTCTCGGAGATTCTGGTTTTCTAAAACATTAACACCTTTAAATTTTACCTCTAAAAGTTTTAATATATTAGCCACAGCCATTGAGAAACCACATTCAGGTGACT
>CACJOS010000025.1 GCA_902595115.1 uncultured Pelagibacteraceae bacterium
AGTAAATTTAAAATTATAGGAAGCGATGTTATTAATTGAACAACTAGATAGTCAGGTTTTTCCTTCTTTAAAAGTCTAAGAAGTGGTAAAAATGAATATAAAAAAATTATTAGATAAGTAAATCTACTTTTAATAAAACCGTTTTTTGGTAAGAAATTATAAATTTTATTATTTGTCAAATTAATAAAATTGCCAAAATTTTTATGATTGTGCCATTCACCAACAGCATCAATTATTTTAGTAGAAATTTTATTTTTAGAATAGTGTCTTAAAATATGTGAAGAATTTATTACTGCCTTAATTGTGCCTACATTACCAATCCAAGGTGCCCAATAAAAAATTTTCATTTATATATTTATTATTTAAATTTTTAAATATATACAATCAAAATATGCTAAAGATTGCATGTCATGTTTAGTAAATACATAAACTATCAAAAAGTTGGACAAAAAATTAATGAATAAGGATTTAATTATTTTTGCTCCATTTATAGAAAAAGGTGGGATAGAAAAAAATATTTTCATATTAACAAATTATTTATTAAATAATTTAAATAAAGTTTCATTGATCACCTGTGATAAAAATATAGGAAAAAAATTTAAAAAGAACTTAAAAATAATTTCCCTCAATAAGAAGCTTTTGATCACTAATAATAGATTAATTAAAAATTTATCTTGCTTAATTTTATTAATAATTACAATTCTAAGTCTGAATAGAAAATGCGTTATATTTTCTTTTCAATCAAATTTGTATGTAACGCTTATAGCTAAATTACTTGGGGTAAGAAATATTATTAGAGTAGCCGTTTATGGCTGGATGTTTAGTTCAATAAAAAGGATAATATTTAAACTTATATTACCATTATCCACACGAATAATAGTTAATAGTAAAGAAATGAAGAGAATTTTAAAAAAGAAACTTAAAGTAAAAGCAGAATACATTTACAATCCTCTTAGTACAAAAGATCTTGATAGTTCTAAAAATACAAAAAAAAAATTTTTCAAAGACCAAAAAAATTTAAAGATTTTATTTTTAGGGAGATTAGTTGATCAAAAAGACCCATTCACATTTTTGAAAAGCTTAAAATTGATTAGTAATCGAATAAACTATGAAGCTTTAATAGTTGGAAGTGGAAATTTAAAAGATAAAATTACTAAATATATAAATGAGAATAATTTAAAATTAAAAGTTAAATTAATTACTTTTAAAGCCAATCCTTCACAATATTTAAACCAATGTGATTTATTTATATTAACATCTAAATATGAAGGTTTGCCAAATGTATTACTAGAGGCACAATATTTAAAAAAGTATATTATTTCAACTAATTGCAAAACCGGACCCAAAGAGATATTAAAAAATGGTAAACTAGGAGATTTAATTAATATAGGAAATTATAAAAAACTTTCACATAATATTTTAAAATATAATGCTAATAGAAAAAAGCTTTCTATTCGTAATAAAATTAATGATGCTTATAAAGAAACAAAAAGATTTAATTATAAAATAAACTGTAAAAAATATCTAAAATTAATAAAAAAATACTTATGAAAAAAAAAAATTTGATTTTTTTTTTACCGAATTTTTCCTCTGGCGGTGCAGGAAAGTCTATTTTTAATATTTGTAAAAATTTAAACAAAAAAAAATATTCAATATTTATTTTATCTTTAACGAAAAACTTTTATAAAAAAGATTTTTTAAGATTTGGAATAAAAGTAATAGAGCTAAACCAAAAAAGTACTTTTTTTTCAATGAAAAAAATTCAAACTTTTTTAAATAATTTTGATAAAACTAAAACAATAATCATCTCAAATATAAATTATGCAAATGCTCTTTTTGTAATATATTTTAAGATTCTAGACAAATTTAAACTTGTATTGATTGAAAGAACGCCTTTCCAAGAATTAAACATCTACTATGATTTAAGTGATTTTATTAAAAAACTGATTACAAAAATCATAATAAAATTTTTTTATAAAAAAGCCGATTATATCGTTGGGAATTCAAAAAAAATCGCAGATGATTTTACTACAATTACCAAAAAAAAATGTAAATATATTTATCCATTAACGCTCGATAAAATTATTAAAAATAAAAAAAAAAAAAATTCTCCAAAAGGCTTAATTAATATTTTAACAATTGCTAGATTATCACGTGAAAAAAATTTATTGGTTCAAATTAAGGCAATTAAAATACTACAGAAAAATAAAATTTTTCTTAATATTTTAGGTGATGGTAAATTAAAAAATCAATACAATTACTATATTAGAAAAAATAAAATATCTTGTAAAATAACAAGTTACTCAGACAAAAAAAAAATCAAGTTACTAAAAAAAAGTCATATTTACATATGCAGCTCATTATTTGAGGGATTTCCTAATGCAGTAGTGGAAGCGATAAACTATAACTTACCTGTGATATCTTCAAAAAATTACGGGGGTATTAATGAAATTATTTTGAATGGTAAAGGTGGTCAATTTTATAGTATGAATAACGAAATTGATCTTGCTGAAAAATTAAACAAAATAATTAAAAATTATGATTATTATTTAAATAAAACTTTCTTAGCTAAAAATAAATTAAAAAGGTTTACTAGTAAAAATATCAAAAAATACGAAAGTTTATTTGATAGAATTTAATCGACAAGTTTATTTATAATATTTCTTATTTTTAAAATACCAATCATGTGTTTTTTTTAGTGCTTCTTTGACATTTTCAAATTTTTTATATTTTGTTTTTTCAATAACAACCTTATTTGAACCATGTGTTTTGTAAACATCTGATTTTTGGAACTCTCTTTTTACTATTTGGGTCTTTGGACTTATTTTTTGAAAAAAACTTAAAATTTGTTTTAATCCTATTGGATTATTTGAACTAATATTATAAATATCATTTTTTTTAATACTTTT
The DNA here is from genome assembly GCA_902595115.1 of uncultured Pelagibacteraceae bacterium. GTDB lineage: Bacteria > Pseudomonadota > Alphaproteobacteria > Pelagibacterales > Pelagibacteraceae > Pelagibacter. The sequence goes on from CACJOS010000025.1 coordinate 2,910, forward strand.
ATTTCTGAGTTTAAGCAAAATATTAGTTGCATCATCTATGTAAGTAAAATCCCTCACATGATTTCCGTAATTGTTTAAATAAAATTTTTTTTTGTAATATGCAGCAGTCAAATATTTGAACATAAACATATCAGGTCTGCCCCATTCTCCAAAAACAGTAAAAAATCTTAGGCCTACGCTCTTAAATTTATAATTTTCAAAAAAATTTCTTGCAATATCCTCATTTAATTTTTTTGTCATACCATAAAAGTTTTTAGGATTTAATTTTTCACTCTCTTTTAGAGGAAAATTATTTAAATCTCCATAAACAGAGCTGGAGGATGCATAAAAAAATTTTTTTACTTTAAAATCTTTTGAAAGTTTTATTAAATTTATGAAACCAGTAATATTTGAATCTATATAAGCGGTAGGGTTTACTTCTGAGTATCTTACTCCAGCTTGTGCTGCAAAGTTGTAAACTTCATCAAATTTATATTTTTTAAAGAGATTTTTAAGTTTTTTTTTATCTTTAATATTAATTTGGTAAAATTTAATATTATTATTTTTCAATAATCTTTTAATTCGATGCCTTTTAATTTTTACAGCATAATAATTATTTAATGAATCAATACCTATTAAATTTAATTTTTTATTTTTAGCTAATTTATGACAAAAGTTGTTTCCAATAAAACCTGCAGCACCTGTAATTAAAATTGTCATTGTTTAATTTAATCATTAGTATAAACTATTAATAAAACTGTCTATCAAATAAATAATTTATTTAATATGTATAAAATAAAACCTTCAGTTATAGGACTAGGTTATGTGGGCTTACCCGTTTTCATCAGACTTAAAAAAAAATATAAAACTATTGGATATGATAAAAATTCTTTAAGAATTAAGTTCTTAAAACAAAAAAAAGATGTCAATAATGAATTTAAGTCATTAGATTTGAAATTATTGAACAAATCAAAATATACAAACAATTCAAAAGACCTGAAAGATTGCAATTTTTTCATTATAACTGTTCCAACACCCTTAAGAAAAAAAACACTCCCAGATTTAAGTGCTTTAAAAAGAGCTTTTACCGAAATTTCTAAATTTATCAAAAAAGGAGATATTTTAATTGTAGAGTCTACAGTTTATCCTGGTGTA